>CBDUCN010000079.1:0-17260 GCA_965365655.1 uncultured Gammaproteobacteria bacterium | reverse complement strand
TCCTGGATCTTGCGGTGCAGCCACACGATGCCGGTGAGGCCGCAGAACACCTCGCGCTGGCCGCGCTCGACCAGCACCGGCACGTCGGCGCACGCGGCGGCGGGCAGCGGCGCGACCGCGCTCACCGCGCCGCCCCGGCCGGCGAGCCGGCGAGCGCGCACGGCGCCGCGTCGAGGCGCGCCGCGCGCAGCTTGATCAGGAACTGCGCCGCGTTGACGACGTACGCCGCGTACGCGGCCAGCGCCAGCAGCATCTGCTCGCGCGGCGCGAGCCAGCCGGTGGACAGCGCGAGCAGGTACGCGGTGTGCAGCGCCAGCACCAGGATGCTCACGACGTCCTCCCAGAAGAACGCGCGCGCGAACAGGTACTGGCCGAAGACCTCGCGTTCCCAGATGGAGCCGGTGACCATGATCGCGTACAGGACCAGGGTCTTCACGACCACCGAGACGCTCGCGGCCGCGAGCCCCTCGCCGCCGTGCAGGTAGCGCAGCACCAGCGCGAGGCTGACGAGGAACACCAGGAACTGCAGCGGCGCCAGCACCCCCTGCACCAGCGTCCACCGCGACGCGTCCCGGCGCTGCCGCTGCGCCGCGGTGTACAGCGGCGGGTGGGCGCGCGTGCGGGTCGCGGGCACGGCTAGCCGCCGTTGCGCGAGGCGCGCGGGGGCGGGCGGAGGGCCGGTGCTCGGTCGTTGTGCTGCTGACGCATCGCGTGGTGGCCGTCGTAAAGAGAACTTGACAACGGGTGCCTCTTGGAGAGAAAACCCGAAGCGTTGCGGGGCTCGCTCACCCTCTTTTTTTAACTCCGCCCTGATCTCGATCAGCTTTGCGGACGGTGTCCGGGGAATTTCCCGGTGTCTGGCCTCCCAACCACACCGCTATGTCAAGAAATCTAGACTCATGAGGCAGGACTGTCAATCTAGCTGAACGTAAACATCACTTGACAATCGCGGTCAGGCAACGCTAAACAGGCATCCAGAAGAATGCCGCCTGGTTCGTGCTTGCCCGGCACCCGCAGCGCTCCAGCGACGGAGCGGCAAACGCCGGGTTCATGGAGGGTCTCGTCGTGTTTACCTCCGCGCGACCGGTACCGGTCGTGTTCTCCGCATGCGAGGGGAGGAGGAAACGCATGAACGGTTACACCAAGGGGGCCCTGCGCGGCCCGGACTGGGGAGGCGGCACCGAGGCCTGCCCCCCGCTGCCGGAAGCCGTCGACGACGCCCCCCCGGGCGCCGCCGACCGGATGGCCCGGCTGATCGACACCATCGAGACCCAGATCATCCCGCGCCTGATGCTGGCGCACGGCGACGAGCCGGCGGCGGCCGGCGCCGCGGGCACGGCGCCGCGCCCCGGCGCCGACGAGGTGCGCGAGCTGGTGCGGCTCGCGCTCGCGCGCGACGCCGCGGCCGCCGGCGACTACGTCGCGGCCCTGTCCGAACGCGGCACCCCGGTCGCGCAGCTCTACCTGGAGCTGCTCGCGCCGGCCGCCCGCCACCTGGGCGACCTCTGGGTGTCGGACCAGTGCAGCTTCGCCGAGGTGACGCTGGGCCTGTGCCGGCTGCACCAGGTGCTGCGCGACCTGAGCCCGGCATTCCGCGAGCGCACGCGCCACTATGCGAACGGGCACCGCGCGCTGCTTCTGCCGGCGCCCGGCGAGCAGCACATGTTCGGCGTGGTCATGGTGGCCGAGTTCTTCCGCCGCGCGGGCTGGGACGTGCGCAGCGGGCCCGCGGAGACCCCGCAGGCGCTCGCGCGCATCGTGCGCGACGAGTGGTTCGCGGTGGTCGGGCTGTCGGTGAGCGGCGACCGGATGCTGCCCGGGCTGCCCGGCGAGATCACGCGCGTGCGCGAGACCTCGTGCAACCGCGACGTGCGGGTGCTGGTGGGCGGACGCGTGTTCACGGAGCACCCGGGCCTCGCGGCGGAGGTCGGCGCCGACGCCACCGCGCGCGACGCCCGAGAGGCCACTTTGCAGGCCGAGAGCCTGCTTGCGATGATGGCGTGATCCGGAGGGCCCGGCCGTCGGCCGGGCCCGACCTTCCCGGCAGCATCGCCCGCAAAACAGCGAGTTCCGCCAGCCGCTCGTGCACGCCTTCCAGTCACCCCTGCAATCCCTCGGCGATCTGGACACCGAGGGGGCGGCTGCCGCGATCGCGGCCGCCGCGGACGTTGCCCTGGTCCTGGACCGCGACGGCGTGATCCGCGACGTCGCGCTGGGCAGCGCCGACCTCGACGCCGACGCGTGGAGCGGCTGGGTCGGCCGACCGCTGTCGCAGACCGTGACGGTGGAGAGCCGGGAAAAGGTGGACGAGCTGCTGGCCGTGCCGGCCGGCGCCGCGCCGCGCTGGCGTCACGTCAACCACGTCACGAGCACCGGCGCCGACCTGCCGGTGCTCTACACGGCGGTGCCGGTGGGCAGCGGCGGCGGCGTGATCGCGATGGGCCGCGATCTGCGCGCGATGGCCGAGCTGCAGCAGCGCCTGGTGGAAGCGCAGCAGTCCGTGGAGCGCGACTACGCGCGGATGCTGAACATGGAGACGCGCTACCGGCTGCTGTTCCGGATGTGCGGCGAGGCGGTGCTGATCGTGGACGCCGGATCGCGCAGGGTGCGCGAGGCGAACCCGGCCGCGGCGCGGCTGCTCGGCGAGGAGCTCGCGGGCAAGACCTTCCCGGACGCCGTCGCCACGCTGGACGACGACGCGGTGCGCGACCTGCTCGCCCGGGTGCGCGCCGTCGGGCGCACGGACGAGGTGCGGGTGACGGCGCGGCACGGCGGCCCGGACCTGCTGGTGTGCGCGTCGCTGTTCCGCCACGAGGACGGCACGTCGCTGCTGGTCCGCGTCAGCGACGCGTCGACGGCCGGCGCGCCGGCGCCGGAGACCCGCTCGCCGGTGCTGGACGTGATGCGCAACGCGCCCGACGGCTTCGTGATCACCGACCCGCAGGGCCGCGTCCTGAGCGCCAACGGCGCGTTCCTCGAGCTCGCGCAGCTCGCCGGCGAGGGGCAGGCGCGGGACCGGTCCCTGGACCGCTGGCTGGGCCGCCCCGGGGTGGATCTCGCGGTGCTCACCGCGAACCTGCGCGAGCACGGCGCGGTGCGGATGTTCGCAACGGTGCTGCGGGGCGAGCAGGGCACGACCACGGACGTGGAGATCTCCGCCGTGTCGGTGCCCGACGGCGACGTGCCGTGCCTCGGCTTCGTGATCCGCAACGTCGCCCGCCGCGCCGCGCCGCCTCCGGCCGCCGCCGGCGCCCTGCCGCGCTCGGCGGAGCAGCTGACCGAGCTGGTCGGGCGCGTGCCGCTGAAAGATCTGGTGCGCGAGACCACCGACCTGATCGAGCGCCTGTGCATCGAGGCGGCGCTGGATCTCACCGGCGACAACCGCGCGTCGGCGGCGGAGATGCTCGGCCTCAGCCGGCAGAGCCTGTACGTGAAGCTGCGCCGCTACGGACTCGGCGACCTGGACGGCGACGGCAGCCCGAACGACGCCTGACCGGCCCGCGGGCCGCGGGCGGCTGCGCACCACCATCGCGTCGAGCGCGGCCGCGTCCTGCGTGCGGAATCAGCACGGACGGCTCCGACGGCCGGGTCTCGCGCGGCCCGAACGCACAGGGCAGATTCCGGTCCTGCGCGGCCCGCTCCGACAGCCCACGCCGACGGCCGGGTGGTGCCGGCGGGCTCCCGAGCCCCCTGGCCGATCCGACCCGGCTGTCAATTTTTCATGACGATTGACGCTCAGGGCTATTGTAAGCTTTACTTGACGCTCCCGCGGCAGCAACACGGTGTCCCATGGCCCGTCCCGCGACGCCAGCGTCCGTCCTCCCGCTCCTCCCGGCGCCGTCCCCGGCGGCGGTGCTCGAGCTGCTGAAACCGATCACCTGGTTCCCGCCGATGTGGGCCTTCGCGTGCGGCGTCGCGTCGGTGGGCGCGGTCTCCGCGTCGCAGTGGCTGCTGGCCGTGGCCGGCGTGCTGCTCGCGGGGCCGCTGGTGTGCGGCACCAGCCAGGCCGTCAACGACTGGTTCGACCGCCACGTCGACGCCGTCAACGAGCCCGGGCGGCCCATCCCGTCGGGACGCGTGCCCGGCACCTGGGGCCTGCGCGTGGCCGTCGCCGGCACGCTGCTGTCGTTCGCGGTCGCCTGCGTGCTCGGGCCCTGGGTCGCCGCGGCCGCGGCGGTCGGCCTCGCGCTCGCGTGGGCGTACAGCGCGCCGCCGCTGCGGCTGAAGCGCAACGGCTGGTGGGGCAACACCGCGGTCGCGGTGTGCTACGAGGGCCTGCCGTGGTTCACCGGCGCCGCGATCATGGGCGGCGCGCTGCCCGGCGCGCCGGTGCTCGCGCTGGCGCTGCTGTACAGCGCGGGCGCCCACGGCATCATGACGCTGAACGATTTCAAGGCCGTGGAGGGCGACACCCGCCACGGCATCCGCAGCCTGCCCGTCCAGCTCGGCGTGAATACCGCGGCACGCCTCGCGTGTGCCGTGATGGCGCTGCCGCAGGCCGTGGTGGTCGCGCTGCTGATCGGGTGGGACCGCCCGCTGCACGCGGGCGCCGTCGCGCTGCTGCTCGCGGTGCAGCTCGCGCTGATGACGCGCCTGGTGCGGCGCCCGCGCGAGCTCGCGCCGTGGTACGGCGCCACCGGCGTCACGCTGTACGTGAGCGGCATGCTGGTCAGCGCGTTCGCGGTGCGCGCACTGGCGGGGGCAGGGTCATGAGCGGCGCGCCGGCCCCGCTCGGCTGGCCGGGCATCGTTCGCCTCGGCCTCGTGCAGACCGCGCTGGGCTCGATCGTGGTCCTGACCACGTCGACGATGAACCGCGTGATGGTGGTGGAGCTGGGTCTCGCGGCGATGCTGCCCGGCGCGCTGGTCGCGCTGCACTACGCGGTGCAGATCCTGCGCCCGCGCATGGGCTACGGCTCCGACGTCGGCGGGCGGCGCACGCCGTGGATCGTCGGCGGCATGGCGGTGCTGGCGCTGGGCGGCGTCGGAGCGGCGCTGGCCACCGCGTGGATGGCGAGCGACGCGGCCGCGGGCACCGCGCTCGCAATGCTGTCGTTCGTGATGATCGGCGCCGGCGTCGGCGCCAGCGGCACGTCGCTGCTGGTGCTGCTCGCGAAGCGCACGGACGCGCGGCGGCGCGCGGCGGCGGCCACGACCGTGTGGCTGATGATGATCGCGGGCTTCGTGATCACCGCGACGGTGGCCGGGCACTTCCTCGATCCGTTCTCGCCGCTGCGCCTCGTGCAGGTCACCGCGTGCGTGTGCGCGCTGGCCTTCGTGGTGACCGTGCTCGCGGTGCGGAACGTCGAGGGCGCGCACGCGGTGCAGGGCGTCGAAGGCGTGCACGCGGTGCGCGACGCAGAGGGCGCGCACCGCGTGCGTGACGCAGATGGCGCGCAGCGCGTGCGCGACGTCGAGCGCGCACTCGCCGCGGACGCGCCGGCACAGCACGCAGCGGGGGAGCGCACGGCCGCGGCGGCGCAGCACGCACGCACGCCGGCGTTCCGCGACGCGCTGCGCGAGGTGTGGGCCGAGCCCCGCGCGCGCCGCTTCGCGGTGTTCGTGTTCGTCTCGATGCTGGCCTACAGCGCCCAGGACCTGATCCTGGAGCCGTTCGCCGGGACCGTGTTCGGCCTCACGCCGGGCGAGTCCACGCGGCTGGCCGGGGTGCAGCACGGCGGCGTGATGCTGGGCATGATCCTGGTCGCGCTGGCCGGCGCCCTCGCGCGCCGCGCCGGCCGCGGCGCCGGCTCGCTGAAAGCCTGGACCATCGGCGGCTGCATCGCGTCGGCGGCCGCGCTGCTCGCGCTGTGCATCGGCGGATTCGCCGGCCCCGGCTGGCCCCTCGCGGGCACGGTGTTCGCGCTGGGCGTCGCCAACGGCGCCTTCGCGGTCGCCGCGATCGGCTCGATGATGGGCCTGGTCGACGCCGGCCGCGAGCGCCGCGAGGGCGTGCGCATGGGGCTGTGGGGCGCCGCGCAGGCCATCGCGTTCGGCCTCGGCGGGTTCATCGGCACCGCCGCCATCGACCTCACGCGGAGCCTGATCGACGCGCCGGCCGCCGCGTACGGCGTGGTGTTCGCCGCCGAGGCGGCGCTGTTCCTGGTCTCCGCGGTGCTGGCCTCGCGGGTGGACCGCGCGCCGGCGTCACGGCCCGCGCGCATCGCGGCCGGATTCGCGCCGCGCGCCGCGGCGGCGCAGGTGTCGCGATGACCCTCGCCCACGGCCCGACGCACGACGGCACAGGTGTCGCGGTGACCTTCGCGTCCTGCCCGACGCACGACGGCACAGGTGTCGCGGCGACCTTCGCGCGCTGCCCGACGCACGACGGCGCAGGTGTCGCGCTGACCTTCGCCCACGGCTCGACGCACGACGGCACGGGTTTCGCAGTGGCCTTCGCGTCCTGCCCGATGCACGACGGCGCAGGCGTCGCGGTGACCTTCGCCCACGGCTCGACGCACGACGGCGCCGGCGCGTCGGCCTCGGCCCGCAGCGCGACGGCGCGCGCCCGGCGCACGCCACGGCGGCGGCGTCCGCGGTGACGCACCGCGACGCGGCGGCCGGCGAAGCGCTGCGCGGAACCGCGATCGCGGCCCGCGGGCGCGCCGCACCGGCGCGCCCGGACGGCGCCGGCCGCGACACGCGGGAACGACACGACGACACGCCCGCGCCCGGCGCGGCGCACGGCACGGGGAAACACGACTCATGAGCACGACCGGAACCTACGACGCGGTGGTGGTGGGCGGCGGCCCGGCCGGCGCCACCGCGGCCGCCGACCTCGCCCGCAACGGCCGCCGGGTGCTGCTGCTCGACCGCGGCGGGCGCATCAAGCCCTGTGGCGGCGCGGTGCCGCCGAAGCTGCTCGAGGAGTTCGCGATCCCGCCCGCGCTGCTGGTCGCGAAGGTCGCGGGCGCACGCATCGTGTCGCCGTCCGAGCGCCGGGTGGACATGCCCATCGAGAACGGCTTCGTCGGCATGGTCGACCGCGAGGTGTTCGACGAATGGCTGCGCGGGCGCGCCGCGGGACTCGGCGCCGAGCGGCGCCGCGGGCGCTACCTCGGCCGGGACCGCGACCCCGACGGCACGGCGCGGGTGCGTTACCGCTGCGCGGACGGGGACGAGGAGCGATCGGTGCGCGCGCGCGTCGTGATCGGCGCCGACGGCGCGCGATCGGCGGTTGCCCGCGAGTGCATCCCCGGCGGCGGCAAGGTGCCCTGCGTGGCCGCGTACCACGAGATCGTCGAGGCGCCCGCGGGCGGCGCCGGCGACGCGTACGACCCGTCGCGCTGCGACGTCTGGTACCAGGGACGCCTGTCCCCCGACTTCTACGCGTGGGTGTTCCCGCACGGCAGCACGGTGAGCGTCGGCGTGGGATCGGCCCGCAAGGGCTTCTCGCTGCGCGGGGCCACCGGATCGCTGCGCAGCGCCGCGGGACTCGACGGCCAGCGCACGCTGCGCCGCGAGGGCGCACCGATCCCGCTGCGCCCGTTGAAGCGCTGGGACGACGGCCGCGACGTCGTGCTCGCGGGCGACGCGGCGGGCGTCGTCGCGCCGGCGTCCGGCGAGGGCATCTACTACGCGATGGTCGGCGGTCGGCTCGCCGCCGAAGCGGCGCACGAGTTCCTCGCGAGCCGCGATCCGCGCGCGCTCGCGCAAGCGCGCCGCCGCTTCATGCGGCTGCACGGCCGGGTGTTCTGGATCCTCGGCATCATGCAGCGCTTCTGGTACGCGAGCGACCGGCGCCGCGAGCGCTTCGTGAGCATGTGCAGCGACCGCGACGTGCAGCGCCTGACCTGGGAGGCGTACATGCACAAGAAGCTGGTGCGCGCGCGGCCGGCCGCGCACGTGCGCATCTTCTTCAAGGACCTCGCCCACCTGATGGGGCTGGTGCCGCCGTGAGCATGGTGCGGGAACGGGACTGCCGGACCGTTCCCGCGACGGGGACTCCCGCCGCGCCCGCGGCAGGCTCGCGCGCGGCCGCGTCATCGGCCGCCCGGTGCCGCGCGCACGCGCGGGCCGCGTGTGGGAACCCGAAGCACGGTCGCGGGCGCGCGCAGTCCGTACACTGTCGACCTTCGACAAGGTCTCGCCCGGCCTGCCGCGATCCGCGCCAGGCACGCCGTCTTTCACGGCCGCCGGCGACGGGGCCGCAACAACAGGCGCGCGCGGCGTGAACATCGCCCAGCCGGACATCAAGCTCGTGCTCGACGCCGACGGCGTCATCCGCGAGGCCGCGCTCGGCGACGGCGTCGCCGGCGAGGCGGTGGACGGCTGGCTGGGGTGCGCGTGGGCCGACACCGTCATCGACGGCAACGACGGCAAGATCGAGCGCATGCTGGCGGACGCCCGCCGCGACGGTGTGTCCGGCTTCCGGCAGGTGAACCAGCGATTCCCGAGCGGGCTGGAGCTGCCGGTCGAGTACACCACCGTGTGCCTGGGGCCCGGCGCCGGCATGCTGGCCGTGGGCAAGAGCCTGCGCGCGGTGGCCGAGCTGCAGTCGCGCCTGCTGGAGGCGCAGCAGACCCTCGAGCGCGATTACTGGAAGCTGCGCGACTTCGAGACCCGTTACCGCCAGCTCTTCGAGGCGTCGAACGAGGCGGTGCTGCTGCTGCGCGCGACCTCGCTGCGCATCGTCGACGCGAATCCGGCGGCGCTGCGCGCGCTCGGGCTCGGCGCGCACCGCGGCGCGGACGTCGCCGAGCGCGAGATGCTGCCCGAGCTGCCCGCGGAGGAGCAGACGGCGTTCCAGGCGACCCTGCAGCAGGCGCGCGAGCACGGCAAGGCGCCCGGGATCCTCGTACACCTGGGCCCGGCGCGCGAGCCCTGGCTGCTGCGCGCGTCGCTGCTGCGCACCGACTCCGGCCAGGCGTTCCTGCTGCAGCTCGCGGCGGCCTCCGCGCGGCCCGACGCCGCGGGCGCGGCGCGGCCCGACCCGCTGGCGGCGCTGGTGCGCCAGGGGCCCGACGGCCTGCTGCTGGTGGACCCGCAGGGCATCGTGAAGGAGGCCAACGACGCGTTCCTGGAGATGGTGCAGGTGGGCTCCACCCTCGCGGTGGTGGGAGGGCCGCTGGAGCGCTGGTTCGCGCGCGGGCGCATGGAGGTCGACCTGCTGCTCGCGACGCTGCGCCGGCTCGGGCGCGTGCGCCTGTTCCCGGCGATGCTGCGCGGCGAGCTGGGCAGCGAGGCGCCGGTGGAGATCTCGGCGGTGGCCGGCGCGCAGCCCGACCGCGTGCTGCTCCTGGTGCGCGACGTCTCCCGTCGCGCCGTCGCCGCGGACGACACCCCGGAGCTGGGTGGCGCGCTGGAGCCGCTGACCGCGCGCATCGGCGGGACGCCGATGCGCACGCTGGTCCGCGAGACCGTGGCGGTGGTCGAGCAGCACTTCATCCGCCGCGCGCTGGAGGCGACCCGCGGAAATCGCACCGCGGCGGCCGAGCTGCTGGGCCTGAGCCGGCAGAGCCTGTACGCGAAGCTTGCGCGCTACGCGCTGGACGAGGAACCTGCGGACGACGACAACCCGTAGTCCTGTCCGGAGAAGCTCGGCGTGACGCCGCCCCCGCTGCCTGCACCCGCCTTCGGGCAGGCCGACCTGTCGAACTGCGAGCGCGAGCAGATCCACCTCGCGGGCTCCATACAGCCGCACGGCGCGCTGCTGGTGGTCCGCGACGGCGACTTCCGCATCGTGCAGCGCAGCGAGAACGCGGCGGCGTTCCTGTCCCTGGACGCCGATCCGCTGGGCCGGCCCCTGGCGCAGGTCGCACCCGGCGTGGACGCCCGCATCCGGCCGTACCTGGACGATCCGCTGCACCGCATCCCGGTCGCGGTGCGCTGTCCCGCCGCGCGCGACGGCGAGGCACTGGACGTGCTGCTCCACCGGCCCCCGGACGGCGGGCTGGTCGTGGAGCTCGAGCGCGCGGGCCCGCCCGTCGAGGTCGCCCACGACGTGCGCGACGCGTTGCGGTCCGTCGTCGCCGCACCCGGGCTGCGCGCGCTGGCCGACGACACCGCGCGCGCCGTGAAGACACTTCTCGGCTACGACCGGGTGATGGTCTACCGCTTCGACGACGACGGGCACGGCGAGGTGTTCTCGGAAGCCCGCGAGCAGCACCTGGAGGCCTACCTGGGCAATCGCTACCCGGCCTCCGACATCCCGCAGATCGCGCGCCGGCTCTACGAGCGCAACCGCGTGCGGGTGCTGGTGGACGTGGAGTACACGCCGGTGCCGGTCGCGCCCGCACGCTCGCCCGAATCGGGGCAGGAGCTGGACATGTCGCTGTGCTTCCTGCGCAGCATGTCGCCGATCCACCTGCAGTACCTGAAGAACATGGGCGTGCGCGCGACGCTGGTCGCCTCGCTCGCGGTGGGCGGCCGGCTGTGGGGGCTGATCGCGTGCCACCACTACGCGCCGCGCGCGGTGCGCTACGAGCTGCGCGCAGCCGTCGAGGTGCTCGCGGAGACCGTCGCCACGCGCATCGCGGCGCTGGAGAGCTTCGCGCAGGCGAACGCGGAGCTCTCGGTGCGCCGCCTCGAGCAGCGCATGATCGACACGGTCTCGCGCGAGGGTGACTGGCGAAACGCGCTGTTCGACGGCAGCGCGGCGGTGCTCGAGCCGGTGAACGCGACCGGGGCCGCGCTGCTGTTCGAGGGGAAGGTGCACACCGCGGGCGAGGTGCCGGGCACCCCGCAGCTGCGCGACATCGCGCGCTGGCTGGACGCGCGCGCGCCGGCGCCGCTGCACGCGACCGCGTCGCTGGGCCTCGACGAGCCGGAGTTCGCGAGCCTGCATCCGGTGGCCAGCGGCCTGCTCGCCACGCGCGTGTCCAACGCGCCCGGCGAGCTGCTGATGTGGTTCCGCCCGGAGCGCAAGCACACGGTGACGTGGGGCGGCAATCCGAACAAGCCGGTGGAGATCGGCAACGACCCCGCGCAGCTGTCGCCGCGGCGCTCCTTCGCGCAGTGGCACGAGGTCGTCGAGGGCACCGCCGACGCGTGGACGCCCGCGGATCTCGCCGCCGCGCGGCTCATCGGCGCGTCGGTCGCGGACGTGGTGCAGCAGTTCCGCTCGCTGCGCATGCTGATCCTGGAGCACCAGCTCGAGCAGGTGGGCGAGCAGGTGCGCAAGGCCGAGCAGCCCGCCGTGATCGCGGACGCGAAGGGACGCATCCTGCTGATCAACGACCCGTTCGACGAGCTGCTGCGCGCCGGGCAGCCGCACCTGAACTGGGTTGACGACCTGCCTCCGCTGTTCAGCGATCCGAAGCAGGTGCGCTCGCACCTGCTGGCGCTGATGAAACACTGGCGCCCGTGGCGCGGCGAGGTCAGCCTGCTGATGGGCACGGACGAGCCGCGCCCGCTGCTGATGCGCGCCGACCCGGTGCTCGCGTCGTCGGAGCGCGTGCTGGGCTTCGTGCTGATGTTCACCGATCTCACCGAGCGCAAGAGCGCGGAGGCCGCGCGAAGGCGCTTCCAGGAGGGCGTGGTCGCGCACCGCGCGTCGGTGCACGCGTCTGCGGGGCCGCGGCTGGGCGTCGCGTACCGGGAGCTGCTGGGCACGGTGGTCGAGAACGCGCAGCTCGCGGCGCTGGAGATCACCGACGGCGTGGACGTCGCCCACATGCCCGACATGCTGGAAGGCGTGCGCAGCTCGGTGACGCGCTCCGCGGAGCTGCTCGAGCACCTGAGCTGGTACGCGGCGCCGCCGGACGAAGACGCGGGCGATGCCGCCGATCCCGCGGCGGAGGATCCGCAGCCGGGCTGAGCGCCGCGGGTCGGCGGGGCGGCGCCGCCGTGCGGCGCGCGTCAGGCGGCGTCGTCGGTGCGCGCGACGTACGCCGCGACGGCCCGCGACAGCGCGATGTTGTGCCGGAACGCCGCCACCGCCTCGTCCAGCACGACCTCGCGGCGCGCCGCGTCGACGGCCGCCGTGTCGATGGCCGCGCGGTAGCCGGCGATGAAGCCGGGCACGTCGCCGATGCCGGGGAACGCGTAGAACGCGAACGCGCCCCGCCCGGGCGCGCCGATGCGGCGCAGCACGCGGTCCAGCACCCGCCCGCCGTTCAGGTCCCCGAGATAGCGCGTGTAGGCGTGTGCCAGCAGCAGCGCCGGGTCGCAGGCCGCGGCGTCGTGCACCCGCGCGGCGTACGCGCGGCCCGCCTCGAGCAGCGGCAGCGCGTCGCGCCAGCGCGGCCCGGCCGCCGCCTCGAGGTCGGCCTCCAGCGCCGGCGCGCGGTAGATCTCGGGCCGGGCGAGACCGGCGAGCGCCGCGTGGGCGCGGTGGCGATCGAGCCCGGCCTCCAGCGCCTCGTACACCGGCGCGAGGTTGCGCAGCAGCAGCAGGTGTCCGGCCAGCGCCGGGCGGCCGCGCAGCAGCTCGGCCATCACGCCCGTGCGCTCGGCCTCGCGGTGCAGCGCGCGGGTCCGGGCGCGGAGGTGATCGGCGAGACTCATGCGCCGATTGTCGCGCGCGCGCCGCGCAGCGTACAGGCGTGGATCCACGCGGCATCCGCGCGTGCAGCCGCATCCCGCGCCGGTGGCGCGCGCGGCGGCGCGGCCGTCAGCTTCGATCCATGTCCCTGAGCGCCGTCTTCAGCACCTTGCCGTAGTTGTTCTTCGGCAGCGCGTCCACGACCCGGTAGTCCTTGGGCCGCTTGAAGCGCGCGAGGTGCTCGAGGCAGAACGCGTCCAGCGCCGCCGGCTGCGGCGCCGCGCCGGGCGCCGCCACCACGTAGGCCACCACCACCTCGCCCCACTCGCGATCCGGGCGGCCGATCACCGACACCTCGGCGACCTGCGGGTGCTGCAGCAGCACCTCCTCGACCTCGCGCGGGTAGATGTTGGTGCCGCCCGAGATGATCAGGTCCTTGCTGCGGTCCTTCAGCGTCAGGAAGCCGTCCCCGTCCAGCGCGCCCATGTCGCCGGTGTGCAGCCAGCCGTCGCGCACGGTCTCGGCGGTGGCCTCGTCGTTGCGCCAGTAGCCGGCCATCACCGAGTCGCCGCGCACCAGCACCTCGCCCACCTCGCCAGGCGACAGCGTGGCGCCGTCCGCGTCCGCGACGCGCACCTCCACCGCGCTCTGCGCGATCCCCACCGACGCGAGGCGCTCGCGCCAGCGCGGGTGGCGGGTGTCGGCGTGCAGCGCCGGGCCCATCGCGGTGATCGTCATCGGCGACTCGCCCTGGCCGTAGAGCTGCGAGAGCTTGCCGGCGCCGAAGCGCTCGACGGCCTGCAGGGAGTCCTCGACGTACATGGGCCCGCCGCCGTACATGATCACCTTCAGGTTCGCCGTGTCGCCGCCGGGGTCGTCGTCGAGCAGGCGCCTGACCATGGTCGGCGCGGCGAAGAACGCGAGCTGCGGCCAGCGCTCGATCAGCGCATACACCTCGCGCGGCTGGAACGCGCCGCTCTCCGGCAGCACGTTGCACGAGGCCTGCGCGACGTGCGCGAGACCGTAGAGCCCGGAGCCGTGGCTCATCGGCGCGGCCTGCAGCATCGCGTTCCACGGCGCGCCGGGATCCACGTCCGCGAAGTAGCACGCGATCATGGTCCACAGGTTGCGGTGCGTGAGCATCGCGCCCTTCGGACGCCCGGTGGTGCCGCTGGTGTAGAACAGCCACGCGAGGTCGTCGCCGCCGCGCTCCGCGAGCGGCGCCGGATCGTGCGCGAGCAGTCCCGCGTACGCGGCGCTTCCCACCTCGACGCGCTGCGTGCACCCGGGCACGTCCAGCCCGTCCACCGTCGTCGCGAGATCCTTCGTGAAGAACGCCGCGCGCGCGCCGCTGTGCTCCAGCACGTAGCGGAACTCGCTCGCGTGCAGCTTCGCGTTCACCGGCACCGCGGCGAGGCCCGCGTGCCAGCACGCGTACACCATCTCCAGGTACTCGGGGCAGTTCTTCGCGACGATCGCGACCCGATCGCCCGCGACCAGCCCCAGCCGCCCGCGCAACGCCCCCGCGAGCCGCGCCGCCCGCTCGCCCAGCTCCGCGTAGCGCCATACCACCCGCTCCCCGACCGCGACCGCCGGCCGGTCGCCCCGCGCGCACGCGCTGCGCTGCAGATGCCCCGCCAGATTCATCGGCGGCAACAGCAGCAGCGGCAGCAATAGGGGTCAAGTCCTGACATCTGACATGCTCGGAACGCGTGCCGATTTCCAGTCATCCCGGACATGTCAGATGTCAGGACTCGACCCCTGTCACCTGTCATTCGACGGGGTTTTCGAGGACCAGGTCGCCCACCTGCACGCGCACGCGGTCGCCGGGCTTCAGCGTGAAGTCGTCCTCCGGCACCAGGCAGGTGCCGGTGAGCAGGATCGCGCCCTGCGGGAACGCGAGCTCGCGGGTCAGCCAGTCGGCCATCTCGTCGATGCCGCGCTTGAGCTGCGAGGTCGCGGTGGTGCCGTCGAACGCGACCTCGCCGTCGCGGGTGATCGTGAGGCGAAGGGTCAGGTCGCGCATCGCGTCGGCGCCGGTGACGACGATGCCGGGACCGATCGCGCACGAGCCGTCGTAGACCTTGGCCTGCGGCAGGTAGAGCGGGTTCTCGCCCTCGATCGCGCGCGACGACACGTCGTTGCCGGCGGTGTAGCCGACGACGTCCCCGTCGGCGTTGATCACGACCGCGAGCTCGGGCTCCGGCACGTCCCAGCCGCTGTCGCGGCGCACGCGGATCGGCTGCCCGTGGCCCCTCGCGCGCCAGCCCACCGCCTTGAAGAACACCTCGACGCGCTCCGCGTCGTAGACCTTGTCGTAGATGTCCGCGGTCTGCGACTCCGCCATGCGCGCCTCGCGCGAGCGCTGGTACGTCACACCCGCGGCCCACACCTCCTGCGCGTGCTCCACCGGCGGCAGCAGGTCGCCGCTCGCCTGGCGCCCGCTGCGCGCCGCCGCGAGGGTGTCGTGCATCGCGGCCGCGGGCAGCGACAGCAGCAGGTCCAGGCCGAGTCCCTCGGGCAGGAACTCGCCGTCGACCGCCCAGCAGGCGCCGTGGGGGGTGAGGTGGCGGGTGAGATACATGGCGGCTCCGGGGGTGGCGGCGGCGTGCTCGGGACCGGAAGAACGTATACCAATTTCACGCACCGGGGACGAGCCCGGCGGCGCGCGTGCGGCGTGGTTCCGCCCCCGGCTCGTCGCACCCCGGGGCGTGGCGCGGCACATCGCGAGGCTCGCGTCGATCGCGGTCGCGCCGCGCACGCCGGGGCCCGGCGTGCCCGGCACGTGGACCCGGGCCGGCCTCATGGAGCCCCGCTACGTGCTGGTCGTGTTTCCGTTCCTGCTGCTGGCGTTGGTCGAAGCCGCCCGCCCCTGGCGCGCGAGGCGCGACTCGCGGAACGCGATGTAGCTCGCCGACGCGAAGATCAGCAATCCCCCGAGCCAGCTCGCGAGGCTGGGCACCTCGGCGAACAGCAGGTAGCCGAACGCGCTCGCCCACACCAGGCGCAGGAAGTCGAGGGGCAGCACCGCCGACATCTCCGCGAGCTTGAAGGCCTGCGCGAACGCGACGTGGCCCAGCGTCCCGGTGATGCCGATGAACAGCAGCCACGCGAGCTGCCCCGCGGTCGGGTGCACCCACACGTGCAGCGCGGGCAGGAACGTGATCGGCGCCATCAGGATGCCGGCGTACAGCGTGGTGGTGACCGACGACTCGGTGCGCGACAGGGACTTGATGATCGTCATCGCGACCGCCCACCCGAACGACGACGCGAGGATCAGCAGCGCGCCGACGCTCAGCGCGCCGGCGCCCGGCTGGATCACGATCATCACGCCGGCGAAGCCCGCGATCAGCGCGCTGATGCGGCGGATGCGCACGCGCTCGCCCATCACCGCGATCGCGAGCACCGTCGCGAACAGCGGCGCGGAGAAGCTGAGCGCGGTGACCTCGGCGAACGGGATCAGCGTGAGCCCCGTGAAGAAGCACATCATGCCGAAGGACTGCACCAGCGCGCGGCCGAGATGCAGCTTCAGGCGCCGGGTCCTGAACACCATCAGCCCCGAGCGCACGAACACCGGCGCCAGCGCGATCACGCCGAACACGTTGCGCAGGAACACCACCTCCAGCGGCGGAAGCGGGTTGCCCGGGTCCGCGGCGACGATGCGGATCGCGGTCTGCATGCTCGTGAAGCACACCGTCGCGATCACCATGAGGCCGATGCCCTGCACGGTGGCCGGGATGCGCGCGATGAAGGCCTTCATGTGCGGTCGTGCCTCGAGGCTGCGGACGGACGGGCCCGCGCCGCGAGCGCGCGGTCTCGCGATGGGGCGCCGGCCGCGCGGACGGCGCGGCGCGCGGACACGCCGCCCGACGCGCCACGATAAAGGATCGCGGGAATCGCGTCCCCGTTGCGGCGCCGCGCCCGCCGCCGCTCCGGTGCCGCGCCACGCCGGGCGCGGCCCGGCTCACACCGCGGTGTAGCCCCCGTCCACCATCCACACCGCGCCGGTGACGAACGACGCCTCGTCGGACGCGAGGAACGCGATCACGCTCGCGATCTCCTCCGGGCGCCCGAGGCGGCCGATCGGATGGCGCGACTCCATCGCCGAGCGCAGGTTCGGGTTGTTCCAGATCGCGGTCGTGAGCGGCGTCTCGACGAAGCCCGGGCACACCGCGTTCACGCGGATGCCGGGATGGCCGGAGTTCACCGCGAGGTCCCGGGTCAGCTGCGCGATCGCGCCCTTGCTCTGGTTGTACGCGTTGAAGCCGTCGGACAGGCCGTAGCCCGGCGGGTGCACGACCACGCTCATGATGGACGCGAGATTCACGATGGAGCCGCTGCCGGTCTTCGCCATCGCCTGCACCGCGGCGTGGCTCGCGAGCAGCGTGCCGCGCACGTTGACGTCCATGATCAGGCGCCACGCCTCCTCGAAGTCCGCGCCCTCCGGCACGTGACGCCCGGAGATGCCGGCCGAGTTCACCAGCACGTCCAGGCGGCCGAAACGCTCCGTTGCGCCGGCGACGGTGGCCTCCACCGCGGCGCGATCGCGCACGTCCAGCGCCGCCGCGTGGACCTCGGCGCCGCTCCCGGCGAGCTCCTTCGCGAGCGCGTCGGCAGCGTCGCCGTTCGCGTCCGCGAGCACCAGCTTCGCACCCTCGCGGGCGAAGATCTGCGCGCTCGCGCGGCCGATGCCCGACGCGCCGCCGGTGATCAGCGCGACCTTGTCCTGCAGTCTCCCGGCCATGTGCCCGCCCCCCCGGCGTCGTTCCCGCGTGGATGGCGCCATGATGGCACGGCTCGCGGCGCGGCGCCGGCACGGCACCGCCAGACGACGGCG
>CBDUCN010000078.1:0-17291 GCA_965365655.1 uncultured Gammaproteobacteria bacterium | reverse complement strand
CGCGCGCTGATGGGCATCACGCACCGCGCGCTGATGGGCATCACGCACCGCGCGCCGATGGGCATCACGCACCGCGCGCCGATGGGCATCACGCCCCGCACGTCGGTGGGCTTCACGCACCGCACGCCGGTGGGCTTCACGCACCGCACGCGAGTGGCGTCCACGCACCGAACGCGGGTGGCGTGCACGCGGAACGTGTGACGTCCGGGCCGGGCGCGCATGCATCGCCGCACCGGGCGCGAGGACGCTGCCGTGGCCGGCGCACGGGGCTGGCGCGCGGCACGCGACGGCGCCGCTGCGCGGTGCGCCCGGGACCGCGGCGCGGGCCGCGCGCCGACGGGGACGCGACGGCGCGCGGACCCGCCGCCGCTGAAAGCACTATCATTGCCGCGCCACCGGAGGAGGCCGCCATGTCCACGCCACTGAAGACGCACCGCGGCGCCGGCGACGGGCCGGCGGGCCCCGCGGACGGCGCGCCCGGGCCCGCCGAGGACGCGGCAGGCGCCGCCACCGACACGGCCGTGCCGACGCCCACGGGATCCAGGGCCGTCGCGCCCGACTGCCGCGGCCAGGACTTCTTCGCGCTCGACGCGAGCCTGCAGGCGCTGCTGGGCCTGTACCTGGACGAGTCGGTGCGCCGGCGCCTGTGGCCGCACTACGAGCGGCTCGGACGGCTGGCCGGCGGCCGGCTGGACGCGCTCGCCGCCGAGGCCGACCGCCACCCGCCGGTGCTGCACCCGCGGGACCGCTTCGGCCGCGACCAGGAGTGGATCGAGTACCACCCGGCCTACCAAGAGATGGAGCGCATCGCGTTCGAGGATCTGGGGCTGCACGCGATGAGCCACCGTGCCGGCGTGCTGGGCGAGCCGAGGCCGCTGCCGCCGCTCGCGAAGTACGCGTTCCAGTACCTCTTCGTGCAGGCGGAGTTCGGGATCATGTGCCCGGTGAGCGTCAGCGACACCTCGGCCTTCCTGCTCGCGCGCTATGGCGACGAGGCACTGAAGCGGCGCTACCTCGACCGCATGCTGAGCCAGGACCCGGGCGAGCGCCTCACCGGCACGCAGTTCATGACCGAGAAGGCCGGCGGCTCCGACGTCGGCGCGATCGAGACCGTCGCGGTGCCCGACGGCGATCACTGGCGGCTGTACGGCGAGAAATGGTTCTGCTCGCATACCGACGCCGATGTCGCGATGCTGCTCGCGCGCCCCGAGGACGCGCCGGCCGGCACCCGCGGCCTCGCGCTGTTCCTGATGCCGCGCGTCCTCGACGACGGCACCCGCAACGCGTGCCGGATCGTGCGCCTGAAGGACAAGCTGGGCACGCGCTCGATGGCCAGCGGCGAGGTGAAGCTGGAGGGGGCGCTCGCGTACCTCGTGGGCGACCCGTCGCGCGGACTGAAGCAGATGCTGGACCAGGTGAACCTGTCGCGCCTGTCCCACGGCGTGCGCGCCGCCGCGATGATGCGCCGCTGCTGGAACGAGGCGCGCGCGGCGGCCGAGGGGCGCATCGCGTTCGGCCGCCGGGTCGCCGGATTCCCGCTGATGCGCCGCCAGCTCATGAAGATCCTGCTGCCCACGGAGCAGGCGCTGTCGGTGACCTGTTACACCGCGCGCGTGATGCACGCGGTGCAGCGCGAGACGGAAGGTGCCGCGGCCCTGCTGCGCATCCTCACGCCGCTGCTGAAGCTGCGCGCGTGCCGCGACAACATCCGCGTCGCCACCGCGGCGATGGAGGTGCGCGGCGGCAACGGCTACATCGAGGACTGGGTGTCGGCACGGCTGGTGCGCGACGCCCACGTGGGCGTGCTGTGGGAAGGCACCTCGAACATCGTCGCCCTGGACGCGGTGCGCCGCGCGGCGGCGAAGGACCGCGGCCACGAGGCGCTCGCGCGGGCGCTGCACGACATTCTCGAGGGCAGCGCGCGGCTGCCGGGCCGGCTGCGCACGGATCTCGCCCACGCGCTGGAGCGCGCGACCGTGCAGGTCGGGCGCATCGCCGACGACGACACCGCGCAAGACCTGTGCCGTCGCGCGGCCACCGCGCTGTACGACGCCGCCAGCGCGGTCCTGCTCGCGGCCGAGGGCGCGGCGCTCGGCGCCCGCGGCGAGGACGCACGCCGGCTGCTGCTCGCGCGCATGGTGCTGGACCACCGCCTCGCCGCGCAGGATCCGCTGGACGCGGGCCACCGCCCGTGGGAGCGCGCCTGCATCGACCACCTGCTGGACGCCGCACCGGTCACCGCCGACCGGGCCGCGTCCCTGCTCGACTGAACCCGGAGAGCCCGATGTCCCTCGATCCCGACACGCTGGAGCAGCTCGTCACGACGGTGCGCCGCTTCGTCGACGAGCGGCTGATCCCGCTGGAGTCCGACGTAGACGCCGATGACCGCGTGCCCGACGCGATCATCGGCGAGATGCGCGAGCTGGGCCTGTTCGGCCTGACCATTCCCGAGGAGTACGGCGGCCTGGGCCTCACGATGAGCGAGGAGGTGCGCGTGGCCTTCGAGCTCGGACGCACCTCGCCCGCGTTCCGATCGGTGATCGGCACCAACATCGGCATCGGCTCCCAGGGCCTGGTCATGGACGGCACCGAGGCGCAGAAGCGCCACTACCTGCCGAAGCTGGCGGCCGGCGAGATCATCGGCTCCTTCGCCCTCACCGAGCCGGGCGCCGGCTCCGACGCCGGCTCGCTTCGCACCAGCGCGCGCCGCGACGGCAACGGCTGGGTGCTCAACGGCGCCAAGCGCTACATCACCAATGCGCACGTCGCGGGCCTGTTCACGGTGTTCGCGCGCACCGATCCCGACAGCCGCGGCGCGCACGGCGTGTCCGCGTTCCTGGTGCCGCGCGACGCGCCGGGCCTGTCGCTGGGCACGCCGGAGCGCAAGATGGGCCAGAAGGGCGCACAGGTGTGCGACGTGATCTTCGACGAGTGCAAGGTGTCCGCCGACGCGTTGATCGGCGATCGCGAGGGACAGGGCTTCAAGACCGCGATGAAGACCCTGGACCGCGGCCGCATCCACATCGCGGCGGTGAGCGTGGCGGTGGCCGAGCGGCTCATCGACATGTCGCTCGCCTATGCGCTGGAGCGCGAGCAGTTCGGCAAGCCGATCGCCGAATTCCAGCTCGTTCAGGCGATGCTGGCCGACAGCAAGGCCGAAGCCTACGCGGGACGATGCATGGTCGTGGAGACGGCGCGCCGGCGCGACGAGGGGCGCGACGTGAGCACCGAGGCCAGCATCTGCAAGTACTGGTGCACCGAGATGGTGGGCCGCGTCGCGGATCGCGCGGTGCAGGTCCACGGCGGCGCCGGCTACATTGCGGACTACCACGTGGAGCGCTTCTATCGCGACGTGCGGCTGTTCAGGATCTACGAGGGCACCAGCCAGATCCAGCAGCTCATCATCGCCCGCAACATGATCCGCGACGCGCGCGCCTGAACCGCGACGGGGACGCGGCGCGCGCGCCGGATCCGGGTTGCCCCGCGTGCCCCGATCGAGGCGATCGCTTCCGGGACGGCGCGACCGTGACTTCAGCCAGGGGACGACGTTGATGGAGATGCATCTGCTCAGTGGCGGCATCGGCATGGAGGTCCGCGGGGTGGACCTCTCGCGGGCGCTGTCGAACGCCGAGACCGACGACGTGCAGGCGGCGCTGTACGAGCACTGCTGCCTGCTGTTCCGCGGCCAGGACCTGTCGCCGGAGGCACAGGTGCGCTTCACCGAGCTGTTCGGCCCGGCCGAGCCGCACCCGTTGAACACGCGGCCGACGGTGCCGGGATTCCCGCAGGTGCTGATTCTGCGCAACCGTCCCGGTCAGCGCGGCGCGCGAAACGACTACTGGCACTCCGACATCTCCCACGCGCCGCGGCCGCCCGCGGCGTCGATCCTGCACGCCCGCGAGGTGCCGCAAGGCCGTGGCGACACGATGATCTGCAACATGTACGCGGCGTGGGAGCAGCTCTCCGGCGGCATGCAGGCAATGCTGTCGCACCTTCGCGCGGCACACAGCGGCGAGGCCACGCTGCGGCGCAGCGCCGAGGAAGGCACCGACGCGCTGCCGATCACCGACGTGCCGCCGCCGTCCCTGCATCCGGTCGCGCGCACCCACCCGCACAGCGGGCGCACCGCGCTGTTCGTGAACCCGCACTTCACGGTGGGCTTCGAGGACATGAGCCGGGAGGAGAGCGCACCGCTGCTCGCGTTCCTCACGCGCCACGCGACGCGCCCGGAGAACGTGTACCGCCACCGCTGGGCGCCCGGCGACGTGCTGATGTGGGACAACCGCTGCACCATGCACTACGCGGTGCGCGACTATGACGAGAGCCACCCGCGGCTGATGCACCGCACGACGGCCGGCGGCGAGATCCCGGCCTGACGCGGCCCGACCCGAGAGACCCCGAGTCTAGAGACCCCTAGTCGAGAGACGCCTAGTCGAGAGACCGATGAGCCCACGTAACACGCTGGACGGCGCCGAGGCGATGGTGCGCCTGCTCGAGGCGCACGGCGTCGAGGTGATCTTCGGCCTGTGCGGCGACACCTCGCTGCCGTTCTACGACGCCCTGTTCCGCACCGGGCAGTCCATCCGCCACGTGCTCACCCGCGACGAGCGCCACGCCGCGTACATGGCCGACGGCTATGCCCGCGTGACGGGCCGCGTCGGCGTGTGCGAGGGCCCGAGCGGCGGCGGCGCGACCTACATCCTGCCGGGGCTGGTGGAGGCGAACGAGTCCTCGATCCCGGTGCTCGCGATCACCACCGACGTGTCGGTCAGCGCGCGCGGGCGCTTCACGCTGACCGAGCTGGACCAGGCCGCGCTGATGCGCCCGCTGACGAAGTGGAACACCGTGATCGACACCGCCGCCGGCCTGCCCGGCGCGGTGCGCCGCGCGTTCCGCGAGATGAGCTGCGGCCGTCCCGGCGCCGCGCACCTGGGTCTGCCGCTGGACGTGCAGCGCGCCGCGGTGGACGAGGCCGACGTGTGGGGCGAGCCCGCCCACGGGCGCTACCCGGCGCGGCCCGTCGCGCCGGATCCGCGCGACGTCGAGGCCGCCGCGAAGGTGCTCGACGCCGCCGCGCGGCCGCTGCTCGTGTGCGGGGGCGGCGTCGTGATCGCCGGAGCCGAGGCGGCGCTGGAAGCCGTTGCCGAGGCGCTGGACGCGCCGGTGGCGACCACCGTCAGCGGCCAGGGCGCGATCGGCGAGCGCCATCCGCTGGCCGCCGGCGTCGTCGGCAGCAACGGCGGCACGCTGCCGACCCGCGCGCTGGTGGATGCCGCGGATGCGGTGGTGTTCGTCGGCTGCCGCGCGGGCTCGGTCACCACCGAGCGCTGGCGGCACCCGGCACCGGGCGGGGCGCGCATCGTGCACGTGGACGTGGACCCGGCCGCGATCGGGGCCAGCTACCCGACCGACGCGGCCGTGGTGGGCGATGCCCGGCTCGCGCTGGAGGCGCTTCGCGGCGCGATCGCGCGCCGCGCCCCCGGGGACGCGAGGGCGCGGGTCGCGGCGGCGCTCGCGGAGAAGTTCGACGCCTTCGACGCGCTGGCCGCGGGAGACGACACGCCGATCCGCCCGGAGCGGCTGATCGCCGCGCTGCAGCGCGTGCTGCCCGAGGACGCGGTGGTGGTCGCGGATCCGGGCACGCCCTGCCCGTACGTGTCGGCCTACTACCGCTTCGCGCTGCCGGGGCGGCACTTCATCAGCAACCGCGCGCACGGCGCGCTCGGCTACTCGCTGGCCGCGGCGATGGGCGCGAAGGTGGGCCGCCCGGGGGCGCGCTGCGTCGCGATCATGGGCGACGGCAGCTTCGGCATGGCCGCAGGGGAGCTCGAGACACTGAAGCGCCTCGCGCTGCCGGTCACCGTGATCGTCGTGTCCAACAGCGTCTACGGCTGGATCAAGGCCGGCCAGAAGACCGGCTTCGGCGAGCGCTACTTCTCGGTGGACTTCAGCGAGACCGACCACGCGGCGGTGGCCAACGCGTTCGGCATCCCGGCCACGCGGGTCACCCGGCCGCAGCAGCTCGAAGGGATCCTGCGCGAGGCGGTGCACGGCGACGGGCCGTGCCTGGTGGACGTGGTGTGCCAGCCCCTGCAGGACGCGCAGGCGCCGGTGTCGGAGTGGATTGCGTGACGCGAGACGCGGCGCAGCAGCCCGATGTACCGCCCCGCCGCCGGACGGCGGCGGGGCGGAGGCCGGCTCACGCGACCAGTGACATCGTTCCGCCGAGGATCAGGACGGCGGCGAAGTAGCACAGGCCGACGCGGGTGGAGAGTTCGCTGAACATGGCGGCATCCTTCCGGTTGGCTGAGCGGGTCAGGGTTCACGATGGCGGCATCGCCGCCGGTCGCGAGAGAGTATTCGGCCCGCCACGACATAACTCCAATTGTTTTTCATTATCTGATGCATCAGAATTTCTGATGTTTCAGCAGTGGCCGCTCGCGCATGAACCTGATCCAGCTCCGGGTGTTCGACACAGTGATGCGCACCGGCACCGTGACCGGCGCCGCGCGCCGCCTGAACGTGACGCAGCCCGCCGTCACCAACCACCTCAAGGCATTGGAGGAGCGCTACGACGTGAGCCTGTTCCAGCGCGACGGGCGCAGGCTGCGCCCGACCGCGCTGGGCCACGAGCTGGCCGAGATCTCCGGGCGGCTGTTCGCGCTGGAGGAGCAGGCGGTGGACCTGCTGGAGGCGACCCGCGCGCTGGAGCGCGGCACGCTGCGCATCGCGTCCGACGGCCCGTACCTGCTGGTGCCGGTGGTGAAGGCCTTCCGCGAGCGTTTCCCCGGGGTGCGCGTGGGGATGCAGATCGCGAACACGCACGACGTCGAGGCGCTGCTGCTCGCGGAGCGCTGCGACGTCGCGATGCAGGCGCGGCGCACGGAGGACCCGCGCGTATTCGCGCGCACGCTGGCGCACTACGAGATCGCGATCTTCGTCAGCACCGACCACCCGTGGGCGCGCGAGGGACGCACGGCGGTCCCCGTGCAGGCCCTCGACGGCGTCGGCATGATCGTGCGCGACCCGGGCTCGACGACGCGCCGGGTGTTCGACCAGGCCTGCGAGGCGAGCGGCGTGTCACCGGACGTGGTGATCGAGACCACCAGCCGCGAGACCGTGAAGGAGGCGGTCGCCGCCGGCCTGGGCGTCGGCGTGGTCGCGGGCTACGAGCTGCGCGACGACCCGCGCTTCTGGCCGCTGCGGATCACCGGCGCCGACCTCGGCTTCACCGAGGAGGTGCAGTGCCTGAACCGCCGCCGCAACATGCGCGTGGTGCGCGAGTTCATGAACACCGTCGAGCAGGTGGTGGCCGGCGGCGGCCTGCCCAGCGTCGCCACGGCCGCTGCGCCCGGCGGGCGGGCGCGCGGCCGCACGCGCACCCCGGGGAGCGCGGCATGACGCATTCACTTTCGCACGAGGCCGGTGCGGTGCGGATCGCAGGGACCGTCGGGCGCGGCGCGCCGGCGGTCGAGCGCGCAGCGGCGTCCCTGCAGCGGATCCCGGCGGCCGGTACCGGGCCGGCCGCCTGCGCGATGCCGGGGTCCGCTCACGCATGCGGCGTGACGCAGGCCCCGCACCAGCATCGCCGTCGCCTGCCCGGTCGGGCCGCAGCGTGAGCGCGCGATCGCCGCATGTCCCGGCAGGGGACGGCATCTTCCTCGACCACCTCGCACACTGGGTGCCGGACCTCGACGCGGCCGCGGCCGCGCTCGACACCCTGGGCTTTCGCGTCACCCCGCGCACCGAGCACACCCACTCGCCGGCCCCCGGCGCGCCGGTGGAGCCGGCGGGCACCGCGAACCACTGCGTGATGCTGCGCGAGGGCTACCTCGAGATCCTCGCCGCGACCGCGGACACGCCGATCGCCGCCGAGGTGCGCACCGCGCTCGCGCGCCACACCGGCGTGCACCTTGCCGCGTTCTGCGTGCGCGACGCGGTCGCCGAGCACGACCGGCTGGTCGCGGACGGGTTCGCGCAGCGCCCGCCCGTCGCGCTGAAGCGCGCGGCAACGCTGGAGGACGGTACCCCTGTGACGCTGCGCTTTTCCGTGATCCGCCCGCAGCCGGGGCTGCTGCCCGAGGGACGCGTGCAGTTCCTGACCCACGAGACGCCCGAGCACGTCTGGGAGCCGCGCTGGCTCGCGCAGCCGAACGGCGCCGAGGCGCTCACCGACCTGCTGTTCGTCAGCGACGACGTGGACGCGTGCGCGGATCGCTACGCGCGCTACCTTCGCACCGGGCCGCAGCGCGCGGCCGGCGGCGCGCGGGTGCTGCGTTTCGAGCGCGGCACGCTGACGATCCTCGCCGCAGCGCAGGCCGCGCACGCCCTCGCGGGCGTCACGCCGGCGGCGGCGCCGTGCATGGCGGGCCACGCGCTGCGGGTCGCCGACCTGGACGCGACCGGCGCATTCCTGCGCGGTGCGGGGCTCGCGCCCCGGCTCGCGGCCAACGGCGCCCTGGTGGTCGCGATGCCGGCCGCTCTCGGCGGCGTCGTGGCCTTCCACGCGGGGCAGGGCGCGCCGTGGCTGCGGTGAGCCCGCCGCCGCGGATCGCGTCGTGACAGGCGGTCCCCGCGCGGCTACCGTGGAGCCCATGGAGTCGCCGCTCGTGTGCCTGGTCTACGAGAGCCGCAGCGTTGAACCGCTCGCGGAGGCGGAGCTGCTGGCGCTGCTCGAGCAGGCGCGGCGCAACAACGAGCCCCTCGGCATCACCGGTGTGCTGCTGCACGGGGACGGGCGCTTCGTGCAGGTGCTGGAGGGCACCGACGACGCGGTGCACGAGGTGTTCTCGCGCATCGCGACCGACCGCCGGCACTACGCGGTGCGCATCCTCGCCGACGAGCCCGTCGCGCAGCGCCGCTTCGGCGACTGGAGCATGGGCCTGCGACGCCCCGGACAGGGCGACCTCGACGACTTCGACGGCCGGCTCGCGGGCGCGCTGGCTCGCGCGGGCGCGGCCGGGGACGGCAAGGCCGCGCTCGACGAGCTGCTGCCCATCGTCAGCGAGCTGGTGACCGTGTCCGCGCCCTGAGCGCGCGCGCCGCAGAACCCCCGCCGGGGAACCGAGGAGACCGCCGATGCCGGACGCCCGCGACACGATGAGCCGCGTGCAGCGTTTCTGCGCCGCGTACGATCTCCGCGCCCCGATCCTGATGGCGCCGATGGCCGGCGCGTGCCCGCCCTCGCTGGCCGTCGCGGTCGCGAACGCCGGCGGCATGGGCGCGTGCGGCGCGCTGCTGATGACGCCCGAGGCGATCGGCGGGTGGGTGTCCGAGGTGCGCGGCGCGAGCAACGGCGCGTTCCAGCTCAACACCTGGATCCCCGATCCGCCGCCGCAGCGCGACCCCGGGCACGAGGACGCCGTGCGCCGCTTCCTGGCCGGCTGGGGACCCGAGGTCCCGCCCGGCGCCGCGGACCGCCCCGCGCCCGACTTCGCGGCGCAGTGCGACGCGATGCTGGCCGCCGGCCCGCCCGTCATCTCGTCGATCATGGGCCTGTACCCGCCGGAGTTCGTCGCGCGCATGAAGGCGCGCGGCATCCGCTGGTTCGCGAACGTCACCACCGTCGCGGAGGCGGTGGCGGCCGAGGCGGCCGGCGCCGACGCGGTCGTCGCGCAGGGCATGGAGGCGGGCGGTCACCGCGGAGCGTTCGAGGCCGGCGATGCCGCGACGGCGATGGTGGGCCTGTTCTCGCTGCTTCCGGCCGTCGTGGACGCCGTGCACGTGCCGGTGGTCGCGACCGGGGGCATCGCCGACGCCCGCGGCGTCGCCGCAGCGCTGGTGCTCGGCGCGTCCGCGGTTCAGGTGGGCACCGGCCTGCTGCGTGCGCCGGAGGCGAACACGGCCCCGGCGTGGGCCGAAGCGATCGGGCGCACCCGGCCCGAGGACACGATCGCGACGCGCGCGTTCTCGGGCCGGCTGGGGCGCAGCGTGCGCACGGGCTACACGGTGGCCGCCGCCGCCCCGGGCGCCCCCGAGCCCGCACCGTACCCGGTGCAGCGCGCGCTGACCGCGCCGATGCGCGAGGCTGCCGCGAAGGCCGGCGACATCGAGCGGATGCAGGCCTGGGCCGGCCAGTCCGCGGCTCTCGCGCGCGCGATGCCGGCCGGCGAGATCGTCAGCGCGCTGTGGCAGGGCGCGCAGGAGCTGCTCGCCGGCTGAACGGGTGACCGCGAACGGGCTGCGCGACCCGCGCCCCGTCCGGCAGGCTCGACCGCGCGCACGAGCGGGGCGAGGCCATCGTCCGGCGTGGCCAGACGGCCCCGGCTGGACGCCAGGCGCTCACCCCGTGCCGCCCGCGGCGCCGCCGGTCGCGTTCCCCACCGCTCCCGCCGCCATCAACCGCTCCACGTCCCGCTCCCCGAATCCGGCCTCTCGCAGCACCTGCGCGGCATGCTCCCCGATGCCGGGCGTCCCGCCGCGGTGGCGCGCGACGCCGGGCACCCGCGGCACCCTGACCTCGCCGACGCCTTCGATCGCGACACCGGGCGCGAGCCCCGCCTCGCGCACGTGCGCGTCGGCCAGCCAGTCGCCGTGCGTGAACACACGCTCGGCCAGCACGTCGTGTGCGTGCAGGGTCTCGATCCACGCGTCGGTGGTGCGCGTCGCGACGCGCTCGGCGAGCGGCGGCACGAGGGCGTCGTGATGGGCGGCGCGCGTCGCGAAGCTCTCGAAGCGCGGGTCCGCCGCGAGCTCCGGCATCTGCAGCGCGTCGCACAGCTGCCGGAAGTGCGGCTCGCGGGTCAGCGTGATCGCGATCCAGCCGTCGGCGGTCCGGTAGGTGCCGGCCGGCGAGTTCAGGCGCAGCGCCTCGCCCGGCTCCAGCGCCGCCTCGATCACCTTCGCCGACTGCACCGCGGCGGCCGCGTGGCCGAGGCTGACGTCCACGAAGCGCCCTTCCCCGCCCGTGCCGCGCGCGGCCAGCGCCGCGGCCACCGCGCCGAACGCGTACAGACCGGTGACGGCGTCCATGATGATCGTGCCCGCCTTGTGGGGGACGCCGTCGGCGCCGCGGTTCACCGACATGAAGCCGCTCCAGGCCTGGGCGACGGTGTCGCTGCACGGGCGCTCGCGGTACGGGCCGGTATGACCGAACCCGCTCACGGACACGTAGACGAGCCGGGGATTCAGCGCGCGCAGCGCGTCGTAGCCGATGCCCAGGCGCTCGGCCACGCCCGGGCGCGAGCTCTCCAGGAACACGTCGGCGCCGCGGGCGAGGCGGTGCAGCACGTCCACGGCCTCGGGCTTCTTCAGGTCCAGCGCGATGCTGCGCTTGCCGAGGTTGTAGGCCATGGACAGCGCCGTGTGCTCGCCGTGCCGGGCACCGAGGCGGCGCGACCAGTCGCCGTCCACCGGCTCCACCTTGACGACGTCGGCGCCGTACTGCGCGAGCAGCATCGCGCAGTGCGGGGCCGCGACGCCCTGGCTCGCGTCGATCACGCGCACGCCCGCGTACGGCGCGTCGTGGCTCATCGGCGAAGCTCCCCGTCCCCGCCGAGGTCGTCCGGGCGGGCGCCGCCGGCGCCCACCGCGTGCACCGGCACGCCGGCGATGCCGGCCGCCTCGCGCGCGAGCGCCATCACCGGCTCGAAGCGGTAGCCGGTCGCGAGCGCGATGGCCGCGCCGTCGGCCAGGCGCACCCGCGCGTCGGCCTCCTCGCAGGTCGCGTTCACGGCCTGCACCTCGATGCCCCGGATCGCCGCGAACGTGACCGGCGCCCGCCCGCGTGCGCGCAGCTCGCCACGCGCGCCGTCGAGCACGACCTCGCGCGGGCGGCACAGCACACGCACGCCGTCGACGAGGTACGGCAGCAGCACCAGCGGCACCAGCAGCGCGAGCCAGCGCGCCCCGGCGTCGACGTCGGCGCCGGGCTGCGCAGCGCCCAGCAGCGCCGCCGCGAAGCCGCCCACCACCGCGAGCCAGATCGCGAGGCGGACCAGCGCCCGCGCGCGCGCCTCGGCGATCACCAGCATGCCCGGCGCGGGCCGGCGCACCGTGACCGGCGCCGGGAAGCCGCCGCGCCGGCGGCGACGGGGCGCCCGGGCGGCTTCGGGGCTGGACGGAACCGGGGCCGTGGCCATGAACGCTGCCTTGCTGCGCGCCGTGCCGGCGCGACCGTCCGAGTATGCCGCCCCGCGGGGCTTCCCCGTCAACGCCTGCTGCACCAGAATTGCGCGCATGACGTGCACGCCGTGCGCGCTGCCCGGAGGTCCGCCGCATGCCCGCTGACACCGTCCGCATCGGCGGCGGCGCCGGCTTCTCCGCCGACCGGCTGGACCCGGCCGTGGACCTGGCCGAGCGCGGCGCGCTGGACGCGCTGGTCTTCGAGTGCGTGGGCGAACGCACGCTGGCGTTCGGCCACCGCGACCGGATGAAGGACCCGGCGGCCGGCTACAACCCGTGGCTCGAACGCCGGCTGCGCGCGGTGCTGCCCGCGTGCGCGCGCAACGGCACCACCATCGTGACCAACATGGGCGTCGCGAACCCGCACGCCGCGGCCGCCCGCGCGGTGCAGGTGGCGCGCGACCTCGGGCTCGCCGGCCTCAAGGTCGCGGCCGTCACCGGCGACGACGTGACGCACCTGATCCGCGAGGACACGCGGCTGTGGGAAGGCGGCACGGTCGCGGGCACCGGGCGCACGCTGGTGGGCGCGAACGCGTACCTCGGCGCCGACGCGATCCTGCCGGCGCTGGAGGCCGGGGCCGACGTCGTGATCACGGGCCGCGTCGCCGACCCGTCGATGTTCCTCGCGCTGCTGCGCCACCGGTTCGGCTGGGGCGAGTACGACTGGCCGGTGCTCGGCGCCGGGACCCTGGTCGGGCACCTGCTGGAGTGCGCGGGGCAGATCACCGGCGGCTACTTCGCCGACCCCGGCGTGAAGGACGTTCAGGGGCTCGCGACCCTGGGCTTTCCGTTCGCCGACGTGGACCCCGCGGGCGGCGCCGTGATCGGCAAGCTGGACGGCACCGGCGGATGCGTGGAGCCGCGCACGGTGAAGGAGCAGATGCTCTACGAGGTGCACGACCCCACCGCGTACCTGACCCCGGACGTGACCGCCGACTTCTCCCGGGTCGCGGTGACGGAGGAAGGTCCGGACCGCGTGCGGGTGACGGGCGCCGGCGGCGCGGTGCGTCCCGGGGCGCTCAAGGTCACGGTGGCCTTCGACGGCGGGCTGCTCGCGGAGGCCGGCGTCAGCTATGCCGGGCCGGGCGCCGGCGCGCGGGCACGCCTCGCCGGCGAGGTCGTGGTCAAGCGCATGCGCGACCTGCACGGCGTGGACGAGACGCTGCGCGTGGACCTCGTCGGAGTCGACTCGCTGCACGGCAGCGCACACCGGCCCGATCCCGGCGCCGCCGAGGACGTGCGGCTGCGCTGCGCGCTGCGCAGCACCGACGAGGAGGTCGCGAAGCTGCTGCTGTGGGAGGTGGAGTCGCTGCTGTGCTGCGGGCCGTCGGGCGGCGGCGGCTACCGCGGCACGCTGACGCCGTCGGTGGTCACGTGCTCGGCCAGCCTGCCGCGCGACGCGGTGGCGCCGGAGCTGGAGATCCTCGAGGCATGAGCACGCGGCTGCTGCGCGACGTGGCGCACGCGCGGGCGGGCGACAAGGGCGATCGATCGAGCGTGTGCGTGTTCGTCTACGACCCCGCGCACTACGACGCGGTCGCCGCGCAGCTCACGCCGCAGCGCCTCAAGCAGCAGTTCGCCGGGCTGCTGAAGGGACCCATCGTGCGCTACGACCTGCCGCATCTGGGCGGCTTCAACTTCGTGATGGACGAGGCGCTGGAGGGCGGCGTCAACGCGTCGCTGAATCTGGACAGCCACGGCAAGTCCTGGTCCAGCCTGATCCTGGGGCTGACGGTGGAGGTGGACTGAGCTGCCGGGCGCCGGCGCGCTCCGCCGCGCCGCGCTCACGCGCAGCAGGCGCGTGAAGGCTTCACGAGCCGTCAGGGCAGCTCCATGATCCACACCCCGCGGATCGACTCGAACGGCATGCGCTCGATGCCGCCGCCGTCGCGGCGCGCGCGGCGAAGCATCAGCGTGTCGCCGGAAACGGCCTCGACCAGTCCCTTCACCCGCTCGCCGCGCCCGTCCTCGACGCGCACCAGCCGGGTGCGGTGATCCGCGAGGTCAGCGGGCGCGATGCGCCGCCAGCGCATCAGCGGCGCCGCCGCGGCGCCGGGCGGCACGGGCAGCCCGAGCAGGTCCCGCGCGTCGGCGGCGCTCATCGCGTTCGCGATGCAGTACTCGATCAGCCGCTCGAGCCGTGCGGCGCGACGCCTGTCGTCCTCGCTCCACGCGTCGCGGCGGGCCACCTTGATGCGCCCGAAGTCCTGCGGCCCGCGGGTGCAGTGCAGCGCCGCGTCGAGCCCGCTGGCGCGCCCGGCGGCGCAGTCGCACGCGGCGTCCACGACCTCGCGGAGCTCGTCGATGCCGCGCTCCGCGGCGCCGGCCGCGAGCGCCGCGGCAAGCAGGCCGGCGGCGAGCGGCGTCGTGAAACGGGGGCCCGGGGCGATCATCGGCGCCATTATAGGAAGCCGCGCGACGCGCGGCCGTGCGCCCTGCCCTGGCCGGACCATCCCCCCTGGCCTATGCTCTACGGCCCTTCAGCGACCGTCACGGGAGCGCGGCGCGCGCGGCGCGGTGCGACAGGACATGCTCGGCGACCTCGACACCACGCTCGTCTCCTCGTCCCGCATCGGCGAGGTGGACTGGGACGACCTCGGATTCGGCGCGTGGTACGCCGACCACATGTTCAGCATGGTGCACGAGCACGGCGCGTGGGGCCGGGCGGAGATCCTGCCGTTCGGGCCGGTGCCGGTGCATCCGGCCAACGCCGCGCTGCACTACGGCCAGGCCGTGTTCGAGGGTCTGAAGGCGTACCGCGGCGGCGACGGGCGCATTCGCGTGTTCCGCCCGGACCGCAACGCCGAGCGGCTGCTGGCGTCGTGCGACCGTCTGTGCATCCCGCGCATCGATGCCGACGTCTTCACCGACGCGGTGTCGCGGCTGGTCGCGCTGGACCACGCGTGGGTGCCGCACCGGCGCGGCGAGGCGCTGTACGTGCGCCCCATCATCTTCTCCGACGAGGGCCACCTCGAGGTGCGCCCGTCGCGGCGTTTCCGCTTCCTCGTGATGACCTCCCCGGTGCGCGCGTACTTCGACACCGGGATGAAGCCGATCGCGCTGAAGGCGGAGCGCACGTACACCCGCTCCGCGCCGGGCGGCGTCGGCTACGCGAAGACCGCCGGCAACTACGGCGCCAGCCTGCACCCCGGGCGGCTGGGCCAGGACGAGGGCTACCAGCAGGTGCTGTGGCTGGACGGCATCGAGCACCGCTACGTGGAGGAGGTGGGCGCGATGAACATCTTCTTCCGCTTCGAGGACCGGGTGGTCACGCCGGACCTGCACGGCACCATCCTGCCGGGCGTCACCCGCGAGAGCGTGATCACGCTGCTCGAGGATGCGGGCCACACGGTGGAGCAGCGCCGGGTCGCCATCGACGAGGTGCTGGACGGCGCACGCTCGGGAGCGTTGCGCGAGGTGTTCGCGTCCGGCACGGCCGCGATCATCGCGCCGGTGGGCATCATCGCCCTCGACGGGCGCGACACCGCGATCGGAAACCGCGAGGCCGGCGAGATGACGCGCTGGCTGTACGAGCAGATCACCGGCATCCAGCACGGCGAGATCGCGGACCGCTTCGGCTGGTGCCACGAGGTGGACGTCGCGCGGAGCTCCGCCGCGTAGTGACGCCGCACGCGCGCGAGCCGGGCCCGCCCGTCGGCCGCGCCCCGCCGTGAGCGCCCAGGTCGTCGAGTCGCCGGCCGGCCGGCCGCCGTTCGACGCGCAGGCCGTCGCGCTCGAGGACGATACCTGCCACGTGCTGAGCGCCGACGCGGACACGCTGCGGGATCCCGGCGAGCACCCGATCCGCATCATGACCGCCCTCCACGACACGCCGGAGACGCCGCCCGGAAGCGTCGTGGTGCACGGCTCCGGGCCATGGCTGCTGCTGGCCGTGGTCCACGACCTCGACCGTGACCCCAGCGTCGAGGAAGCCTGGGTGGCGGCCGCGCTGATCGCGATCCTGCGCGTGTGCGAGGAGAAGGCGATCGCGGACCTCGCGCTGCAGCCGCTGGGCACCCGCCACGGGCGGCTGCCCCGGGCGCGTTTCCGCGCGCTGCTGGACGACTGCCTCGCCGCGCGGCACGTCGAGTTCCCGACCCGGATCTGGGTGCCCGGGGGCTGAACGGGGCGCAGGCCGGGCTGCAGCCCGGCCGGGCGCGGCCGGCGCTGCGCGGGTCGGCGCGCGGTGTGCGACGCCCCTCGCAGGTCCGCGACGGATCGACCCCGGCAGGCTTAACAAATGAGTGTTCATGTGTTCATATATACGCATGACCACCGACCACGCACCCGTTTCCCCGGCCGCGCTGCCGCCGCTGGACGACGACCAGACGGTGCAGCTCGCCGAGATGTTCCGCCTGATGGGCGACCCGACACGGCTTCGCATCATCCTCGCGTGCATGGGCGCGCCGACGCCGGTGAGCGCGATCGCCGACGGGCTGGGCCTGTCGCAGTCCCTGGTCAGCCACCATCTCCGCCTGCTGCGCGCCGCCCGGGTGCTGCGCGGGCAGCGCCAGGGCCGGCAGGTGCTGTACGCGAGCGCGGACGAGCACATCAGCTGCGTGATCGCCGACATGCTGGAGCACGTCGCGGAGCCGGCCGCCCACGAGGAGCCCTGACGTGGCCGGCTGCAGCCACTGCACCCACGATGCGCCGCCCGCCGACGGGCGCTTCCGGCGCGTGCTGTGGATCGCGCTCGCGGTCAACGCGGCGATGTTCGTCGTCGAGGTGATCGCGAGCTGGGTCAGCGGGTCCATGGCGCTGCAGGCGGACGCGCTGGACTTCCTGGGCGACAGCTTCAACTACGGGATCAGCCTCGCGGTGCTCGGCATGGGCCTCGCGGTGCGCGCCCGCGCCGCGTGGGTGAAGGGCGCGGCGATGGGCCTGTTCGGCGCGTGGGTGCTGGGCAGCACCGCGTGGCGGGTGTTCCACGGCCTGCCACCGGACGCGGCCGTGATGGGCGCCACCGCCGTGCTGGCGCTGCTCGCGAACGTGAGCGTCGCGGCGCTGCTCTTCCGCTACCGCGCCGGCGACAGCAACATGCGATCGGTGTGGCTGTGCAGCCGCAACGATGCCGTGGCCAACGTCGCGGTGATCCTCGCCGCCGGCGGCGTGCTCGCGACGGGCACCCACTGGCCGGACCTCGCGGTGGCCGGCGTGATCGCCGGCCT
>CBDUCN010000077.1:0-17389 GCA_965365655.1 uncultured Gammaproteobacteria bacterium | reverse complement strand
GCTGAGCGCATCGACTGGCACCAGGACATCTTCGACGTCCTGCGTGCGCAGGAGATCTCCCTGGTCACGCACATCCCGGACGCCGGCCACTCGCGGCTGATCGACCTGTGCGAGGCGCACAACGGCATCGACGTGGTCACCCTGACCACCGAGGAGGAGGGCGTGGGCGTGATCTGCGGCGCCTGGGCCGGCGGGCGCAAGGGGGTGCTGCTGATGCAGTCGAGCGGCGTCGGCAACTGCATCAACGCGCTGGCGCTGCCGGTGATCTGCCGCATCCCGTTCCTCACCATCGTCTCGATGCGCGGCGAGTACGGCGAGTTCATCCCGTGGCAGGTGCCGATGGGCAAGGCCACGCCGGCGGTCCTGGAGGCGATGGACGTCACGCTGTTCCGCGCCGAGCGCAGCGACGAGGTGGGCGCGACGGTGAAGGCCGCCGCCGACTACGCGTTCAACACCCGCCGCTCGGCCGCCGTGCTGCTGTCGCAGAAGATGATCGGCGCCAAGCAGTTCAAGGAGGGCTGAGCCATGCTCGATCGACGTCCACTCGTGAAGTCCCTGCTGGAGGATCGCCCCGCGAACCTGCTCGCGGTGTCCGGCCTGGGCTCGAGCACCTGGGATCTCACCGCGTCCGGCGACGACGCCCGCAACTTCTGCTTCATCGGCGCGATGGGTCAGGCTGCGCCGTTCGCGCTGGGCCTCGCGATGGCGCAGCCCGACAAGCGCGTCGTGCTGTTCAGCGGCGACGGCGAGCTGCTGATGGGGCTCGGGGCGCTGGCCACCATCGCGAACCAGGCGCCGGCCAATCTCGTCGTGGTCGCGCTGGACAACGAGTCCTACGTGGAGACCGGCAGCCAGCCCACCGCGACCGCGGGAGCCACCGACCTCGAGAAGGTGGCCCAGGGCTGCGGGATCCGCACCACGCGCACGGTGACCAGCCAGGGCGAGGTGGCGGCGCTGCGCGAGCTGATCCGCGAGGCCCCGGGCCCGGTGTTCGTGAACGTGAAGGTCAACGCGCAGGCGCTGCCGCTGGTGTTCCCGCACAGCTTCGACGGCGTCACCGCGATCAACCGCTTCCGGGACGCGGCGCGCGGCTGACCCGCCGACGCGCCGCGCGGCGAAGCACACGCCCGCGGCGTGGTCGCCCCGCGCCCGATCGCGGCCGGCGCTTGCCGGCGCCCCTGGCGCCGGAGCGCCCCGCGCGTAGGATCGTCCGGGCGCGCTGAGCGTCAGCGCCCGGCCCCTCACGAACACAGTGCAGCACCTCGGATGACGCGCCCCGGCGCGGCACCGCGCGATCCAGCATGACCCGCATCGGCATCCTCGAGACCGGCCACAACTCCGCGCCCCTGGCAGAGCGCTTCGGGCGTTTCTCCGACGCGTTCGCGCGCTGGCTCGCGGCGCACCGCGACGAGTTCCCGGTGGAGCTGGACGTCTGGCACGTGGAGGCCCACGAGCTCCCCGCCTCCGTCGACGCGTGCGACGGGTGGATCGTCACCGGCAGCGCCGCCGGCGTGTACGAGGATCACGACTGGCTGGAGCCGACCCGCGCCTTCCTGCGCGCGGCGGTGGCCGCGCGGCGCCGGGTGCTGGGCGTGTGCTTCGGCCACCAGCTGCTCGCGCAGGCGCTCGGCGGGCACGTCGAGAAATCCGCGAAGGGCTGGGGGATCGGTCACCACAGCTACGACGTGCTCGGCGCCGAGCCGTGGATGGACCCGCCGCTGCCGCGCCTGTCCCTGCTCGCGTGCCACCAGGACCAGGTGGTCACGGCCCCGCCCGGTGCGCGGGTGCTCGCGAGCAGCCCGTTCTGCGAGCTCGCGATGCTGGCGCTGGACGACCACGTGCTCACCGTGCAGGCGCACCCGGAGTTCAGCCCGGACTACGCTGCCGCGCTCTACGGCTCGCGGCGCGAGCGCTTCGGCGATGCGCTGACCGACGAGGCGCTGGCGAGCCTCGAGCGGCCCACCGACGCCGGGACGTTCGCACGCTGGGCGCTGGCCTTCCTGTGCGGCCGGTGAGCGCGCCGGACGCGGTGCGCCGCGAGCTGCGCCGCCTGCTCGACGGATTCGTCGCGCTGCACGGCGACGGCCGGCTGCCGCGCCAGCCGCACGACCCGCGCTGGCCGTCGCCGTGCGAGGTCGGAGCGCCCGGCGAGGACGGCCAGGTCGCGTGGCAGCCGGTGCCGCGCGACCCGGCGCCGGACTGGAGCGGCCTCGAGGCGGCCCTGGAGTCGCGGCTGCACCCGGACCTCGCGGCGTTCTACGGCGCGTTCTGGTCGGACTGCATCCCGGTGCGCGCGGACGAGGGCGGCGCGACCCTGATCCAGGTGTGGAACGGCGACGACTTCGAGCGACTGATCGAGAACCTGCTGGGCCACGCGCTGCAGAAGCGTCGCCGCGGCGAGCCGCTGACGCTGTTCGTCGCGTGCACCGACGAGGGCGACCTGGTGCTGAGCGTGGACAACGCCAGCGGGCGGGTGGTGCTGGAGCAGCCGGGGCAGCCGCCGCAGCGCGAGGTGGCCGCGAGCCTCGCGGAGCTGCTCGCGCGCATGCAGCCGGCGCAGGCACGCAGCGGGTAGGAGACGGGCGCGCGACGCGGCGCCGGGTGCCGGACGCGGGCGGTCGGGAATGCGCGCGTCCCGAGCGCCGGTCAGGCGTTGCGCACGCCGTCGTCCAGCCGCGCGCGCAGGTCCTCCGCGAGCCAGTCCACCAGCGCCCGTACCCGCGCCGGCACCAGCCGTGCGTGGGCGTGTACCAGGCTCACCGGTACGGGCGGCGGCTCGAATGCGGGCAGCACGATCACGAGCCGGCCCGCGTCCACCGCCTCGCGGACCTGGTAGGACAGGAAGTGCCCGATGCCGGCGCCCGCGGCGCACGCTGCGAGCGTGCCCGCGACGGTGTTGCAGGTGAAGCGTCCGCCGGGATGCACGCTCAGGGGGCGCCCGTCCTCGTGGAAGCGCCACACCGCGGCGGCGTCGTGCTGGCTGCGCAGCACGCAGTCGTGGGCCGCCAGATCGCGGGGATGCGTTGGCCGTCCGGCGCGTTCCAGGTACTCCGGGCTCGCGCACAGCACCGGGCGGATCTGGCCGACCGCGCGCGCGATCAGGGTGGAGTCCTCGAGGTGCGCGATGCGCACCGCGACGTCGATGCCCTCCTCGACGAGGTTCACGACCCGGTCCAGGAGCAGCAGGTCCACGCGCACCCTCGGGTGCCCGTGCACGTAGGACGCGACGCCCGGCACGACGTGCAGCTGCCCGAACAGCGCCGGCGCGGTGATGCTCACCGCACCCTCGGGCTCGCTGCGCCCGGCCACCAGCTCGTCCTCCGCCTCGCGCACCTCGGCGAGCACCCGGCGGCAGCGCTCGAGGTAGCGCCGGCCTTCCTCGGTGAGCGCGATGCGGCGCGTGGTGCGCGCCAGCAGCCTCGCGTTCAGCGCCTCTTCCAGCGCGGCGAGGGTGCGCACCACGGTGGGCAGGGACTTGCCCAGCTCGCCCGCCGCGGCGGTCAGGCTGCCGCGGTCCACGATGGTGACGAAGGTGTGCATCGCCTGAAGCTTGTCCATCGCGCAGAAATTACTGCGCCTGGCCGAGCAGTCAATTGCGATCCGAGATATTTATTCAGACAGATCGATGAATCATCGTGTGTCCCGCGCGTCGGGGATGCCTTGAACGCGCCCATCCCGGACCCGGAGGACATCGCGATGAGCACCCCTTCCGCCGCCACCCGAGGCGTGCACCACGTGGGCCTGACGGTGCCCGATCTCGCGGCCGCGCGCGGCTTCTTCGTCGACACCCTCGGCTTCAGCCAGGTCGGCGAGCGCGCGGAGTACCCGGCGGTGTTCGTCTCCGACGGCACCGTGATGATCACGCTGTGGCAGGCCGCCGACCCGGCGTCGGCGACGGCCTTCGATCGCGCGAACAACGTCGGGTTGCACCACCTGGCGCTGCAGGTGGAGAGCCAGGCGGCGCTGGACGCGCTGCACGCGAAGCTCGCCGCCACCGACGGCGTCAGCATCGAGTTCGCGCCGGAGAAGCTTCGCGACGGTCCCGTGCGTCACATGATGTGCGCGATGCCCGGCGGCGTGCGCCTGGAGTTCATCGCGACCGCGGGCTGAGGCCGCTGCGCGTCAGCCCGCGTAGCGCGGCGGCTCGTACGCGCGCTGCTCCTGCCCCTCGACGACCGGCTTGACGTAGATCTCGACGCGGCGGTTCAGCTGCTTGCCGGCCTGGGTCGCGTTGGTCGCACGCGGCTCGCGTTCGCCGCGGCCCTCCATGCGCACCCGGCTCTGCGGCACGCCGCGGTAGACGAGATAGCTGCCCACCGCGCCGGCGCGGCGCTCCGAGAGGCGCAGGTTGTAGCTGTCGCTGCCGTCGGAGTCGGTGTGCCCCACGACGTGCACGACCGTTCGCTCGTAGCGGTTCAGCACGTCGGCCAGCTTGTCGAGGCTCGGCTGGAAGGTGGGCGTGAGATCGGAGCTGTCGCGGGCGAAGGACACCTCGTTGCTGAGGCTCACCTTCAGCGTGTCGTCCTTCATGCGCTCGATCTCGAGCGCGTTCGCGCGCCGCTCCGCGGCCAGCTCCTGCTCCATGGCCTTCTGCTGGTCGTCCATGTAGTCGCCCACCAGCGCACCGCCCACCGCGCCGATGATGGCGCCGAGCGCCGCGCCCTTGCCCTTGCCGGCGATGGCGCCTACGGCAGCGCCGCCCGCGGCGCCCACGGCGGCGCCGGTCTTCGTGTTGCGGTACGGATCGTTGGCGGCGCAGCCGGCGAGCGCGGCGCCGGCGAGGATCAGCGCGAGGACACGCATGTCGATGACTCCTTTCAGCTCGTGGCGGGCGACGCGCTCAGGCCACGTCGCGGTTGACCGTGAGGTCCTTGTAGCGTGGCAGCAGGCAGGACTGATCGCGCATCGCGTCGCGGCGGAACGGCGCGCCCAGCTCCTTGTTCACGACCACCTCGACCAGCGTCGTGACGCCCTGGCCCTGGGCTTCGCAGCTCTCGGCGATCGCCTTCGTGATGCCCTCCATCGTGTCCACGCGAACGCCCTTGCAGCCGAAGGCCTTCGCGACCTCGGCGAACGAGAAGTCGTCGCCCAGCTCGGTGCCCACGAAGCGCTCGTCGAACCACAGGATGTCGTTCTTCTTCTCCGCGCCCCACTGCCCGTTGCGGAACACCACCACCGTCACCGGCACGTTCATGCGGTTGCAGGTCGGCAGCTCGTTGAGGCTGATGCCGAACGCGCCGTCGCCGACCAGCGCGACGGCCGGGCGGTCCGGGCGCGCGAGCTTGGCGCCCATGATCGACGGGAACGCGTAGCCGCAGTTCCCGAACATTCCGGGGGCGAGGAAGCTGCGCGGCTGCTCGAAGCTCAGGTAGCTGTTGGCCATCGCGCAGATGTTGCCGATGTCGGTGGACACCATCGCGTCCCTCGGCAGCCCGTCCTGGATCGCGCGCAGCACCTGGCGCGGCGCCAGCTTGTCGGGCTCTTCCTCGTGCGCGCGCCGGTTCCACGTGCTGCCGGCGTCGTCGTCCTCGTGGTCCCAGCCGGCCAGCTTCTGCAGCCACGCGGACTTGAGCTGCGCGATGCGGTTGCGTCGCTCGTCGCCGGCGCCGCCCGCGTCGTGCTCGCCCAGCGCGTCGATGAGCTGGGTGGCCACCGCCGCGGCGTCGCCGCACACCGCGACGTCCACCCGCTTGGCCAGCCCCAGCATGTCCGGGTTGCGGTCCACCTGCACGATCTTCGCCTGCCCGGTCCAGTACTCGATGTCGTGCTGCGGCAGGGTGCTGAACGGGTTCAGGCGCGTGCCCAGCGCGAGGATCACGTCCGCCTCCTTGACCAGCTTCATCGCGCACTCCCAGCCCTGGTAGCCCAGCGGGCCCACCGCCAGCGGGTGGCTGGCCGGGAAGCTGTCGTTGTGCAGGTAGCTGTTCGCCACCGGCGCGCCCAGCTTCTCGGCGAGGCGCTTCGTCTCCTCCACGGCGTCGCTGAGCACGACGCCGGCGCCGGCGACGATCACCGGCATCTTCGCGCCGGCCAGCATCGCCGCCGCCTTCTCCACCAGCGCCACGTCGCCGGGCTGGCGCCCGGGAAGGATGGGCTCCGGCACCTCGGTGTCGATGATCTGGCAGAACATGTCGCGCGGGATGTTGAACTGCACCGGCGCCGAGTGCTGGCGTGCGCGCTGGAAGCAGCGCGTCAGCGTCTCCACCATGCGCGACGGGTGGGCCAGCGTCTCCTGCCAGCAGGTGATCTCCTCGAACACGGGAAGCTGGCGCGTCTCCTGGAAGCCGCCCAGGCCCTGGGTGTTGGTGCCGGTCTCCGGCGTCACCACCAGCATCGGGGTGTGGTTCCAGTACGCGGCGGCCACCGCGGTCACGAAGTTCGTGATGCCGGGCCCGTTCTGCGCGATGCACACCGCGATCTCGCCGCCGGCGCGCGTGTAGCCGTCGGCCATGTGCGCCGCGCCCTGCTCGTGGGCGACGTCCACGAAGCGGATGCCGGCGCGCTCGAACACGTCCAGGCCCGGCATGAACGCGGAGCCGACGATGCCGAAGGCGATCTTCACGCCGTTGATGCGCAGCGTCTCGACGAAGGCTTCCTGGGAGGTCATCTGCATGGTGGTCATCCTGTGCTTTTCGTTGTCCCCTGGCCGCGCCGCGCGGGAGCGGGGCCGGCGCGATAGTACTCCTGCACATAGGATGGAGTGACCGGGCGCGCAGCGCCACCCGCACGGCGCCGGATCGGATGGTCCAGGCGCCGCGGCGCGGTGGTGACAGCGCCGCCCCGCGCGCCGGGCCGTCCCGCGGGGCCATTCGGCTATGCTGTGCGCCCAGCCGCGGCGCGCGTCGTCCGCGTCCGTCCACCCCGCGCCGGCGGCCGCCGGCGCCCGAGTTCCAGGACACCGTCATGCAACACGCATCCGCAGTTCTCGCCGCCCAGGCGCTGGTCGCGGCGCGCCGCACCGGCGAGCGCATCGACGCATTGCCCGCCGGCGCCGTGCCGTCCACCGAGGAGGAGGGCTACCACGTGCAGGACGTGGTGGCCGCGTTCGTCGGCGAGCACGTCGGCGCGTGGAAGGTGGGCGCGACCCACCCGAACGCGCAGAAGGGGCTCGGCGTGCCCGGCCCGGTGGCGTCGCGGATGTTCGCGCCGAACCTGCTCGAGGGCGACCAGTCGCTGCCCGATCGCTACGTCGTGCGCGGCGTGGAGGCGGAGTACGCGTTCCTGATGGCGCGCGACCTGCCGCCCGCGGGCGCGCCTTACTCGCGCGACGACATCGCCGCCGCGGTGGCGTCGGTGCACCCGGCGATCGAGATCGTGGACACCCGCTTCACGGCCGCGCAGCAGGGTCCCGTCGCGATCGCCGACAACGTCAACGACGCGCAGTGGACGGTCGGTGCGGGCGTCGCGGACTGGCGCTCGCTGGACATCCTGAACGCGCCGGTGAACATGCTGATCGACGGCGAGGTGGTGGTGCGCGGCAGCGGTGCGGAGGTGCTCGGCGACCCGCTGGCGTCGCTCGCGTGGCTGGTCAACGAGCACGCCGCGAAGCGCGAGGGCGTGAAGGCCGGCCAGTACGTCACGACCGGAAGCTGCACCGGCCTGTACAAGGCGCCGCCCGGCTGCACCGCGAAGGCGACCTTCGACGGGCTGGGCGAGCTCACGGTGCGCTTCGTCGCGTGAGCGAAACGCCCCGCATCGCCGCGATCGGCGCCGGCGCCATCGGCGGCGCGATGGCGGCCGCGCTCGGCGACGCCGGGCACCGGCTGGTGCTGTGCGTGCGCACGCCGTTCGAGCGCCTCGCGCGCACGCTGGACGGCACGACCACGCGCTACGACCACCGGGTCTGCACGGACCCGCGGGACGCGGCGCCGGCGGACTGGGTGCTGCTGTGCACCAAGGCGCACCAGGTGGACGGCGCGGCGCCGTGGATGGATCGCCTCGTGGGCCCCGGGACCCGGGTGGCCGTGATGCAGAACGGCGTGCACCACGCCGAGCGCGTCGCGCGCTGGGTGCCGGCCGCGCGGGCGGTGCCGTGCATCATCCTGCTGCCGTCGCGGGTCGAGGCGCCGGGCGCGGTGGTGCAGGGGCGGGCCGGCACGCTGCAGGTGCCCGAGTCCGACGCCGCGCGATCGCTCGCGGCGCTGTTCGACGGGCAGGCCGCGGTGCGCGTCGAGACGGTCGCGGACTTCGTGTCCGCCGAGTGGCACAAGCTCGTGCTGAACGCGGTGGGCGGCGCGATCTGCGCGCTCGCGCTGAAGCCGCTGCGCGCGGTGACCGAGCCGGTGGTGCGCGAGCTCGCGCTGGGCCTGATCGACGAGGTGATGGCGGTGGGCCGCGCCGAGGGCGCGCGCTTCGCCGACGATTTCGCCGAGACGTCGCTGGACTATCTGCGCGGCCCGGTGGGCGAGCACTGGACCTCGATGGCGCAGGACCGCCGCGACGGCCGGCGCATGGAGTGGCAGGCGCGCAACGCGGTGGTCGGTGAGGTCGCCCGCCGCCACGGCATCGCGACACCGCTCAACGACGCCCTGACGGCCCTGCTCGCGCTGGCCGACGAGCCCGGCTGAGCACGCGCGGCGGGCAGTCCCGGTTCCACGATGTACGCCGGCTACCTCAGCCTGAGCAGCGATCCCGAGCAGCCCGGTGTGCTGCGCGTGCGCGCGTCCCGTGAGCCGCCCGCCGGGATCCCGACACCGCAGGACCCCGACCTCCGGTACGTGGCGCGCTTCGACGACCTGGACGCGGGGCGGATGCACCTGCACGAGTCGCTGCGCCACGGCCTGCTGGACGTCGAGAGCGGGCGCTACCGCGCCGATCTCGCGTTCGCGGTGGCGGCGCTGGAGGCGGACGGGCTGCGTCACGAGCGGGTCTGGATCGATCCCGCGGCGGGTCCCGAGGTGCTGTCGAGGGTCGCGCGGCAGGTGGACGATCTGAAGCGCGGGCAGCGCCGACGGGACCGGCTCTGGCGCTGCGTCGGCTGGGGCGCCATCGTGCTCCTCGCGTGCCGCGTGCTGGGCCTGATCTGATCCGGGCGCCGCGGGCGGCCCTGGGGGCGCACGGGTAGCATCCGGCGTGTCATCTTCCGACCGAATCCGGTGAGTCCGACCATGGCGCTGAACAAGAACCAGTCTGCAGCGGTGGCCAGCGGCCACTACGCGTCGTCCCTGGACGCCGAGAACGACGGCCAGTACGACCCGGAGTTCGAGGCCCTGGTGCACTCGATGCTGGTGCGCCTGGGCGAGGACCCGGCGCGCGAGGGCCTCGCGCGCACGCCGTACCGGGTCGCGAAGGCGATGGACTACCTCACCAGCGGCTACAGCAAGTCCGCCGAGGAGATCGTGCGCAACGCGGTGTTCCACGAGGACGCCAAGGAGATGGTGGTGGTCAAGGACATCGAGTTCTACTCGCTGTGCGAGCACCACATGCTGCCGTTCTTCGGCCATGCCCACGTCGGCTACCTGCCCGACGGCAAGGTGATCGGGCTGTCCAAGATCGCCCGCGTGGTCGACGTGTTCGCGCGCCGGCTGCAGGTGCAGGAGCGGCTCACCACCCAGGTCGCGGAGGCGCTGATGAACGCGCTCGAGCCGCTGGGCGTCGCGGTGGTGCTCGAGGCGAGCCACACCTGCATGATGATGCGCGGGGTGCAGAAGCAGCGCTCGTCCACCGTGACCAGCGCGATGCGCGGCCTGTTCGACAGCAACGGGCGCACCCGCGCGGAGTTCATGGCCTTCGTCGGGCGCTGAGCGCCCCCGCTTCAGGCGTCCAGCAGCGCCAGCGCCGCCGCGCACAGCGGGTCGCCCGGGGTCACCGCCCGCTCCAGCACCGTGAAGTGGTTGCCGCCGGGCACCGTCTCGAGGCGCGTGTCCAGTCCCGCGTCGCGGCAGGCCGCGGCGAACGCCGACGACTGCGCCTGCCAGCCGGGCGGCTCGTCGCCGCCGGCGGCGACGAGCATGCGCGGGCGCAGGTGGAAGGGCTTGCCCAGGCAGTCCTGGCGCGCCGCCGTGTCGGCGTCGATCTGCGCCTCCGCGTTGATGCTCACGCCGAGGATCACCTGCGGCTCGTAGACGCCGGTGAGCGCGGCGACGCTGCGCACCGCGCCGGGCGGCACCTCGGACTCGGGCCACGCCCGCTGCAGTACCCGCGCCGCGAGGTGCGCGCCCGCGGAGTGGCCCACGAGGTGGATCGCGTCCGGGTCCGCGCCCCAGCCGGCGGCCTCGGCGCGGCAGTAGCGCAGCGCCTGCGCGGCCTGCTCCACCAGCACGTCCAGGCTCACCGTGGGGCACAGGTCGTAGTTCACGTTCGCGACCACGGCGCCGGCGTCCAGGTACGCCGGCGCGACGAAGCTGTGGTCGCTCTTGTCCAGCGCGCGCCAGTAGCCGCCGTGGAAGAACAGCACCAGCGGGTTGCGCCCGTCGGCGTCCGCCGGCGCGTGCAGGTCCAGCGTCGCCTTCGCGCCGTCGCCGTAGCGCAGGTCGTAGCGTCCGGGGATCGCGTCGCGGACCGCGGCCGAGCGCGCGGCGAACGCGTCCAGGCACTGCTGCGCGTGCGGCACCGCGACGCGGGGGTTGAAGTGCTGCTCCATCTCGTCGGGGGGGAGGGCGCGCCAGTCGAAGCTCATTGGGGGTCTCGCGGGGGTCTGCGGGCGGGGTCGCATTATGGGCGACCCGGGCGCCCGCGCGCATTCACGACGTGGCGCGGAGCACGTACGCGAGGTGCTCGCCGTCGCCGTCGAGCGGCTCGCCGCGAAAGCCCCCCCACGCGCCCGCGACGCTCAGTCCCGCCGCCGCGGCGAGCGCCGGGATCTGCGCGGCGAGCAGGTAGCGGTGCTCGATGCGGTCCACGAATCCGTCGCCGCCGCCGCGGGGCCGGTAGCGGTACTCGACGCGGATGCGCTGCGCGTCGCGCTCCCAGTCGCTGGTCTCGAACACGTCGTAGGTGACCCCGCGCCACGCGACGCTGGCCACGGGCTCGTCGCCGTCGGCGTGCGGGTCCGCGGGATCCGCGTCGGCGTGGAACGCGTCCGCCGCCCAGGCGTCGAGCACGATCCGGCCGCCCGGCGCGAGGTGTGCGGCGGCGCAGCGCAGGCACGCGGCCACCTCGTCGTCATCGGCGAGGCAGTACAGGCCGTTGTACGGGATCACGATGCGCTCGAAGCGCTCACCGAGCGCGAAGCGGCGCATGTCGGCGTCGACCAGCCTGACGCGCCCGCGTACGCGTGCGGGCTCCCGGGCGAGGCGGCGCCGGGCGAGCGCGAGCAGGCCCGCGTCCCGGTCCAGCCCCGTCACGGCGTGGCCCGCCCGCGCGAGGTCCAGCAGCACACGGCCGTGGCCGCAGCCGAGCTCCAGCACGCGCGCCGCGCCGGCGCAGCGTGCGCGGTAGAAGGCCAGGTCGCCCGGCGTGCCCGGGTGCAGCAGCGCGAACAGCTCCGGCGGGCGCGGCTTCACGGGCGGCGCGCTCCGGGCGCCGGCGACAGGGCGGGCGTGCTCATCGGCGCCGAGGGTAGCGTGCTCCGGAGCGCGCCGGGGTTTCCCCTACAATGGCGCGCGTCTCACAGTCTCCGGTGGCTCGCATGTATCCACTCCTCACCGACCTGCAGGTCGTCGAAGGCGCGTCCTTCATCGCCGCGCCCTCGTGCGGCCTGCACCTGCTGCAGATGGGCGCCGAGGTGGTGCGCTTCGACAACATCGGCGGCGGCCTCGACTACCGCCGCTGGCCGCTGTCCGATGGCGGCGCGAGCTTCTACTGGGAGGGCCTGAACAAGGGCAAGAAGTCGGTGGCGCTCGACCTCACGCGGCCCGAGGGGCGCGAGCTCGCGGTGCGCCTCGCGACGGCGCCGGGTCCGGGGCGCGGGCTGTTCGTCACGAACTACCCGGTCGACGGCTTCCTGGCCCACGAGCGGCTCGCCGCGTTGCGCGAGGATCTGGTGTCGGTGCGGGTGATGGGCTGGGCCGACGGTTCCACCGCGCTCGACTACACCGTGAACGCGGGCGTCGGCTACCCGCTGATGACGGGCCCCGCGGAGATGGGCGACGCGCCGGTGAACCACGTGCTGCCGGCGTGGGATCTGATCGCCGGCTCCCACGCCGCGATGGCGATGCTCGCGGCGGTGCGCTTCCGCGAGGCCACCGGGCAGGGCCAGGAGATCCGGGTGCCGCTGGGCGACATCGCGCTCGCGACGCTGGGCCACCTCGGGCAGGTGGCCGAGGTGCTTGCGAGCGATGCCGACCGCCCGCGCATCGGCAACGACCTGTTCGGCGCGTGGGGCCGCGACTTCGTGACCGCCGACGGGCGGCGCCTGATGATCGTCGCGATCACCGCGCGCCAGTGGCGCGGGCTGGTGAAGGCGCTCGAGCTCGGGGACGCGATGGCGGCGCTGGAGGCCGAGCTCGGCGTGGACCTCGCGCCCGACGAGGGCGTGCGCTTCCGGCACCGGGCGCGGCTCAATCCGCTGGTGGCCGACGCGATCGCCGCGCGCACCGCTGGCGAGCTGGCGCCGCTGTTCGACGCCAACGGCGTGTGCTGGGAGCCCTATCGCACGGTGCGCGAGGCGGTGCGCGAGCGGGTCGCCGGCGCGCGCGAGCTGTTCGTCGACGTGACGCATCCGAGCGGGCACCGCTATCCGACGCCGGGACCGTCCACCGCGATGCCGGGCCTCGCGTGCGAGGCCCCCGGCCGCGCGCCGCGCCTCGGCGAGCACACCGACGAGGTGCTGTCGCGGCTGCTGGGCCTGCCGGACCACGAGATCGGCCGGCTGCACGACGCCGGGCTGGTGGCCGGCGCCGCCGACGGGGGACGCACGTCATGAGCGCTGCCGCACGAGACGCCGAGCCCGGTCCGCCGGGCGGCGCGCTGCCGGCGGCGGCCCGCGCCGCGGCCGACGCCGCCGCGGCCTACGCGGGCGCCGCGAAGGCCGTGGCCGCGCGCGCGGTGACCGTGGACGGCCGCGTGGACCCCGCGGCCGCGGACCGCGAGCAGCGCCTGCTGCACGGCCTCGCGTGGATCACGACGCTGGCCGAGGCGCTGCGCCAGGGCGCCGGCTGGGCGGAGCGCCTCGCGCACGACGGGCGCCTCGGCGACGGCGAGGCGCTGCTGCTGCGGGTGGGCTTCGGCGAGTACCTCGCGCAGCTGGTCCACGGCGTGCCGATGAGCCAGAACGAGATCGTGCGCCCGCAGGAGCTCGGGCTGGACGACGCGGCCGCGCGGCTGCGCGGCGACGACGCGGCGGCGTGGTTCCTGGCCCACGGCAACGTCGCGCGCACGCGCGCGGCGCTGGCCGCGCACCTCGCCGACGGCGGCGCGCTGGACGAGGGGCTCGGCGACGAGACGCTGGACATGGTGCGCGAGCAGTTCCGCCGCTTCAGCGCAGAGCGCGTGCGCCCCGGCGCCCACGCGCTGCACCTCGCGGACCGCCTGGTGCCCGACGACGTGGTCGCGGAGATGGGCGAGCTGGGCGTGTTCGGCGTGTGCATCGCCGAGGAGCACGGCGGCCTCGGGCTCGGCAAGCTCGCGATGTGCGTGGTCAGCGAGGAGCTCAGCCGCGGCTGGATCGCCGCAGGCTCCCTCGGCACGCGATCGGAGATCGCCGGCGAGCTGATCGCGATGGCCGGCACGGACGCGCAGAAGCAGCAGTGGCTGCCGCGCATCGCGTCCGGCGAGGTGCTGCCCACCGCGGTGTTCACCGAGCCGGACGTCGGATCGGACCTCGGGAGCCTGCGCACGCGAGCGGTGCGCGCGGGCGACGGCTCGTGGCGCCTGCACGGCAACAAGACCTGGATCACGCACGCCGCGCGCAGCGACCTGATGACCGTGCTCGCGCGCACCGATCCGCAGAGCCGCGACCACCGCGGCCTGTCGATGTTCCTCGCGCCGAAGCCGCGCGGCACCGACGCCGATCCGTTCCCCGCCGCCGGCATGTCCGGCGGCGAGATCGAGGTGCTGGGCTACCGCGGCATGAAGGAGTACGAGATCGCGTTCGACGGCTTCGAGGTTCCGGCCGAAGGGTTGCTGGGCGACGAGGAGGGGCAGGGCTTCCGCCAGCTCATGCGCACCTTCGAGGGCGCGCGCATCCAGACCGCCGCGCGCGCGATCGGCGTCGCGTGGAACGCGTACGACCTCGGCATGGCCTACGCGCGCGAGCGCAAGCAGTTCGGCCACGCGCTGATCCACTTCCCGCGCGTGTCCGACAAGCTCGCGCTGATGGCGGCGGAGACGGTGCTGGCGCGCGAGCTCAGCTACTTCGCGGCGCGCGAGAAGGACAAGCACCGGCGCTGCGACGTCGAGGCCGGCATGGCGAAGCTGCTCGCGGCGCGCGTCGCGTGGGCCAACGCCGACAACGCGCTGCAGATCCACGGCGGCAACGGCTACTCGCTGGAGTACGAGATCAGCCGCGTGCTCGCGGACGCGCGGATCCTGAACATCTTCGAGGGCGCGGCGGAGATCCAGGCGCACGTGATCGCGCGCGGGCTGATCGGGCGGCAGAACTGACGCCTCGCGGGCGGGGCCCGCTCACGCGCCGCCGCGTCCCGCGTGCCGCCGGACGCGGGCGATCCACGCCGCGAGCGCCGCCGCCGTGACCGCGGCCATCACGCCGTGCAGTGCCTGCGCCGAGACCACGGCCAGCGCGTACCCGGTCGCGAGCGGCCCGATCGCGGCGCCGAGGTCCCGCCATGCCTGCATGCGCGCGAGCTGCGTCATGACCGGCGTCGCGGCGTGCGTGGCCTGCACCACGGTCGCGGGGCCCAGCGACGCGAGCGCGCCGCGGAACACCAGCATCGTCAGCGCGCCGGCCACCGTGAAGCCGGCGGCGATGCCGGCGAAGCCGATCGCCGTCATCGCCGCGGCGAGGCCGAACACGCGCGCGGCGCCGTAGCGGTCGCCCAGGATGCCGAACAGCGGCGCCGCGAAGCCCTCGCCGACGTGGCGCATCGCGAGCAGCGCGCCGCCGGACAGCACCGCCAGCGACAGGTCCAGGCGCTCGGCCATGATCAGCGTGATGCTGAGCGCGAACACGCCGTCGACGCCGAAGCCCTGCACGAAGAACAGCGCGTCCATCGTGTCGGGGCGTCCGAGCGCGGGCGTGCGCGCGGGCGGCGGCGCCGCGTCGCGCTCGCGGGGCAGCGACAGCGCGAGCGGCAGCGCGAGCGCGGTCGCGGCGGCCAGCACCACGAACACGGTGCGCGGCCCGAGCACGCCCGTGAGCCAGCCTCCCGCGAGCAGCGCGGCGATCGGCCCCAGGCGCTGTATCGCGCGGCTCCAGCCGATGCGCGCGCCGACGCCGGACCGCTGCTCCACCGCGTACGCGAGGGTGACCAGCACCAGCACCGCGTACGCGAGCCCCCACAGCACTCGCGCGCCCAGCAGCACCGCCTCGCCGCGTCCTAGGCCGTAGAGCCCGGTCGCGATCACCGAGGCCACCGTCGCGGCGATGCACATGGGGCGCACGCCGACCGCGGCGGTGATCCGCGCCACCTGCCCGTACGCGAACACGCGCACGAAGCGGTTCGCCGACAGCAGCACGCCGACCCACGCGAGGCTGACCCCGAACGCGGCGGCGTGCGCCGGCAGCACCGCGTAGATCAGCGCGTCGCCGAGCAGCGCGATGGACAGCACGCCGGACGAGGCGAGCAGGGGGCGCCATGGCGCCGTGGCGCCGGGGGCGGGAGCGGGCAGCATGGACGGCGCGGGCTCGGCGGGTCGGAATCGCGATGGGACCACACCTCGCGCGGCCGCGACAGGGGACCGTGCCTGGACGCGTGTGCGCCGGGGAACGATCCCGACGCGGTGTCCGCTATGCTGTGCGCGCGATGAGCGACACCTACGACTACGTGATCGTCGGCGCCGGCTCCGCCGGCTGCATCCTCGCGAACCGCCTGAGCGAGGACGGCAGGCACACGGTGTGCCTGCTCGAGGCCGGCCCTCCGGACCGCAGCCCGTACATCCACATCCCGGCCGGCTTCATCAAGACGGTGGTGGACCCGAAGGTGAACTGGCTCTACGAATCCGAGCCCACGCACTGGACCGGCGGGCGGCCGATCGGCGTGCCGCGCGGCAAGACGCTGGGCGGCTCCAGCTCGATCAACGGCCACATCTACAACCGCGGCCAGCGCATGGACTTCGACACCTGGGCGCAGTTCGGCAACCGCGGCTGGGGCTACGCCGACGTGCTGCCGTACTTCCGCCGCTGCGAGCGGCGCGTCGGGCCCGGCGACGACACCTTCCGCGGCCGCGACGGTCCGCTGGAGGTCACCGATCTCGGCTGGACGCACCCGCTGTGCGAGGCTTTCATGGACGGCGCCGGGGAGCTCGGCATCCCGCGCAACCCGGACTACAACGGCGCGGTGCAGGAGGGGGTCTCGTACGTGCAGCGCACCGCGGCGCGCCGGCGGCGGGTGAGCACCGCGACCGCGTACCTCGCGCCCGTGCGCGCGCGGCGCAACCTCACCGTGCGCACCCGCGCGCACGCGACCCGCATCCTGCTCGACGGCCGGCGCGCGGCCGGCGTGGAGTACCGGCGCGGCGGCCGCGGCGGCGAGCGCGTCGAGGTGCGCGCGGCGCGGGAGGTGATCGTGAGCGGCGGCGCGATCAACTCGCCGCAGCTGCTGCAGCTCTCCGGCATCGGGCCGGGACCGTTGCTGCAGTCGCTGGGCGTGACGGTGCTGCACGAGCTCGCGGGCGTCGGCGAGAACCTGCGCGACCACTGGGCGCCGCGCCTGAGCATGCGCGTGAAGAACGTCGAGACCCTCAACGAGCGCGGCAAGGGCCTCGCGCTGGTGGGCGAGGTCGTGAAGTACCTCGTCGGCGCGCGCAGCATCCTCGAGCTCAGCCCGTCGATGGTCTACGGCTTCTGGCACTCCGACGAGGTCACGCGCAGCAACGATCTCCAGTTCATCTTTACCCCGGCCAGCTTCAAGCAGGGCCAGCACGGCCTGTTCGACGACCGGCCCGGCTTCACGATCGCCGCGTGGCTGCACCGCCCCCAGAGCAAGGGCTTCGTGCGCGCACGCACGGCCGACCCGTTCGACAAGCCCGCGATCCAGCCGAACTACATGGCCGAGGAGTCCGATCGCCGCGGCACCGTGGCCGCGATGAAGCTCGCGCGCCGACTGATGCACACCGCGCCGATGCAGCCGTACCTGGACGGCGAGGCGTACCCGGGGGAGCACGTGCGCAGCGACGACGAGCTGCTGGAGGCCGCCCGCCACTGGGGCAACACGACCTTCCACGTGATGGGCACGTGCCGGATGGGCCCGCAATCGGACCCGACGGCGGTGGTGGACGACCGGCTCCGGGTGCACGGTCTGGACGCGCTGCGCGTGATCGACGCGTCCGTGATGCCGGCGATGATCTCGGCGAACCTGAATGCCGCGACGATGATGATCGCCGAGAAGGG
>CBDUCN010000076.1:0-17456 GCA_965365655.1 uncultured Gammaproteobacteria bacterium | reverse complement strand
ACGCGAACGGACGCGCCCGCTCCGCCTCCGCGAGCAGCGCGTGCACCATCTCGCCTTCCGCGCCCGGCACGCCGCGCCAGATGCGGTTGAAGTCGGGCTGGCCGTCGAGGCGGCGCACCCCGTCGCGAGCCGCGAGCACGTTGCCGACGAACAGCAGCAGCGGGCGCGGCAGCGGCGACCCGGCACGCGCGGCGAGCAGGATGCGCAGCGCGTCCCAGCCCGTGGTCTCGTTGCCGTGCACCAGCGCAGCGGCCAGCAGCGGCGCCTCGCGCTCGCCGGGCAGACGGATCAGCGTCGGCCCGCCCAGCGCATCCGCGAGGCGCGGCGCCTCGAGGTCCAGCAGGCCGTCCGGCAGGTGATCGAGTACGCGCAGCATGCAGGGGCGTCGGGACGGCGGCGGGGGCGGCGGCGGCAACGGGCGGCAGAGTATAGCGGTCGCATCCAGCGGCCACGGCGTTCGCGCTGCTACACTTTCCGTCCCTGCCCCGCGCACGGACCGTGCCCAGACCCGTGCTCAATCTCGAACGTCCCGGCGACCACGGCCGCGCCGCCCACGCGGGTCTCGAGCGCCTGCTCGACGCCGCGGGCGGCGTGCTGCTGGGCAAGGCGCACGTGCTGCGCCTCGCCGTCGCCTGCCTGCTCGCGCGCGGCCACCTGCTCGTCGAGGACGTGCCCGGGGTGGGCAAGACCACGCTCGCGCAGACCCTGGCTCACCTGCTGGGACTGGGCTTCCAGCGCGTGCAGTTCACCAGCGACCTGCTGCCTGCCGACATCATCGGCGTCTCGGTCTACGAGCGCGACAGCGGGCGATTCCGCTTCCAGCCCGGACCGCTGTTCACCCAGCTCGTGCTGGCCGACGAGGTCAACCGCGCCACGCCGAAGACCCAGAGCGCGCTGCTCGAGGCGATGGAGGAGCGCCAGGTCACGGTGGACGGCGAGACCCGCGCGCTGCCCGAGCCGTTCTTCGTCGTCGCGACCCAGAACCCGGAACGCCAGCTCGGCACGTTTCCGCTGCCCGAGTCCCAGCTCGACCGCTTCCTGATGCGCATCAACGTGGGCTTCCCGGACCGCGGCGCGGAGCGCGAGCTGCTGCGCGGGCGCGATCGCCGCGAGCTGCTGTCCGGGCTGCCTCCCGCGCTGTCGGTCGAGCAGTTCCTGCATGCGCAGCGCGCGGCGGACGCGGTGCGCTGCGCCGATCCGGTGATCGACTACGTGCAGGACATCGTGGCCCATACCCGCAGCGCCGCCGAGTACGTCGCCGGGCTGTCGCCGCGCGCCGGCCTCGCGATCCTGCGCGCGGCGCGCGCGTGGGCGCTGCTGGACGGGCGCGAGTTCGTGCTGCCGGAGGACGTGCAGGCGGTGCTGCCGGCAGTGACCAGCCATCGCCTCGAGCACCGCGACGCCGCGCCGGGAGGCTCGCCGCTCGCGCTCGGCGAAGCACTGGCCGCGCGGATCCCCGTACCGTGAAGCGCTCCGCCCGACTCGGGCGCGCCGCGGCGGCCGGCCCCGCGCGCCGCCGATGACCGCGCATGCAGGCCGCTCGGGCGCGATGGTGCGCGCGAGGCTCCGCGGCCGCCGCGCTTCCAGGAGAACGACATGAGACGGGCACTGCAGACTCTCGCCGCCACGATGCTGGGGGCCGCGCTGGCGTCGGCGCCGGCGCGGGCGACGGACTACACGGTGGGCGTCCTGCTGCCGTTCTCGGGGGTGTACGCGGGGCTGGGCGACCACATCGAGAAGGGCTTCGCCCTCGGGCTCGAGACCTTCGGCGCCGACCTGGGCGGCGACCGCGTGACGGTGGTGAGCGCCGACACCGAGGCGAGCCCGGCGGCGGCGCTGGCCAGGGCCAAGAAGCTGGTGCTCGAGGACCGCGCCGACGTGCTGGTCGGAGTCGTGTCCTCGGCGGTGCTCGGGGCGCTGCGCGACTTCGTGCACCGCTCCGCGACCCCGCTGGTGGTGGCCAACGCCGGCAACGTGAACGCGACCGGCAAGGACTGCAGCCCGTACATCATCCGGGTGTCGTTCTCGAACCGGCAGATCACCGGCCCGATGGGTGCGTGGATGGCCGGACAGGGGATCCGCAGCGCGTGGCTGATGGCGCCGGACTACTCGGCCGGCCACCAGATGATGGACGCGTTCCGGGACAGCTTCGAGGCCGGAGGCGGGCGCATCGTCGGCGAGTCCTACCCACCGCTGAAGGGCACCCGCGACTACGGCCCGTACCTCGCTGCGGCGCGCGCCGCGCGCCCGCAGGCGCTGTTCGTGTTCTTCTCGGGCAGCTCGGCGGTCACCTTCGTGAAGCAGTACGCCGCGTTCGGGCTCGCGCCGGACGTCGCGCTGTACGGTGCCGGCTTCCTGACCTCCTCCGCGCACCTGGACGCGCAGGGCGAGGCCGCGGCGGGCTTCACCGGCGCGCTGCACTACCTGCCGGACCTCGACACGCCGGAGAACCGCGCGTTCCAGCAGGCCTTCCAGGCGAAGCACGGCGGCCAGGTCGGGTCGGAGTTCGCGGTCGCGGGCTACGACGCCGCGCGCGTGGTCGTCGAGGCGATCCGCGCCGCCGGCGGCGACAGGCAGGCGTTCAGGGACGCGCTGGCGGGGGTGCGCTTCACGGGCCCCCGCGGGCCGCTGCGCATCGATCCGGCCACCCACAACGTCGTGCAGAACATGTACGTGTTCCGCAACGAGCTCGAGAACGGCCGCGTGGTGCCGCGGGTCCTCGCGACCATCCCCGACGTCCAGGACCCGGTGAACGGCTGCGAGATGCGCGCCCCGTGAACCGGCCGTCGCGACGGCCGGCCCGGGCAGCGCCCGCCTGACGCGCAGCGCACGCGGCGTCCCTACCCGCGACGTGACCGCCGACGCCGGCTTCTGGATCGTCCAGGTCCTCAACAGCCTGCAGCTCGCGATGCTGCTGTTCCTGCTGTCGGTGGGCCTGACGGTGATCTTCGGACTGCTGGACTTCGTGAACCTGGCGCACGGCTCGCTGTACGCGCTGGGCGCGCTGCTCGCGTACTCCATCGCGGGCGCGCTGGGCAGCATGTGGTGGGCGTGGCTGCTCGCGCCGCTCGCGGTGATGCTGGTCGGCGGCCTGCTGTACGTCACGGTGATCGCCCGCATGCGGGCGGCCGGCCCGATGCGCCAGGTGCTGGTCACGTTCGGGCTGCTGTTCATGCTCGTGGACGCGCAGCGCTTCGTATGGGGCGTCGACCAGCTCGGCGTCACCGACGCGCCGTTCGCCGGCAGCGTGGAGGTGCTGGGCGCGCCCTACCCCGCGTACCGGCTGTTCATCATCGCGACCGGGCTCGTCCTGTTCGCGCTGCTGTGGCTGCTGCTCGAGCGCACGCGCCTGGGGGCGCAGGTGCGCGCCGGCGTCGACGACCCGGAGGTCGCCGCGTGCATGGGCGTGGACGTGGAGCGCACGTTCGCTCTGGTGTTCCTCGTCGGCTGCGCGCTCGCGGGCCTCGCCGGCGCGGTCGCGCTGCCCGCGTTCTCCGCGGAGGCCGGCATGGGGGTGGCGGTGCTGGTGCCGACGCTCGTGGTGGTGGTGGTCGGCGGGCTCGGCAGCCTCACCGGCGCGTTCGTCGCGTCGCTGCTCATCGGCGCGACCCTGACCTTCGGCAAGGTCTGGTTCCCGCAGTTCGCCGGGGTGCTGATGTACGCGCTGCTGGTGGCCGTGCTGCTGCTGCGCCCGCGCGGCCTGCTGCCGGTGCGATAGGCCGCCGATGCGACACGACTCCGCGTTGCGCCACGTCGTGGCCGCCGCCGCCGGCCTCGCGTTGCTCGCGTGGTGGAGCCGGGCCGGCTGGTTCGGCCACGAGGTGCTCGCCGAGATCGCGGTGTTCGCGATCCTCGCGATGAGCCTGGACCTGCTCGCGGGACGCGCCGGGATGGTGTCGCTGGGTCACGCCGCGCTGTTCGGCACCGGCGCCTACCTGTACGCCGTCGCGACCCTGCGCTGGGGCTGGCCGCCGGGGGCGGCGATGCCCGCGGCCACCGTGCTCACCGGTGCGATCGCACTGCTGGTGGGAACGGTGGTCACCCGGGTCGACGGCGTGTTCTTCATCATGATCACGCTCGCGGCCGGGGAGATGGGCCACGAGTTCTTCTTCCGCAACCGCGCGCTGGGCGGGGACGACGGGCTGGGCGGCATCCCGCGGCTGGACCTGTCCGCGCTGGGCGTCGAGCTCGAGGACCCGGCCGTGTTCGCGCTGGCGCTGCTGGTGCTCGCGGCAGCGGTGTACCTGCTGCTCGCGAGGGTGCTCGCGTCGCCGTTCGGCGCGGCGCTGTCCGGCGTGCACGGCAACCCCGCGCGCATGGCCGCGCTCGGGCTCCCGGTGCGCAGCTACCGGTGCGCCGCGTTCGCGCTGTCGGGGCTGATCGCCGGCCTCGCCGGCACCGTGGCCGCGCAGCACACCCAGTACATCTCGCCGGCGATGCTCGCCTGGACCACGTCCGGCGAGGTGCTGGTGATGGTGATCCTGGGCGGGCTGGGCACGCTGATCGGACCGGTCCTGGGGGCCGCGGCGCTGGTGCTGCTGCGCCACGAGCTGAGCGACCTGACCCGCTACTGGGGCTTCTGGCTCGGCCTGTTCCTGGTGCTGACGGTCATGAGCGGTGGCCACGGCCTGGTCGGATGGCTGGAGGCCGGCTGGAGGAGGCTGCGCGCACCGCGCGGCGCCGCGGCCTCGTGACCGCGACGCCGCCGGTGCTGCGCGCGACCGGGCTCCGCAAGCGCTTCGGCGCGCTGGCCGTCGCCGACGGGGTCTCGCTGAGCGTCGCCGCCGGCGCCCGCCACGCGATCATCGGCCCCAACGGGGCCGGCAAGACCACGCTGTTCGACCTGCTCGCGGGAAGCCTGCGCCCGGACGCGGGCCGCATCGAGCTGGACGGGCACGACGTGACCCGGCTGCCGCCGCACCGGCGCGCGCGGCTCGGGCTCGCGCGCAGCTTCCAGCGCAACAGCCTGTTCCCGGACGAGACCGTGCTCGGCAACCTGCTGCTGGCCGACATCGCGGCGCGCGGCACCGGCGTGCAGGCCTGGCGCCGGGTGCGGGGGCTCGGCGATGCGCACCGCCGCGCGGAGGCGGTTGCCGCGCGGGTGGGGGTCGCCGATCACCTGCGCAGGCGGGTGTCGTCGCTGGCCTACGGCGTGCAGCGCCAGCTCGAGGTGGGGCTCGCGCTGATGACCGGGCCGAAGCTGCTGCTGCTGGACGAGCCCACCGCCGGCATGGGGCCGGGCGAGACCGGCAGCATGCTGGCGCTGATCGACGCGCTGCCCCGGTCGCTGACCGTGCTGCTGATCGAGCACGACATGGCGCTGGTGTTCGGTCACGCCGAGCGCATCACGGTGCTGCACCAGGGCGCGGTGCTGCTCGACGGCTCGCCCGACGAGGTGCGCGGCTCGCAGGCGGTGCGCGACACCTACCTCGGGGCGCCTGCCCCGGACACCGGCGCCGCCGGATGCTGAGCGTCGACGGCATCCACACGCGCTACGGGCAGACCCCGGTGCTGCACGGCGTGAGCCTGGAGGTCGCGCGCGGCGAGGCCCTGTGCGTGCTCGGGCGCAACGGCGCCGGCAAGACCACCACCCTGCGCTCGGTGGTGGGCCTGACCCCTCCGTACCGGGGCCGGGTCCGTCTCGGCGGGCGCGACGTCACCGGCTCGCGCCCGCACCGGCTGGCCCGCGACGGCCTCGCGTTCGTCCCGGAGACCCGCGGCATCTTTCCGTCGCTGAGCGTCGAGGAGAACCTGACGCTGGTCGCCGGGCTGCGTCCGGGGCCCTGGACCCTCGCGCGCGTCTACACGCTGTTCCCGCGCCTCGCGGAGCGCCGCCGCAACGGCGGCGGCACGCTGTCCGGCGGCGAGCAGCAGCTGCTCGCGCTGGCCCGCGCGCTGCTGCTGAACCCGGCGCTGCTGCTGCTGGACGAGCCGACCGAGGGCCTCGCGCCGCGGGTGGTGGAGACGATCCGCGACGCGCTGCTGGTGCTGCGCGGCGAGGGCGTCGCGCTGCTGCTGGTGGAGCAGAACGTGCATTTCGCGACCGCCGTGTGCGAGCGCGCCGTGGTGCTCGGGCGCGGCGCCGTGCAGTGGGCCGGGTCCAGCGCAGCCGTCGCGGCGGACGCTGATCTGCAACGCGTGTGGCTGGGGGTCTAGACGACGACCGCCGGCGCGTCCCTGCGCCGGGCGCAGGCCGGCGCAACAGGGCGTTCTTCACCACCCTGCCGACGCGCGCAGCGATCCACATCCGGCGGCGGGTATCCGGACGTGCGCGCCGCGGGCGCGGCGCGCGGCGCGACGCGGCTAGAGTCCGCGCTCTGCTCCCACCCGCGTCCCCGGTCGCGCTCCCACCCACATGAACGCCGCAGCGCCGCGGCGCCCGGCCATCCCCGCGAGCGCCACCGGCGTCGCGCTGGACCGGCGCCGCATCTACATCCTGCCGACCCGCCAGGGCCTGGCCTTCGCCGCGGTGCTGCTGCTGATGCTGTCGGGCGCGGTCAACTACAACAACGCGCTCGCGTACCTGCTCACGTTCCTGCTCACGAGCATGGCGCTGGTCTCGCTGCTGCACACCTACCGCAACCTCGCCGGCCTCCGGGTCAGCGCGCGGCCCGCGGAGCCGGTGTTCGCAGGCGGCCGCGCGCACTTCCCGGTGCGCGTGGACAACGGCGGTGGCCCCGAGCGCGAGGGCGTCGTGCTCAGCGAGAAGCGCGCGCCGGGGGCGACGGTGCTGCATCTGCGCCTCGCCGCCGACAGCCACGCCGAGGCGCTGCTGCCGGTGCCGGCCGCGCACCGCGGCTGGCGCGATCTGGACCGCGTGTGCATCGCCAGCCGCGCGCCGTTCGGCATCTTCCGCGCGTGGAGCCCGGTGCGGGTCGCGGTGCGCGGGCTGGTGTACGCGCACCCGGCGGGCGAGCGCCCGCTGCCGGCCAGCGTCGCCGAGTCGCGCGACGACCATGGCCACGGCGGCAGCGGACGCGAGGACTTCTCGGGGCTGCGCGAGTACCGCCCCGGCGACTCGCCGCGCCACATCCACTGGAAAGCCGCGGCGCGCGGCGCGGTGCTGCCGGTGAAGCTGTTCGACGGCCAGAGCGCCGCGGAGACGGTGCTGAGCTTCGCCGACGCCGGCGGCACCGGGCTCGAGCCGAGGCTTTCGCAGCTCACCGCGTGGGTGCTGGACGCGGAATCGCGAGGGCTTCGCTATGCGCTGGAGATGCCGGACGGGCGAATCGCCGCGGCCTCCGGCCCCGCGCACCAGGACGCGTGCCTGCGCCGGATCGCGCTGCACGGGATCCCCGCGTGAGGTGGGCCCGCCTGACCGGCGCCGACCCGGAGCTGGCCGGGTGGCACCTGAGCGTCGGCCGCCTGAGCTGGCTCACGATCGGCCTCGCGCTGGTGATCGCGCCCCACGTCGGGCGCCTGCCGACCTGGGTGCCGGCGCTGTTCGCGCTGCTGTGCGGCTGGCGCCTGTGGCGCGTGCGGCGCGGCGACGACCGGCCGCCGCACCGGGCCGTGATCGTCGTCATCGCGCTGGCCGCGCTGCCGGCGGTGTACGCGAGCGTGGGCAGCCTCACGGGTCGCGAGGCCGGCGTGGCGCTGCTCGCCGTGCTGTCCGGCGTCAAGCTGCTCGAGACCCGCGGGCTGCGCGACTGCTACGTGCTCAGCTACCTCGGCTTCTTCCTGGCCGTCACCGCGTTCCTGTTCGACCAGGGCATCGCGATCGGCGCCTACATGCTGGCCGTGGTGGTGGTCATGACGGCGTCGCTGCACGCGCTGGGCTTCGACGCGGGGCACGACCCGCGCATGGCGGTGGCCACGCACCTGCGCCGCGCGGCCGTGCTGGTCGTCCAGGCCGTCCCGCTGATGCTGGTGCTGTTCGTGCTGTTCCCGCGCATTCCGGGGCCGCTGTGGGGCCTGCCCGAGGACGCCCACGGCGGCGTCACGGGCCTGTCCGACGACATGAGCCCCGGCAACATCAGCTCGCTGTCGCAGTCCGACGCGGTCGCGTTCCGGGTGCGCTTCGACGGGCCCGCACCGGACGCCAGCCGGCTCTACTGGCGGGGCCCCGTGCTGACCCACACCGACGGGCGGCGCTGGACCCGCGACCCACGCCCGGGCTTCGCGCTGCCCGGCCTGCAGCGCCCGCGCGGCGAGCCGGTGGACTACGAGGTGACCCTGGAGCCGCACGGCGGGCGCTGGCTGTTCGCGCTGGACCTGCCGGCGATGCGCGCCGCCGGCGCGCGGCTGAGCGCGGCGATCGAGCTGCGCGCGCCGCGCGACATCGACGAGCGCATGCGCTACCGGATGCGCTCCTGGCTGGACTACCGGCTGGCGCCGGACGGCCCGCTGCATCCGGCCGCGGCGCTGGCCCTGCCGCGCGACAGCCACCCGCGGGCACGAGCGCTGGGGCTCGCGTGGCGCGAGCAGCTCGGCGACCCGGGCGCGGTGGTACGGCGGGCGCTCGCGTGGTTCCGCGAGCAGCCCTTCCGCTACACGCTGACCCCGGCGCTGCTGCCCGGCGACGCGGTGGACGATTTCCTGTTCGGGACCCGGGAGGGATTCTGCGAGCACTACGCCGGCGCGTTCGTGGTCCTGATGCGCGCGGCCGGCATCCCGGCGCGGGTCGTGACCGGCTACCAGGGCGGCGAGATGAACCCCCTCGGGGACTACCTGCTGGTGCGCCAGCGCGACGCCCACGCGTGGACCGAGGTCTGGCTGGCCGGCCAGGGCTGGGTGCGGGTGGACCCCACGTCCGCGGTGTCGCCGCTGCGCGTGGAGCGCGGCATCGACGCGGCCATCCCGCGCACCGTCGGGCCGGGCGGCCTCGCGATCGAGCCGGCGCCGGCGGTCGCGGACGCGCTGCGCCGGCTGCGCCAGACGCTGGACGCGGTGCAGGCGGGCTGGAACGCGTGGGTGCTGGGCTACGGGCCCGAGCGCCAGCGCGAAGCGCTGGCGCGGGTGGGCCTGGACGCGTCCAGCACCGGCTCCCTCGTGCTCGCGCTCACCGTCGCGGTCGCGGCGCTGCTCGCGCTGCTGGGCGCGTGGATGTTCGTGCGCCGCGGGCACCGCGATCCGGTACACGCCGCGTACCTGCGCTTCTGCGCGCGGCTCGCGCGGCGGGGCCTCGCGCGCCGCGCCGGCGAGGGTCCGCGGGACTTCGCGCGGCGGGTGGCCGCACGGCGCCCGGATCTCGCGCCGGCGGTGAACGCGATCACCGAGCGCTACGTCGCGCTGCGCTATGCGCAGCGGCCCGGCGATCCGGCGGCGCTGCGCCGCGCGGTGGCGGACTTCCGCCCGTGAGCGCGCGCGGGTCGCCTGCGCGGATCCCGTTGCTATACTCGCGGCACACCGATTCGGACCTGCACCGCCGGGCGCCCCGGCGAGGCGGGCTGCGCGCCGGCGGCGCGCCGGGAGGCCTGAAGGAGGAAACATGCGCTCCATCCTCGTCCTCAACAGCAAGGGTGGCACGGGGAAGACGACCCTCGCCTGCAACCTCGCCGTGTGGTTCGCGAACCAGGGGCAAAAGACCGCGCTGATCGACTACGACCGCCAGCGCTCGGCGCTGGACTGGCTCGAGCTGCGCCCGGAGGACCGCCCGGAGATCCACGGCGTGGAGGGCTCCAGGCCGTCGGCGCGGGTGCCGCGGGGCACCGAGGTCAGCATCATGGATTCGCCCGCGGGCGTGCGCGGCAAGGCGCTGGAGAACCTGCTGAGCCGGGCGCAGACGGTGCTGATCCCGGTGGTGCCGTCGATGATCGACGTCAACGCGGTCGAGTACTTCCTCGACGAGCTGCTGGAGGTGGGCCGCGTTCTGAAGAACCGGGTGCGCGTCGCCACCGTCGCGAACCGGGTGCGCGAGCGCTCGCCGGGCACCGAGGATCTGGAGGAGTACCTGTCCGGCATCTCCCTGCCGAGCGGGCGGCGCATGCCGTTCGCGGCGATGCTGCGCAACAGCCAGAACTACGTGCACGCCGCCGAGCGCGGCCTCGGCATCCACGAGATCGCCCCGTCGCGCGCGGAGCGCGATCTCGAGATGTGGGACACCCTGACCCGCTGGCTTAACAGCAAGCGGAGCATGCCGGGCTAGTGTCCCGTCCCACGAACACATTGCGTTTCTCGCCGGCCCCCGCACCGCGTGGCGGCGTTGCGACTCGTCGCAATAGCGACGGCTATTACTCCTCGCCGCGCCTTGCCACACGGCACGGATGGCTCGCCGAGAATTCGCAAGCCGTTTGCGGGACGGCACACTAGGGTCCGCGCCGTGAGCGCAGGTTCGACCGGGGCCGCGCCGCCGGCTGCCGGGGAAGCGGCGCGCACGCTGCTCGCACGGCTGGTGCGCAAGACCGCGCTGGCGCACGACGTCGCGGGCCTGGAGCTCGCGCTGCCGCCGCACGAGCGCCTGCGCTTCCGCGCCGGGCAGTACGTGGACCTGCTGCTGCGCGACGGGCGCCGGCGCGCGTTCTCGCTGGCCGGTCCGCCGTCGCGGGGCGACCGCCTGGAGCTTCACGTGCGGCGCATTCCGGGCGGGCGCTTCTCGGGCTACGTGCTGGACGAGCTGCGCGAGCGCACGCTGATGCGTTTCAGCGGACCGCTCGGCAACTTCTGGCTGCGCAGGGAGCTCGGCCGGCCCGTGATCCTGATCGCCGGCGGCACGGGCTTCGCGCCGGTGAAGAGCATCCTGGAGGACGCGATCGAGACCGGCTTCGAGCAGCCCGTTCATCTGTACCGCGGCGCGCGTGCGCGCCGCGACCTGTACCTCGACGACGCGACGCGCGAGCTCGCCGCGCGCCTCGGCGCCTGCCGCTACGTGCCGGTGCTGTCCGAGCCGGACCCGGCGCAGCCCTGGAGCGGGCGCACGGGGCTGGTGCACGAGGCGGTGCTGGCCGACCACCCGGACCTCGCGCCGTTCGCGATCTACCTGAGCGGCCCGCCGGCGATGGTGGACGCCGCGCGCGACAGCTTCCCGGCCCACGGCGCGCAGCCCGCGGCGCTGTTCTGCGACAGCTTCGATCACGCCTGGCAGACGGGTCACGACCGCGTGGGCTGAGCGCCGGCGCATCGCGCGCCCGGCGCGGTGCGCGGTGCCGAGCCGCCGACCCGCGCAGCGCGGCCTCCCGTCGCCGCAGCGACTCCGCTATCCTGCCGCGCTCCCCCACTGACCCGGCACCGCGAGCCATGGACGCCCGTTACGACCCCGAGACCATCGAGCGAGACGCGCAGGCCTTCTGGGAGCGCAGCAACGCGTTCGAGGTGACCGAGGATCCGTCGCGGGAGAAGTTCTACTGCCTGTCCATGTTCCCGTACCCGAGCGGGCGGCTGCACATGGGCCACGTGCGCAACTACACCATCGGCGACGTGATCAGCCGCTACCAGCGCATGCTGGGCAGGAACGTGCTGCAGCCGATGGGCTGGGACGCGTTCGGCCTGCCGGCCGAGAACGCGGCGATGCAGAACAACGTGCCGCCGGCGAAGTGGACCTACGAGAACATCGAGTACATGAAGGGCCAGCTCAAGCGCCTGGGCTTCGCGTACGACTGGTCCCGCGAGTTCGCGACCTGCGACCCGTCCTACTACCGGTGGGAGCAGTGGCTGCTGACGCGCCTGCACGCGAAGGGGCTGCTGTACCGGCGCATGGCGGAGGTGAACTGGGACCCGGTGGACCAGACCGTGCTCGCGAACGAGCAGGTGATCGACGGCCGCGGCTGGCGCTCCGGCGCACCGGTGGAGCGGCGCGAGATCCCGCACTGGTTCCTGAAGATCACCGACTACGCCGAGGAGCTGCTGGGCGGTCTCGACAGCCTCGACTGGCCGGACGCGGTGAAGACCATGCAGCGCAACTGGATCGGGCGCTCCGAGGGCCTGGAGATGGACTTCCCGCTCGCGGACGCCGACGGGGCGCTTCGCATCTACACCACGCGCCCCGACACCCTGTTCGGCGTCACCTACATGGCGGTCGCGGCGGGGCACCCCGTCGCCCGCGAGGCGGCCGAGGGCGACCCGGCCATCGCGGCCTTCCTGGAGGAGTGCCACAAGGGCGGCACGTCGGCGGCGGAGATGGAGACCGCCGAGAAGAAGGGCATGCCGCTCGGGCGCGACGCGGTGAACCCGATGAACGGCGAGCGGGTGCCGGTGTGGGTGGCCAACTACGTGCTGATGGGCTACGGCACCGGCGCCATCATGGCGGTGCCGGGCCACGACGAGCGCGACCACGCGTTCGCCCGCCAGTACGGCCTGCCCATCCGCCAGGTGATCGCGCCCGCCGACGGCGCCGCGCTGGACATCGAGGCCGAGTCCTGGACCGCGAAGGAGGACATCGTGACGGTGAACTCCGGCGAGTTCTCCGGGCTCGGCTTCGAGGAGGCCTTCGATCGCATCGCGGCGCACGTCGAGGCGCGCGGCCTCGGGACGCGCCGCGTGAACTACCGGCTGCGCGACTGGGGCGTGTCGCGCCAGCGCTACTGGGGCTGCCCGGTGCCGGTGCTGCACACCGCCGACGGCGAGATCCCGGTGCCGGACGACCTGCTCCCGGTGACCCTCCCGGAGAACGCCGAGGGCGACGATCCGACCGCACCGCTCGCGAAGCGCCCCGGGTTCGTCGAGACCACCGACCCGGCGACCGGCGCCCCGGCGCGCCGCGAGACCGACACCCTGGACACCTTCGCGGAGTCGTCGTGGTACCACGCCCGCTTCGCGTGCTCCGACAACGACACCGCGATGCTCGACGAGCGCGCGAACTACTGGCTGCCGGTGGACCAGTACGTCGGCGGCATCGAGCACGCGATCCTGCACCTGCTCTACGCGCGCTTCTTCCACAAGCTGATGCGCGACGAGGGGCTGCTCGAGAGCGACGAGCCGTTCAGCAACCTGCTCACGCAGGGCATGGTGGTCGCCGAGACCTTCTACCGCGAGGCGGGCGGACGCACCGTGTACTACGCGCCCGCCGACGTGGAGGTGGAACGCGACGACAAGGGCAAGGTCACCGGCGCGCGCCTGAAGGCCGACGGCCAGCCGGTGACGGTGGGTCCGATCGAGAAGATGTCGAAGTCGAAGAACAACGGCGTCGACCCGCAGGCGATGATCGAGCGCTACGGCGCCGACACCGTGCGCCTGTACATGATGGAGACCTCGCCGCCGGATCAGATGCTGGAGTGGTCCGACAGCGCGGTGGAAGGCGCGGCGCGCTTCATGCGCCGGCTGTGGCGGATGGTCCACGAGCACGTGCAGCGCGGCGCCGCGCCGGCGCTGGACACGGCCGCGCTGGACGACGCCGCGCGCGCGCTCAGGCGCCAGACCCACGAGACCATCGCCAAGGTGAGCGACGACGTCGGCCGGCGCTACAAGTTCAACACCGCGGTGGCCGCGTGCAGGGAGCTGATCAACGCCGCCTCGGATCACGCGGCCGAGGACCGCATGCGCGCCGTCGTGCACGAGGCGCTGGAGACGGTGGTGCTGCTGCTCGCGCCGGTGGTGCCGCACGCGTGCCACGCGCTTTGGCAGGCGCTCGGCCACGACGAGCCGGTGATCGATGCGCGCTGGCCCGTCGCCGACGCCGACGCGATGGTGCGCGACGAGGTCGAGCTGGTGGTGCAGGTCAACGGCAAGCTGCGCGGGCGCGTCACCGTCGCCGCCGACGCCGATCGCCGCAGCGTCGAGCGCGCCGCGCTGGGCGTCGAGAACGTGCTGCGCACGGTGGGCGACGCGACGGTGCGCAAGGTGATCGTGGTGCCCGGCAAGCTGGTCAACATCGTGGTCTGACGCGTCCGGCGGCCCGCCGCGCGGCCTGCGCGCCGTGCGCCCGGGAGACGGAGCTGCGCGACGGAGTGCGGGAATCGAGCGGGACACCGTGAATCCGATGACGGGTCCGGGCTAGACTGCGCGCCCCTTCTCCACGCCATCCGCGCGCCCCGGGCGCGCCCTGCAACAGGACGGTCCGGCGCCGGGCATGCGAATCTGCGGAATCAAGTTCGGGCACGACGGCGCGGTCGCGGTGATCGAGGACGGCCGGCTGCTGTTCAGCGTCGAGATGGAGAAGCTCGGCAACGGCCTGCGCCACGGGCTGCTGGCCGACATGCAGGTCGCGCTGGACCTGCTCGCCGGCGGCGGCTTCGCGCGCGGCGACGTGGACCTGTTCGCCCTCGACGGCTGGCACGCGCACAGCCGCAACGTGTTCCGCTGGGGCGAGCGCGAGCTCGAGTTCCCGCGCGCGCCGTACATCCAGACCCCGCTGGACCGCGACCTGCTCGCGCCGCTGGCGGCCAGCCAGTCCGGCCTCGACTACCTGAGCTGGCCCCACTACGCGGGCCACGCGGTGGGCGCGTGGTGCTCCAGTCCGTTCGCGCGCACCGGTGCGAGCGCGTGGCTGCTGAGCTGGGACGGCGGCATGGTGCCGTACCTGTACTACCTGGACGCCGGCAGCGGGCGCATCGAGAACGTCGGCGCGCTGTTCCCGGTGGTCGGCGACCTGTACGCCGAGGTCGCGGCCGGCCGCGGGCCCTTCGCCGCGAACCCGTCGGCGTGGGAGACCCTGGGCACGCCGGGCAAGATCATGGCCTACGTGGCCTGGGGCACGGTGCGCGAGGACCTGGTAGCGCTGTTCCGGCGCCTGTTCGGCGCGCTCCCGCCGGTGGACGACGCGACGCTCGCGAGCGTGTACCCATCGAACTTCGAGGTGCTGGCGCGCATCCGCGAGGCGCCGGAGGTCGCGGCCGCGGACGGCGCCGACGTCATCGCGTCGTACCACGAGTTCGTGCAGCGCCTGCTGCTGGAATCGCTCACCGCGATGGTGGAGCGCCACCCCGGCAAGGCGCGGCGCCTGTGCTACGCCGGCGGCTGCGCGCTCAACATCAAGTGGAACCAGGCCATCCGCGCGAGCGGGCTGTTCGACGAGATGTGGATCCCGCCGTTTCCGAACGACGCCGGCAGCGCGCTCGGCGCCGCGTGCTGCGCGATGCTCGCGCACGAAGGGCGCAGGGTCCTGGACTGGAGCGTGTACGCCGGGCCGCCGTTCCACGCCGAGCCGGTGCCCGACGGCTGGCAGTCGCGGCCGTGCACGCCCGCGGAGCTCGCCCGCGAGCTGCACGTCACGGGTCGCCCGGTGCTGTTCCTCGACGGCGCCGCCGAGGTCGGGCCGCGCGCGCTGGGCAACCGCAGCATCCTCGCCCCGGCCACCGACCCCGCGATGAAGGACCACCTGAACGCGATCAAGCAGCGCGAGGACTACCGCCCGGTCGCGCCGGTGTGCCTGGAGGAGGCGGCCGGCGAGGTGTTCTCCCCGGGCGGCGCGGACCCGTTCATGCTCTACGATCACCGGGTGCGCGACGAGTGGGTGGACCGCGTGCCGGCCATCCGCCACCAGGACGGCACCGCGCGGCTGCAGACCGTGAACCGGGAGCAGCACCCGCTGCTGCACGCGGTGCTCGGCGAGTACCGGGCCCTGAGCGGAGTCCCGCTGCTCTGCAACACCAGCGCCAACCACAAGGGCCGGGGCTTCTTCCCCGACCTCGCGAGCGCGGTCGCGTGGGGCGGCGCGACGCGGATATGGAGTGGTGGGCGCCTCTACACCCCCGCCGCGGAGGACGAGCGCAATGACTGACACCCCGGCAGCCGCCGCGCCCGCGTCGCTGTCCGAGTTCGAGATCGTCGCACTGTGGCCGACCCACGTGCTGGTGCAGCCGCTGGATGACCACGAGCCGCACACGCGGCGCCTGCAGGCCCTGGTCGACGAGGTCCCGGGGGAACGGCTGTTCGCGCTGGACGAGCCGTGCATCGAGTGGCTGAAGGCGAACGTGATTCACGGCATCGGCGGCATGCTGCAGGCGCTTCGCTTCACGCGCGCGCCGGAGATCGGGGTGGCCTGCCGCATCGAGCGCCAGGCGCTCGGCGACTACCGCTCGCTGGTGACCCGCCCCGGCGCGTACCTCACGGGCCTGTACGTGCTGCGCGGCGCGGGCGAGACGCGCGAGATGGGCACGCGCGACGACGCCCGGCCCGGATGCGTGTCCTTCTACGACCCGCGGGTGGGCATGAACATGAACGCCATCGACAAGGATCCCTACGTCCGCTACCACCACACCGTGGAGCTGCGTCCCGGCACGCTGGTCATGTGGCCGGCCTACGTGCCGTACTTCATGCATCCGCACGTGTGGCGCGAGCCGGCGCTTCGCATCGGCTTCGACGTGCGGCTCGCGCGCGAGGGGGCCGGCGCATGACCCCTCCGAGCTGGACCCCGCGGCTGGTCACGCTGTGGCCCACGCTGCTGGTGCGCTGCCGAGTCGACGGCTTCGAGGAGCACAACCCCGGGCTGGTGGCGCTGGTCGAGAAGATGGACGCCGAGTCGGAGCAGATGACCTCGCGTTACCGCGAGACCGACATCCTGGCGCTCGAGCACGCGGACATCGCGTGGCTGCGCGCCGGCATCGACCGCGCGATCGACACCTACCTGAAAAGCGTCGGGGTCGACTACCCGGTCGGGTGGGAGGTGCGCGGCTGGGCCAACGTGAACCGGCGCGGCGACTACCACTCGCCGCACAACCACGGCTGGAGCTACCTGAGCGGCACCTACTACGTGCGCGTCCCGGAGCAGCCCGCCCCGGACGGCCCTCCCGGCGCGCCGCCGGCCGCGATCAGCTACTACGACCCGCGCGCGGCGGTGAACCTGCTCGCGGTGGACGACGAGCAGCTCGCGCAGCGCGAGCACCCGGTGCGCCCCGGCGCGGGCAACCTGCTGCTGTGGAACTCCTTCGTGAACCACTCGGTGCACCCGAACCTCGCCGACACCTCCCGCATCAGCATCAGCTTCAACGTCGCGCTCAAGTGGTCGCAGCGCCTGGTCGGCGGATGAGCCCGCCCGCCGGCCCCGGGGCGGCGCGGTGAGCGCCCGCAAGCTGCACTGCGCGCCGCCGGCGCGCTACGCTATGCGCATGCGTGCCGCCGCCGTCATCGCTCTGTGCACCCTGCTCGCGGGCTGCGGGTTCCAGCTGCGCGGCGCCCAGGTGCTGCCGCCGGACCTCGGCGCGCTGCACGTGGCCGCCCCGGCCCTGATCCAGGCCGAGAGCGAGTTCTTCCTGGAAGGCAGCGACACGCGGCTGCTGCCCGGGCGCGAGGGCGCCGACGTCGTGCTCACCATCACCAACGAGCGCTATGACCGCCGCGTGCTGTCGGTGGACCCGGACACCGGCAAGGAGCGCGAGTTCGAGCTCGCGTACACCGTGGACGTGAACGCCGTGACCCGCGACGGGCGCACCCTGCTCGCACCGCAGTCGGTGACCCTGCTGCGCGACTACGTGTTCGACCGCGACGCGCTGCTCGGCTCGGGGCGCGAGGAGATCACGCTGCGCGACGAGATGCGGCGCGACGCCGTGCAGCAGATCATGTACCGCCTGCGCGCCGCGGCGCGCAGCTGACGGCACGTGCACGCAAACCCGCGCCGGCCGCGACGGCTGGCGCCTCGATGCCCG
>CBDUCN010000075.1:0-17493 GCA_965365655.1 uncultured Gammaproteobacteria bacterium | reverse complement strand
CCTCGATCTCGACGGCTGCGAGCTGATCCAGCTCCCGCCGGCGCGCTCGCTGGACATGCGCTACCACACGCTGGTGGACGAAACCGGGCGGGCGGTGGACGACGCGTGGCGGCAGCGCCGCGCGGCGCGGCTGCTGGAGATCGTCGAGGCGCGGCGCCCGCACGCGCTGATCACGGAGACCTGGCCGTTCGGCCGCGGCCTGCTGCGCTTCGAGCTCGAGCCCCTGATGGCGGCCGTGGCCGCGATGCGCCCGCGGCCGCTGCTGGTGAGCTCGGTGCGCGACATCGTCGAGCAGCGTCGCGATCCGGCGAAGCTCGAGCGCATGGCGGACCGGGTGCTGCGCCATTTCGACCGCGTGCTGGTGCACTCCGACCCCGACGTGCTGCCGCTGGCCGACTCGTTCGCGCCGTTCGCGCGTATCGCCGCGCGCGTGCACCACACCGGCTACGTCAGCACGCGGGAGCCCGTGGCGGCGCGCCCGCCGCGGCCCGACGGCCCGGTGCTGGTGTCGGCCGGCGGCGGCTTCTTCGGCGAGAGCCTGCTGCTGGCGGCGCTGCAGGCGGCGGCCGGCGACCCCCGCCGCGGCCGGCGCTGGCACGTCCTGGTGGGGCCCAACCTGCCCGAAGCGCGCTTCCGCGCCCTCGCCGCGCAGGCCGGCGCGCGCGTCGTGGTGGAGCGCAACCGCGCGGACTTCCACGCCCTGCTGGACGGCTGCGCGGTGTCGGTGTCGCAGGGCGGGTACAACACCGTGACGGACCTGCTGGCGTCGCGCACGCCCGCGGTGATCGTGCCCTACGAGGACGAGCGCGAGCACGAGCAGGCGGTGCGCGCGCGCCACCTCGCGGCGCGCGGCCTCGCGCAGGTGGTTCCGCACGGCGCGCTCACGCCCGGCGCGCTGCTCGCCGCCGTGGACGCCGCGGCAGGCTCGCCGGTGCCCGCGGCGGGCGTGGACCTGGACGGCGCGCGGCGCAGCGCGGCGTTGCTGCTCGGCTGGATCGGCGAAGAAGTCGCGCAGGGCGGTTGTCAAAGTCGTGCGCGCGGCTGACGATACGCTTCAGCGGAGCGCGGGTCGGCCACGGACTGCACATCGATGACGGGCGCATGCACCTGGGAGGATCTGGACGGGGAGCTGACGCGCTGGGGCGAACGCGGCGCCGTCGCCACGCTGTGGTGGCGCGATGACGATGCGTGCGCCGTCACACCCGCGCTGGAGCGGCTGGCCGCGCTGTCGCGGCACTGGCAGGTCCCGGTCGCGCTGGCGACGGTGCCGGCGCGGCTCGACGCGAGCCTCGCGCGGCTGCCCGAACCGTCGTTCCGCCCCGCAATCCTCCAGCATGGCTACGCGCACCGTGACTACGCCGCGGCCGACGAGCCTGCCGCCGAGCTCGGGGATCATCGCCCCGCGGCGGAGGCCGCGGACGAGCTGGCGCGCGGGCGGGAGCGCCTGGCGACGACCTTCGCGGAGGACTTCGTGCCGGTGCTGGTGCCGCCGTGGAACCGCATCGCGACGGCGCTGGTGCCGCGGCTGGGTGCGCTGGGATTTCGCGGCCTGTCGTGCTTCGCCGCGCGCGCGAGCGGCGAGGCGGCCGTCGGGGTGCGCCAGGTGAACTGCCACGTCGATCCGGTGGACTGGCGCCGCGGCACGGTGTTCCGCGGCGAGGGGCGCGTGCTGGCGGCGCTGTGCGCGCACCTGCGCGCGCGTCGCGAGGGCCGCGCGGACCGCGACGAGCCGACCGGTCTGCTCACCCATCACCTCGTGCACGGCGCGGACCTGTGGGGCTTCCTGGAGCGCCTGTTCGGCGCGCTGGCCGCGCGCCCGGACGTGCGCTGGCTGGACGCGCGCGAGGTCTTCGCGCCGTGAGCGTGCTGCGCTACCCGCGGCGCAGCGTGGCCGCAGACGCCGCCGCCGGCGCGTCCGGCATCGCGATCTGCGCGCTGCCGCTGGCCGCCGGCGCGCCGCCCGGCTGGCTGGGCGCGCTGCTCGCGGGCGGTCTCGCGCTGTTTGCGGCGTTCACCGTGGAGAGCTGCGCACGGCTGCGGCGCCGCTACCGTGTCGACGCGGCGGGGCTGCGCGTGGATCCCGCGGGCACCACGATCCGCTGGGACGACCTGGACACGCTGGAGCTTCGCTACTACTGCACGCGCCGCGACGGCCGCGGGGGCTGGCTGCAGCTGCGCCTGCGCGCCGGCGGTCGGGCGCTTCGCGTGGACTCGCGGCTGCAGGACTTCGAGCAGGTCCTGGAGCGGGCGCTCGCGGCCGCGGTCCGCCGCGACGTCGCGCTGCCGGCGGCGACCGTCGCGAACCTTCACGCCCTCGGCGTCGGTGACGACATGCTCGCGCGGGTGGAGCGGTGAGCGCCCCGCTGCTGGAGGTCGACGACCTCCACGTCGACTTCGAGCTGCACGCGGCCGGCAGGCTGCAGGCGGTGCGCGGCGTGTCCTTCAGCGTGCCCGCGGGGCGCACGGTCGCGCTGGTGGGCGAGTCCGGCTCCGGGAAGTCCGTCGTGTCGCAGGCCATCCTCGGCATCCTGCCCAAGGTCGGCCGCATCAGCCGCGGGCGCATCCTGTTCCGCGATCCGCAGGCCGCGCAGGGCGCACCGCCGCTGGACATCGCCGCGCTCGATCCCGACGGCGCGGCCCTGCGGAGCCTGCGCGGTGCGCGCATCTCGATGATCTTCCAGGAGCCGATGACCTCGCTGTCGCCGGTGCACACGGTGGGCGACCAGGTCGCCGAGGCGGTGCTGCTGCACCACCCGCTGTCGCGCGCCGAGGCGCGTGCGCGCGCGCGCGAGGCGCTGGAGCACGTCGGCTTTCCGGACCCGGAGCGTGCGCTGGACACCTATCCCTTCGAGCTCTCGGGGGGACTGCGCCAGCGCGCGATGATCGCGATGGCGCTGGTGTGCCGTCCGGCGCTGCTGATCGCGGACGAGCCCACCACCGCGCTGGACGTGACCATCCAGGCGCAGATCCTGCAGCTGCTCGGACGGCTGCAGCGCGAGATGGGCATGGCCATCCTGCTCATCACCCATGATCTGGGCGTGGTCGCGAACATGGCCGAGGATGTCGTGGTCGTGTACCACGGCAAGGTCATGGAGCGCGGCGCGCTGGACGACATCTTCGAGCGCCCGCAGCACCCGTATCTGAAGGCGCTGATGCGCGCGGTGCCGCGCATCGGCATGCGGGCGGACGAGCGGCTGACGCCGATCCGCGAGGTCGCGCGCGAGGCCGGCGGACACCTGACCGGAAGCGAGCCGTGGCCCGAACACGCGCACGCCGCCGGACCCTTGCTGGACGTGGAGCACGTGAGCAAGCGCTACACGGTGCGCAAGGGCGGCTTCCTGGGCCACGCGCCGGCGCACGGCGTGCAGGCGCTCTCGGACGTGAGCCTGCACGTGCGCCGCGGCGAGTGCCTGGGGCTGGTGGGCGAGAGCGGCTGCGGCAAGACAACGCTGTCGAAGATCATCATGTGCGCGGTGCGCCCGGATGCGGGGCGCGTCGTGTTCAACGACCGCGGCACGCCGGTTGACCTGCTGTCGCTCAGGGGCGAGAGCCTGCGCGCGATGCGCCGGCGCATCCAGCTCGTGTTCCAGGACCCGTTCGGCTCGCTGAACCCGCGCATGACGGTGTTCGACATCATCTCCGAGCCGCTGGTGATCCACGGCATGAGCGACAGCGACCAGCGTGCGCGGGTGGTCACGGAGCTGATGGGCCACGTCGGCCTGGACCCGCGCTTCCTGTCCCGCTATCCACACAGCTTCTCCGGCGGGCAGCGCCAGCGCATCGGCATCGCGCGCGCGCTCGCGCTCAACCCGGAGCTGCTGATCTGCGACGAGCCGGTGTCGGCGCTGGACGTGTCGGTGCAGGCGCAGGTGCTGAACCTGCTGCGCGACCTGCAGAAGGACATGGGACTCACGTACCTGTTCGTGTCCCACAACCTCGCGGTGGTGGATTACATGGCCGACCGCATCGCGGTGATGTGCGCCGGGTATCTCGTCGAGGTCGCGCCGCGCGAGGCGCTGTTCAGCGACCCGGTGCACCCGTATACCCGCGCGCTGCTGGCCGCGGTGCCGCGCGCGGATCCGTCGCGGCGGCTGGACCTGACCGCGCTGATGGAAGGCCGGGTCTCGCACCCCGCCGCGTGGCCGGCGCCGTTCACGGTGTCCGGCGACGCGTCGCCGGGGCTGATCGAGGTGGCGCCCGGGCACCTCGTGCGCGCCGCGGCCGAGCTGACCGGGGACCGCGTCGCATGAGCCGCTCGCTGCTGCTCGCGCCGCTGCTGCTGCTCGCGGCGTCGGCCGCGTCGGGCGGGCCGGCGCTGGAGTCGCCGGAGCTCGCCGCCCGCGTCGCGGCGGGCGAGCTGCCGCCGCTGGACCAGCGCCTGCCGGCCGTGCCGCGGGTGATGTCCATGCCCGAGGAGGGCCGCCACGGCGGCGAGCTGCGCCTGCTGATGGGCCGCGCGAAGGACGTGCGCATGATGAGCGTGTACGGCTACACGCGGCTGGTCGGCTACGACCGCCGCTTCGAGCTGGTGCCGGACGTGCTCGCGGACTTCGAGGTGCGCGAGGATCGCGAGTTCGTGCTGCGGCTGCGCCCCGGCCACCGCTGGTCGGACGGCCATCCGTTCACCAGCGAGGACTTCCGGTACTGGTGGGAGGACGTCGCGAACGACCCGGAGCTGTCGCCGTTCGGGCCGCCGTCGGTGCTGCTGGTGGGCGGCGAAGCGCCCACGGTGAGCTTCCCGGACGCGCACACCGTGATCTACCGCTGGAGCCGGCCGAACCCGTTCTTCCCGTCGGCGCTCGCGGGCACCCGGCCGCTCCAGATCTTCGCGCCGGCGCACTACCTGAAGCGCTTTCACGCGCGCTACGGCGATCGCGACGCGCTGGAGAAGATGGCGCACGAGGTCGGGCAGCGGGACTGGGCGAACCTGCACACCAACCGATTCTCCCCGTACAAGAACCTGAATCCGGACCTGCCGGAGCTGGACCCCTGGCTGGTGACGAACGAGGCGCCGGCGGTGCGCTTCGTGTTCGAGCGCAACCCGTACTATCACCGCGTGGACGCACGCGGAGCGCAGCTTCCGTACATCGACCGCGTCGTGCTCGGCATCGCGGACGGCAAGCTGATCCCGGCCAAGACCGGCGCCGGTGAGAGCGACCTGCAGGCGCGCGGCCTCAACTTCAGCGACTTCACCTTCCTGAAGGCCAGCGAGAAGCGCACCGAGAACGAGGTGCGCCTGTGGCAGACCACCAAGGGAGCGCACCTCGCGCTGTTTCCGAACCTGAACGTGGAGGACCCGGTGTGGCGTGACCTGATGCGCGACGTGCGCTTCCGCCGCGCGCTGTCGATGGCGGTCGATCGCCACGAGATCAACCAGGTCATCTACTACGGTCTCGCGGTGGAGGGGAACAACACGGTGCACGGCGACGACCCGATGTTCGACATGCACCTGCGTACGGACTGGGCGCGCTACGACCCGAAGCAGGCGAACGCGCTGCTCGACGAGCTCGGGCTCACCGAGCGCGACGCGCGCGGCATCCGCCTGCTGCCGGACGGGCGGGCAGCCGAGATCATCGTCGAGACCGCCGGTGAGGACACCGAGCAGAGCGACGTGCTGGAGCTGATCGAGAGCACCTGGCGCGACGTCGGCATCAAGCTCTACACCAAGCCGCTGCAGCGCGAGGTGTTCCGCAACCGCATCTTCGCGGGCAAGACGCAGATGTCCATCTGGGGCGGGCTGGAGAACGGCCTGCCGACGGCGGACATGAGCCCCGAGGAGCTGGCGCCGACCAGCCAGCAGCAGCTGCAGTGGCCGATGTGGGGCCAGCACCGCGAGACGCGGGGGGCCCAGGGCGAGGCGCCGGCGCTGCCGGGCGCCGAGCGATTGCTCGCGCTGAACGACCAGTGGCTGACGGCGGGCTCCACGGCCGAGCGGCGGGCCATCTGGACGCAGATGCTCGAGATACACGCGGATCGCGTGTTCACCATCGGCCTGGTGTCCGCGGTGCCGCAGCCGGTGGTCGTGAACCGGCGGCTGCGCAACGTGCCCGAGAAGGGCATCTTCAACTGGGAGCCGGGCGCGCACTTCGGCATCTACCACCCCGACACGTTCTGGTACGCCCCGGACTGACGCCGCCGATCGGATCGCCATGCTCGCCTACCTCGTCCGCCGACTGCTCGTGATGATCCCGACGCTGCTGGTGATCAGCGTGCTGGTGTTCGTGATCATCCAGCTCCCCGAGGGCGACTACCTGACCAGCCACATCGCGGAGCTGGAGGCGCAGGGCGAGAAGGTGAGCCAGGAGGAGATCGATTTCCTGCGCCGCCAGTACGGTCTGGACCGGTCGCCGGTCGAGCAGTACGGGGTGTGGCTGGCCGGCATGCTGCAGGGCGACTTCGGCTACTCCTTCGAGTACAACAAGCCGGTGTCCGACGTCGTCGGCGACAGGCTGTTCCTGTCGTTCGTGCTGTCCTTCGCGACCATCGTGTTCACCTGGGTGGTGGCCTTTCCCATCGGCGTGTACTCGGCGACGCACCAGTACAGCTGGGCGGACCACGGACTCACGCTGATCGGCTTCCTCGGTCTCGCGACGCCGAACTTCCTGCTCGCGCTGGTGCTGCTCTACTTCGCGAACGTCGTGTTCGGCACCTCGGTGGGCGGGCTGATGGACCCCGAGTTCATCGGCGAGCCGATGAGCTTCGCGAAGTTCCTCTCCATTCTCGAGCACCTGTGGATCCCGGTCGTGGTGATCGGCACCTCGGGCACCGCGGGCATGATCCGGCGCCTGCGCGCGAACCTTCTCGACGAGCTGCAGAAGCAGTACGTCGTGACCGCGCGCGCGAAGGGCGTGCCGCCGTTCCGGCTGCTGGTGAAGTACCCGCTTCGGCTCGCGCTGAACCCGTTCATCGCCGACATCGGCAACCTGCTGCCGCAGGTCGTGTCCGGCGCCGCGATCGTGTCGGTGGTGCTGTCACTGCCCACCACCGGGCCGATGCTGCTCTCGGCGCTGCAGAGCCAGGACATGTACCTGGCGGGGTCGTTCCTGATGTTCCTGTCCCTGCTGACCGTGGTCGGGATGTTCCTGTCCGACGTCGCGCTCGCGTTGCTGGATCCGCGTATCCGCCTCGAAGGGCAGAGCGCGCCGTGAGCGGCAACGGCGGCGCCGCGGGCGACGGCGCACGGTCCACCGCCGCCGGGCATTACGTCTCGCCGGAGCCCTTCGATCCGTACTCGGTGGAGAAGCTGACGCCGGAGCAGGAACGCTTCTACATGGCGTCGCAGTGGCGCATGACGTGGTGGCGCTTCAAGCGCCACCGCCTCGCGGTGTGGTCGGCCGTGATCATCGGGCTGATGTACGCGAGCATCCTGGTGAGCGAGCTGCTCGCACCCTACGACCTGCACAGCCGTCACACGGACTTCATCTACGCGCCGCCGCAGAGCGTGCACCTGTTCCACGAAGGCCGTTTCGAGGGCCCGTTCGTGTACGCGCTGGAATACCGCCTGAACCTGGAGAACCTGAAACGCGAGTACACGGAGAACCCCGAACGACGCCATGCGCTGCGCTTCCTGTGCCGCGGCGACGCGTACCGCTTCTGGGGCCTTTTCGAGGCCGACCTGCACCTGGTGTGCCCGGCCGAGGACGGCACGCTGTTCCTGCTCGGCACCGATCGGCTGGGCCGCGACATCCTGTCGCGCATCGTCTACGGGGCGCGGATATCGCTCACGGTGGGGCTGATCGGCATCGCGATCAGCTTCGTGCTGGGAATCGTGCTCGGCGGGCTTGCCGGCTACTACGGCGGCTGGGTGGACAGCGCCGTGCAGCGCGCGATCGAGATCATCCGCTCGTTCCCGGAGCTGCCGCTGTGGATGGCGCTGTCCGCGGCGCTGCCGGTGAACTGGAGCCCGGTCGCGGTGTTCCTGGGCATCACGGTGATCCTGGGGCTGGTGGACTGGACGGGGCTCGCCCGCGCGGTGCGCTCGAAGCTGCTCGCGCTGCGCGAGGAGGATTTCTGCACCGCGGCCGTGCTGATGGGCGCGAGCCCGCGGCGGGTGATCGGCCGCCACCTGCTGCCGAACTTCATGAGCCACCTCATCGCGTCGGCGACGCTGTCCATCCCGTCGATGATCCTGGGCGAGACCGCGCTCAGCTTCCTGGGCCTCGGGCTGCGCCCGCCGATCACGAGCTGGGGCGTGCTGCTGACCGAGTCGCAGAACGTGAACGCGGTCGCGCTGTACCCGTGGCTGATGCTGCCGGTGGTTCCCGTGGTGATCGTGGTGCTGGCCTTCAACTTCATGGGCGACGGGCTGCGCGACGCGGCCGACCCTTACAAGTGACGGGCCGGCCCGGGGCGGCGCGTCACCCGCTCGTACGGGTCGGTCCCGGGCCGGCCCCGTGCGCGACCCTAAAGGTGTCGTCCGCGCGGACGATACAGCGCGGACCATGGCCATTCCGATGCACAAGCCCACCGAGAGCATTCCCGGGGTCATCATGCCCGACACGTTGCGTCACCTGCTGGACGTGGAGCTCGCCCGCGCACGCCGCTACGAGCACCCGTTCGCCGTGCTGCGCGCCGGGGTCGCGCCCAGCGGCGACGACGCGCCGCGGCTGCGCGCGGTCGCGGGCGCGCTGCGGCTGCACACGCGCTGGGCGGACTCGGTGGGCTTCGACGACGACGGCGCCCTGCTGGTGATCCTGCGCGACACGCCGGCCGAGGGCGCGCGGGCGTTCCGCGACAAGCTCGCGGCGTCGCTGGAGCAGGAGCTGGGCGCGGAGGTCAGTGCGGCGCTGCGGCTCAGCGTCGCGGCCTGGCGCAAGGGCGACGACAGGGCCCGCCTGTTCGCGCGCCTGGGCTGAGCCTCCCCCGCGGGCGCGGGCCACGACGGCGTCAGGCGCCGGCGTCCTCCTCGATGACCACCTCGTGCGTGATCTCCACCCGCGGGCGCAGCATCGCGGTCACGGAGCAGTACTTGTCCACCGACAGCCGCACCGCGCGCTCCGCCGCGGCGAGGCGCAGATCCCGGCCGCGCACGACGTAGCGCATGTGCACGCGGGTGAACACCGCGGGCACGGCGTCGGCGCGCTCGGCGTCCAGCTCGACGTGGCAGGACGCGACCGCCTGGCGGGACTTGCGCAGGATCGACATCACGTCGAAGGCGCTGCAGGCGCCGAGGCCCATGAGCACCGTCTCCATCGGCCGCGGGCCCAGGTTGCGGCCCCCGTGGTCGGGCGGGCCGTCGATGATCATCGCGTGGCCGCTGCCCGACTCCGCGACGAAGGTCGCGCCCTCGACCCATTTTATTCGTGCCTTCACCGCCGCCCTGTCCCCGTTGCCGTGCCCGATCCGATGATTCCGGCGCGTTCGCGCAAGCAGGCATCGTGCCAGGAACGTTCGACAGCCGGTAGGGCCTCGCTTTACACTCGAACCAGAACCGGACGCCGCGTCGTGACGCGGGGAACCCGGCACGACGGACGGCCGCCTGGGGTTGACCGTGCCAGATCAGGAGGGGGGCGCTCCATGGCCATCTCGCAGGCCTTCGCGCGCAGCGACGCGATCCAGAAATTCCTCGAGCACTGCCATCGCCGGACCCATCCGGCGAAGACCGTGATCATCAACGCCGGCGACCACTCCGACGAGTTGTTCTACCTCGTGAAGGGCTCGGTGTCGGTGCTGATCGAGGACGACGACGGCCACGAAATCGTGCTCGCCTATCTCAACGAAGGGGATTTCTTCGGCGAGATCGGCATGTTCGACGAGAAGCACGAGCGCAGCGCGTGGGTGCGCGCCCGCACCCAGTGCGAGGTCGCGAGCATCAGCTACGACCGCCTGCGGGCCATCTCGGCGCAGCTCCCCGAAGTGCTCTACGCGATGCTCTCGCAGCTCGCACTGCGCCTTCGCAACACCAGCCGCAAGGTCAGCGACCTGGCCTTCATGGACGTGTCCGGGCGCGTCGCGCGGGCGCTGCTCGACCTGTGCAAGCAGCCCGACGCGCTGACCCATCCCGACGGCATGCAGATTCGCATCACCCGTCAGGAGCTCGGCCGCATCGCCGGCTGTTCGCGCGAGATGGTCGGGCGGGTGCTCAAGAACCTCGAGGAGGAGCACCTGATCTCCGTGGCCGGGAAGACCATCGTGGTCTACGGGGCGCGCTGAGCCCGCGGGGCGCAGATCTGCTGAACGTGCCGGTGCGCGCGGTTGCGCCGGCGTCCTGAGCGGGGAACAGCGGAGACGAGGGCGAGGGGCCCGCGAGCCGCGCCCTTGCACGCAGCGCGCGACGGATCAGCTGTCTGGCACGATGCCGCGAGCCGCGGTCGCGGCGGATCGCGGCCCGTTGCGGGCCGCTCCGCGATTCAGAAGAACAGCTCCCGCAGCTTCTCGCCGGGGTCGGGCGCGCGCATGAAGGCCTCGCCGACGAGGAACGCGTGCACGCCGTGCCCGCGCATGAAGGCCACGTCGTCGCGGGTGTGGATGCCGCTCTCGGTGATCACCATGCGTCCTTCGGGTACGGACTCGAGGAGGGCGACGGTGGTGTCCAGCGTGGTCTCGAAGGTGCGCAGGTTCCGGTTGTTGATTCCGAGCAGGGTGCCGTCCATGTGCGCGACCCGCTCGAGCTCCGCGGCGTCGTGCACCTCCACCAGGACGTCGAGGTCGAGGTGGCGGGCGAGGCCGGCCAGCTCGTTGAGCTGGGCGTCGCCCAGCGCCGCCACGATGAGCAGGATGCAGTCGGCGCCGAGCGCGCGCGCCTCGTAGACCTGGTAGGGGTCGATCACGAAGTCCTTGCGCAGCACCGGCAGCGTGCAGGCCTCGCGCGCGCGACGCAGCGCCTCGTCGCTGCCCTGGAAGAAATGCTCGTCCGTCAGCACCGACAGGCAGGCCGCGCCGCCTGCCTCGTAGCTTTGCGCGATGGCCGCCGGGTCGAAGGGGTCGCGCAGCAGGCCCTTGCTCGGCGAGGCCTTCTTCGCCTCGGCGATCACCGCGGCGTCGCCGCGCGCGATGCGCGCGCGCAGTGCGTCGCCGAAGCCGCGCGGCGCGGGCGCCCGCTCGCTGGCCTCGGCGAGGCGGCGAAGCGGCAGCGCCCCGGCGCGCTCGCCGACCTCCCGCGCCTTGTGACGCAGGATGGTCTTCAGGATGTCCGGCGCGGCGCTCATGGCGCGCGTGCCGCGAGGCGTGCCGGCGCGTTCACGTCGTCGTGCCCTCGTGCTCAGGCGGCGAAGGACCGGCTCAGCCGCACCAGCGCGTCCAGGCAGTCGCGCGCCTTGCCGGCGTCGATGCTCTTGCGCGCGAGATCGACGCCCGCGGCGAGGTCGGCGGCGCGTCCGCTCGCGTACAGGGCCGCGCCCGCGTTGAGCAGCACGACGTCGCGCGCCGGCCCCGCGGCGCCGTCGAGCACCGCGCGGACCGTGGCCAGGCTCTCGGCGGGGGAGTCCACCGCGATGGCCGATACCGGGGCCGGCGTCAGCCCGAGCCCGTCGGGGCTGACGCTGTAGCGCCTCACGCGCCCGTCGCGCCACTCCGCGACCCGGGTCTCGCCCTCGATGCTGATCTCGTCCAGGCCGTCGTCGGCGTGCACCACCAGCACGTGGCGGCTGCCGAGCTTTCCCAGCACCTCCGCGAGCGGCTCGATCAGGCTCTCGCTGAACACGCCGATGAGCTGGTTCGGCGCGCCGGCCGGGTTCGTGAGCGGCCCCAGCACGTTGAAGATCGTGCGCACGCCCATCTCGCGGCGCGGGCCGATGGCGTGCTTCATCGCGCCGTGGTGCACCGGTGCGAACATGAAGCCCAGCCCGACCTCGCGGATGCACCGCGCGACCTGCTCCGGGGTGAGATCCACCTTCACGCCCGCGGCTTCCAGCACGTCCGCGCTGCCCGACGCGCTGGAGACCGAGCGGTTGCCGTGCTTCGCGACGTGGGCGCCCGCCCCGGCCGCGACGAATGCGCTCGCGGTGGAGATGTTGAAGGTGCCGGCGCCGTCGCCGCCGGTGCCGCAGGTGTCGACCAGGTGCGGCACGTCGACGCTGACCCCGCTCGCGAGGTCGCGCATCACCCGCGCGGCGGCGGCGATCTCGTCCACCGTCTCGCCCTTCATGCGCAGCCCCACCAGGAAGCCGCCGATCTGCGCCGGCGTCGCGTCGCCGGTCATGATCGTGCGCATGATGGCGTCCATGTCCGCGCCCGACAGGTCGTGGCCCTCGGTGACGCGGCGGATCGCCGCCTGCATGTCCATGCCCGTGGCTGCCCCGGTGCCGGCGCTCAGCGCGCGCCGCCGCGCAGGCCCGGCAGCCGCCAGGCGAGGGGGAGGGTGGCGGTCGCGAGCGCGATCTTGAGCGCGTCGCCGGGGAGGAACGGCAGCGCGCCGAGCGCGACCGCCTTCTCGGCGCCCACCAGGGTCGCGAGCCACGCGAGACCGGGCACGTAGATGGCGGCCATGCCGGCGGTCGCGGCGAGCAGCGCGGTGAGCGGGCGGCGATCGAAGCCGCGCGCGCTCAGCTGGCCGGTGACCACGGCGGCGAGCAGGAAGCCGAGCAGGTAGCCGCCGGTGGGACCCGTCATGTACGCGAGGCCGATCCCCTTCTCGGGGGTGCCCGCGAACACCGGCAGTCCCAGCGCGCCCTCGAGCAGGTACAGCGCGACGGCCGCCGGGCCCAGCGTGCGTCCCAGCGCCATGCCGAGCACCAGCACCACGTAGGGCTGCATGGTCATCGGCACCGGCCAGAACGGCACCTGCAGGCGGGCGGAGACGGTGAGCAGCACGCTGCCGGCGAACACCAGCAGCAGCTTGCGGACGAGGCCCGCGTCGGTTGTGGAGCCGGTGGCGGCGAGTGCCCACGGCGCGTGGATGGTGCTCATGCTGGATCCTCGTGGCGTGATCGACGGACGCGCAGCGGCGCGCGACCCGGGATTATGACGGCGGTGCGCCGTGCGGGTACAGCAGCGCCGGCAGATCGTCCAGGGTGTCGAGCACCGCGTCGGGGCCGCTCTCGGCCACCGGCCGGCCGTGGTTGTAGCCGTCGCTCACGGCTACCACCGCGACGCCCGCGGCCCGCGCCGCGCGCACGTCGTTGTCCGAGTCGCCGACCATCACGGCCCGTGACGGCGCGACTCCCAGCGCGTCCAGGGCCGCGAGCAGCGGCTCGGGATGCGGCTTCTGGCGCCGGGTGTCGTCGCCGCCGACCACGCTCGCGAAGAAGCCGTCCAGCCCCAGCGCGGCGAGCAGCGACAGCGTGAAGCCGCGCGGCTTGTTGGTCACGCACGCGAGGGCCACGCCGCGCTCCGCGAGCGCGGCCAGCGCGCGGCCCGCGCCGGGGCGCAGCGCCGTGCGGCGCCCGTTCTCCCGCGCGTAGTGGTGCACGAAGCGCTCCAGCGCGCGGCGGTGCAGCTCCTCGGGGGCGTCGGCGTGCATGTCGCCGGTGAGGCAGCGGTGCACCAGCCGGGGTACCCCGTCGCCCACCCAGTCGCGCACCCGCGGCTCGCCTGCCGGCGGCCGCCCGAGGTCGCGCAGCGTCGCGTCGGCCGCGGCCGCGAGGTCGGGCACCGAGTCCACCAGGGTGCCGTCGAGGTCGAACAGCGCCGCGCGGGGCGAGGCGGGGATCACGCGCCGGCGCGGCAGCTAGCCGCGTGCCGAGGCGATGGCCTCGCGCATGTCGCGGATCACCGCGCCGTAGTCCGCGGCGCCGAAGATCGCGGAGCCGGCGACGAAGGTGTCGGCGCCGGCGCCGGCGATCGCGGCGATGTTGTCCGGCTTCACCCCGCCGTCCACCTGCAGGCGGATCGGCAGGCCGCTGTCGTCGATCAGCCGCCGCGCGTCGCGCAGCTTGGTCAACGCCGACGCGATGAACGACTGCCCGCCGAAGCCCGGGTTCACGGACATCAGCAGCACCAGGTCCACGCGGTCCATCACGTAGCGCAGGTGGTCCAGCGGCGTGGCCGGGTTGAACACCAGCCCGGCGCTGCAGCCGCGGTCGCGGATCAGCTGCAGCGAGCGGTCCACGTGCGCGCTCGCCTCCGGGTGGAAGCTGATGCACGACGCGCCGGCGTCCGCGAACTCGCCGATCAGCCGGTCCACCGGGGACACCATCAGGTGCACGTCGATCGGCGCCTGCACGCCGTGGCGGCGCAGCGCGCTGCACACCATCGGGCCGATGGTCAGGTTCGGCACGTAGTGGTTGTCCATCACGTCGAAGTGGATGCTGTCGGCGCCCGCGTCCACCACCGCGCGCACCTCCTCGCCCAGGCGCGCGAAGTCGGCGGACAGGATGGAGGGGCAGATCCAGGGCGGATTCATCGGCGTCTCCGGCGCGGCGTCCGGGGCGGGCGCGCGGCGCCGGCGATGGTAGGCCCGGGCGCCGGCGGCCGCCACCCGGGCCCGCGTCAGCGCATGCCGCGGGCGGCCTTCACGCGCTCGTAGGCACCGCGGATCTCGCCCGCCTTCGCGTTCGCGACCTTCATCATCTCCTCGGGCAGGCCCTTGGACACCAGCCGGTCCGGATGGTGCTGGGACATCAGGCGCCGGTACGCGCGCTTGACGGCGGCGTCGTCGTCCTCGGGGGTCACGCCCAGCAGCGCGTACGCGTCCGCCAGCAGCGCGTACGCGTCCGCCAGCGGCGCGCCGCGGGCGGCGTCGCCGGCGCTGAACTCCCCGCGCAGCTCCGCCTCAACGAGGCGCTCCACCTGCGCCAGGGTCCCGGCGTCGAATCCCAGGCGGCTGCCGATGCGGTCGAGGATGGCGCGCTCGGCGGGGTGGATCCGCCCGTCGGCCAGCGCCGCGAAGACCTGGATCTCGAGGAACATGCGCAGCAGGTCACGGCTGCGGCACTCGCGGGCGAGCTGCGCGAGCGCGTCGTCCAGCGGGAAGTCCGCGCCCTTGCCCTCGCGGAACAGCCGGCGCGCGAGCTCGCGCTGCGGCTCGGACAGGCCCATGCGCTCCATCACGCGGCCGGCGAGCCGGATCTCGTCGGCCGACACGCGGCCGTCGGACTTCGACACGTGACCCATCACCGAGAACGCGGCGGTGAAGAACGCGGTCTGGGCCCGCTCCACGCCGGCCCAGCTCGCGCCGTCCGCGGCGCCCTGGCGGCTGAATCCGTGGCCCAGCGCGGCCCCCAGCAGCCCCCCGAGCGGGCCGCCCAGCATGAATCCCACGGCACCGCCGACCAGGGTCGCCCACCAGCTCATGCGCGGGGCCTCCCGCATCGCGCGGGCCGCCGGCGGACCCGCGGCGCGCCGGCGCCGCGGCGAGTTGTGCACACGCGGCGGCCCGGGGCGGCCGGATCGGCTGCCGGATCCGGGCGCGCACTGAAAAATCCTCTCAACACACTGATTGTCATCGAGTTATATAAGTGGTCATTTTTTGACAGATCCGTGACGCATCGCGTCGCGGCGCGGCCGCAACCGCTTTTCCACTGCGTCATTCACAAAGTTGTCCACAGTTTGTGTGCATAACCGTGTTCCCGGCGCCGGCCAGTATGGCGGCTGCCGCCCGCGAACGGCTATGCTGTCCCGCCCGGGGCCGGGCGCGAGACCGCGCGGCCGCCGGTCTGCCAGAACCCATCCCGAGTCCGCGATCCCCCGACCCGTGGCCAGCCGCCGCAGCAAGCCCGCCGCCCGCCGCGCCCGCGGCAAGGCGCCCCCGCCGTTGCCGCCGGCGCTCGCGGCCATCGTGGAAAACGCGGTGTCCCGGCACCGGGCCGGCGACCCGGCGGCCGCCGAGCCCATGTACCGCGAGGTGCTTCGCCAGGCTCCGGGTCACCCGGACACCCATCACCTGCTCGGGCTCGCGCTGCACCAGCAGGGACGCAACGCCGACGCGCGCCGCGAGATCGAGGCCGCGATCGCGGCGTTCGCCGATGCGCCCCACTATCACAACAACCTCGGCGAGGTGCTGCGCAGCCAAGGCGATCTCGACGGCGCCGTGCGCTGCTATCGCCGCGCGCTGGAGCTCGCGCCCGGTGACCTGCAGGCGAGCAACAACCTGGGCCTCGCGCTGCACGCGGCGGGACGGCTCGCCGACGCGCGCGACGTGTTCGCGCGGCTGGTGCAGGCGGCGCCCCGTGCCCCCGAGGCGCACAACAACCTCGGCGTCGCGGAGCAGGCGCTGGGCAATCTCGACGCGGCGGTGAAGAGCTTCCGCGCGACGGTGGAGCTGTCGGGCGAGCACGCCGAGGGCTGGAACAACCTGGGCGCGGCGCTGCACGCGAGTGGCGACCCCGCCGCCGCCCGCGACGCGCTGCAGCGCGCGGTGGACCTCGCGCCCGGCAGCGCTCGCGCCCACTACAACCTGTCGCGGGTGCACGCCGCGCAGGGGGCGTGGGAGGACGCCGAGGCGAGCGTGCGGCGCGCGATCGGCCTCGAGCCCCGCGAGGCGGAGTTCCACCTCCACCTCGGCTACGTGCTGCGCGCCCGGGATCGCTTCGACGAGTCGGTGGCGGCGGTGCGCGCGGCACTGGCGTGCGCGCCGGGCCATCCGCTGGCGAACAACGACCTGGGTGTCGCGCTGCTGGTGCAGGGAGACTTCCAGGATGCGGAGCGGCACCTGCGCGCGGCGGTGGACGCGGCGCCCGGCCTCGCCGTGGCCTACGAGAACCTCGCGCGCACGCGCCGCTTCGACGACGGCGACGCGGCGCTGATGGAGCGCATCTCGAAGCTGCTGCTCGAGCCCGGCATGGACGACGCGGCGCGCGCGCACCTGCACTTCGCGCTCGGCAAGATGTGGGAGGACCGGGGCGAGCCGTCGCGCGCGTTCTCCCACCTCGAGGCGGCGAACGCGCTGGTGCACGCGGCGCTGCCGTGGGACGCCGCGGCGCGCAGCCGCCACGTGGACCGCCTGATCGAGGTGTTCGGCCGCGACTGGTTCGCGCGCCGGGCGGAAGAGGGCGCGGGGCATCCGTCGAGCGCGCCGGTGTTCGTCGTCGGCATGCTGCGCTCGGGCACCACGCTGGTGGAGCAGATCCTGGCGTCGCACCCGAAGGTGCTGGCCTGCGGCGAGATCGAGTTCTTCGACGGCGTCGCGGCGATGATGCCGCAACGCCTGGGCGTGCCGGACCTGCCGTACCCGGCCTGCGCGCCCCGGCTGACGGCCGAGGACCTGGGCGCGCTGGCACGGCGCTACCTCGCGCAGGTGTTCGCCGAGCCGGGCGGCGCGGAACGCTTCACCGACAAGAATCCCCTCAACGTCGACCACCTGGGCCTGATCGCGGTGCTGTTCCCGCATGCGCACATCGTGCACGTGCGCCGCGACCCGATGGACACCTGCGCGTCCATCTTCGCGACCCACTTCTCGCGCGACCTGCCGTTCGCGTACGACCTCGACGACATCGGGCGCTACTACCGCGACTATCGCCGGCTGATGGCGCACTGGGAGGGCTGCCTGGGGCCGCGCATCCACGAGGTGCGCTACGAGGCGCTGGTCGCGCAGCAGGAGGACACCACCCGCGCGCTGCTCGCCGCGTGCGGCCTCGACTTCGACCCGGCCTGCCTCGCGTTCCACGAGACGCGGCG
>CBDUCN010000074.1:0-17525 GCA_965365655.1 uncultured Gammaproteobacteria bacterium | reverse complement strand
CGCTCACGGTGTGGGTGGTCGGGTGGAGCGAGGGGCGGCGCGCGGCGCGCGAGCCCGACGCGGACGCGATCGCACAGCCAGGCGAGTAGGCCGCGCGCACGCCGGCGCCGCGCCCGGCCCGCGCGGCCGGCCCGCGCGCCCGGACGGTCCATGGGCTCCCGCGCGCGTGCCGCCGGGGCGCTGCTGGCGGTGCGACGGCGGCCGGACGATAATCCGCAGCCTCCGGTTCGACGCGACGGCGGTCCACGGTCGATGAGCCTGAAGGCCCACGGCAACGCCCTTCCCGAAGGCTACCGGCTGCACTGGTACCGCATCGGGCGCGTGCTCGGTCAGGGCGGCTTCGGCATCACCTACCTCGCGACCGACACCAACCTCGACAGGGCGGTGGCCATCAAGGAGTACCTGCCGATCGAGCTCGCGGTCAGGGAAGGCGGCAGCGAGGTGCATCCGTTCACCGAGGATCGCAGGCAGACGTTCCTGTGGGGACTGGAGCGCTTCCTCACCGAGGCCAGGACCCTCGCCAGGTTCACGCACCCGAACATCGTCAGGGTGTTGGCCGTGTTCGAGGCCAACAACACCGCCTACATGGTGATGGCCTACGAGCAGGGGAGCAGTCTCGACGACCTGATCAAGTTCGGCCGCGTCGAGGACGAGGCGTCCCTGCTGGGCATCGTGCATCCGCTGCTCGACGGTCTGGGGCACGTGCACGACGCGGGCTTCATCCACCGCGACGTGAAGCCGGGAAACATCTACGTCCGCGACGACGGCTCGCCGGTGCTGCTCGACTTCGGATCCGCGCGCATGGCGCTGGGCAACCAGAGCCGCACGCTGACACGGGTCGTCTCTTCCGGGTTCTCGCCGTACGAGCAGTACGACGCGGAGGAGGGCAAGCAGGGCCCGTGGACCGACATCTACGGTCTGGGCGCGACGCTGTACGTCGCGCTGAGCCGCGGCGCGCCGCCGGTCGACGCGGTGACGCGCGCTCATGCCCGTTTCGAGAACAAGCCTGACCCGATGTCGCCGGCAAGCGTCGTCGGACGGGGCCGGTACTCGCGCCGCTTCCTCGACGCGGTCGACGCCGCCCTCGCGCTCAGGCCCGAGGACCGGCCGCAATCGATCGCGCAGTGGCGCGCGATGCTGCCCGCCCCGGGCGAGGCGCCCGGCACGCACGAGGCGGTGACGGAGCCGGCGCCGGCGGCGGCGATTACCACGCCCGCGGCGCCGGCGCGGCGCCGGGGCGCCGTCGGGGCCGTCGCCGCGACCGTCGTGCTCGCGCTGCTCGTCGTCGGGTGGTGGTACCTGGGCGGTCGGCGCGAGCCGCAGGCCGTGCGCGACACCGCGCCGGCGCACGGCGCCGCACCGGCCGCCGGGGATGCCGTGCGCGTCGAGCGGGCCGACGCGCCGGCCGGGACGACCGGGGATGCCGCGGGTGCGGCGCACGCCGGCGCGACGGCGGGGGTCGCCGGGGACGCCGTGCGCGTCGAGCGGGCCGGCGCGACCGCGGAGGCCGCCGGGGATGCCGCACGTGCGGCGCACGCCGGCGCGGCGCCCGGGGCCGCCGGAGACGCAGTCCGCGACGCGCCGGCCGCGTGGCGGGAGAGCCCCGTGCCGCGCGACACGTTGAAGGACGGCTCTGCTGGGCCCGACCTGCTGAGGATCCCGGCCGGGCGCTTCGTGATGGGGAGCCCGCCCGGCGAGCCCGGGCGGGCGGACGCGGAAGGGCCGCAGCGCGAGGTCTCGATCGGCCGCGACTTCGCGCTCGCAAGGTTCGAGGTCACCGTCGCGGAGTTCCGCCGCTTCGTCGACGCCACCGGCTACACGACGCGGGCCGAGACGATCGGCGGCTGCTTCTCGGGCCAGGGAAGGCGTGACGGCGCGTCCTGGCGCGATCCTGGCGGCCGGCGCGCGCAGGGCGAGCGCGAGCCCGTGGTCTGCGTGGCCTGGGACGACGCGGTGCGCTACGTGCAGTGGCTGAGCGAGCAGACCGGTGCGCGCTACCGGCTGCCGTCGGAAGCCGAATGGGAGTACGCGGCTCGCGCCGGAACGGTCAGTGCCCGGTACTGGGGTGACGACCCGGACGCGGCCTGCCGCCATGCGAACGTCGGCGACGCGTCGCGAGCCGGCCGCGGCCGCGCGATATCCGGCACGCGATTCGACTGCGAGGACGGCCACGTCGGGCTCGCGCCCGTGGGCAGCTTCGACGCGAATGCGCTGGGGCTTCACGACATGCTCGGCAACGTGTGGGAATGGGTCGCCGATTGCTGGACCGACGGCTACGCCGGCGCACCCGCGGACGGGTCGCCGGCGGTGTCGGGCGACTGCGTGCGCCGCGTGCGGCGCGGCGGGAACGCGTCGTCGGGCGCCGAGGAGATCCGTTCGGCCGCGCGCAGGAAGGGCCGGCGCCCGGGCGTCGGCATCGGGCTGCGGGTCGCGCGCGATCTGTAGTAGACCGCCGAAGGTCGACGTCCCGTCTAAGGCATCCCCTCATCTGCCCCATCAGATGACGCCGAAGAGGTCCCGGAACACGCGGTGCTCGTGTCGGACGGGTACTCCAGTTCACCATCCTGTCGAGCGGCGCAGGCGCCGCCCGGTCTCAGTCGTCCAGCATGGCCTCGAGCGCGAGGATCTGCTTCTCGATCGCGGCAATCAGCGGGGAGTCTTCTCCTGCGACACGACGGATGTCGTCATCGGACCCCGGCTCGATGGCGCCGCGCAGGCGGGTGAGCGCGCGTTCGATGTGCTCGAGCCGGCGCGACGGGTCTCCAGGCCACATGTGAGCGCTGCGACCGAGCATCGTCAGGACGTACGCGGCAGAGCGCATCGCGCCGTACGTGTCGGAATAGCGCAACGCCTCGTCGAGTCGCTCGTCGATCGGAACCTTCTCGAACGTCGCCGCGAGCCAGTCGGCCGCCTCGTCGGACTCCCATGGCTCGTATCCCCACGTGCCCATCGTCGTCAGAAAGCCTCGGGGATGAAGTGCCCGTCCGTCAGCTTCGTCTGCTGCTTCTTGTTGTGGGGTGCGCCCGTCGGTTCACGGAACCACACCCATTTCGCCTTGTCGAGCGCATTGATCTTGTTCCAGAGATACCCCTTTCCGCCGTACTCGCCAATCCCGTACTGCTCGTGGGTCGCGGTCTCGAATGGTGTCCAGTCGCCCTTCGCGATCTCCGTCGACCTGTAATCGTCCTCGTCGAGGCTCTTGTCCTTGCAGTGTTGCTTGAAACGCTCGTCCTTGCCCTGGTTCGTCTTGCCGACGTAGACGACCTCCTTGTAGAACTCGGGATCGGTGTCCCAGATTGCGTAGATCGCCGTCTCCGTGGACGCGCTGCTCTGGAACCCCGAGCCGCCGTACCTCGACGTGAAATCCTTGCGCTGCATGACCGTATGGGGCAATCGCTGAGCAACGAATGACGGAGAAGTCGAGCACAGACTCTCGCCAGGACTCCGGAGGCCGGCTTCCTGGCCGGCGGCGACGGCCCCGGCATGAAGTGGGTGCACGCTGACGGCGCCGAAGCTGTGGCCGAGGGGCCGGCCATCGATTGGCCGAACAGCCGTGGGGCGTCGACTCGATTGCTCTTCCCGCCCCGGCGTCCACGACGTAGACAACCGAGCAGGTGGTGGCCGGCAGGCTGCCGAAGCCGTCCTGGCCGCGGGGAGTCTGTATCGCATGCACGTCACCCGATACCGCGCCATTCGGCGCGCGACGCGCGGAGTATAGCGGGCGGCAGCTTTGCGGTCAGACCGCGAAGGGCCGACTCCGAGCTCGAGGTCTTCCTGCCGCCGTGACCCGTCGCACATGTCCGGTCAAGGTCGTGACCTGGAACGAGATCGTCAATGACATCGTGGGCGGGGTGTCCGTCCAGGCGACGTTGTGCCCACCGCGCAACACGGCCATCGTCCGCGGCCGTGGGCTCCCAGCCATCGGCCAGCGCCCGCGCCCGGGCGAGGTCGGCGCGCAGCATCGTCGCCTCGAGCTTCGCGATTGCCCCGCCGGCACGCTGCTCGCGGGCCTGCCCGGCCAGCCGCGGCCACTTGAAGACCTGGATGCGGTCCGGCGTCTGGTCGGAGCCGTTCGCAAGCGTCGCCGCGAGACGGCACTGCCGACAGGACGCAGAAACGCCCACGTCCGCGACCGTATCGAGAAGAGAGGCGCGCGCGATTTTTCGCGATCGCGCGCATGGGATCTCGCGATTCGCGACATCTCGCCACCCTCCAAAGGTCCGCGGGCACCGTCAACTCCCTGAAAACGAGCGCGTTCGCCGCCCGGCGCAGATTGGCTCGATTCTCGCTTGGGCAATGACGACGCGCCGGCCGCCGTGCCGGCGCAGCGTGGGGCGTGACGGAGGACGGGGAAATGCTGAACGCGGCCGGTGGATGTCTCTGCGGTTCCGTGCGTTACCGGCTGAGCGGAGAGCCGGTCATGGTCGCCGTCTGTCATTGCCGCAGTTGCCAGCGCAACACCGGCTCGGCGTTCTCGACCAACATCGCGATGCCTCCCGGCGCGGTCACGATCGAGGGCGACGGCCTGCGCACCTACGAATCCCGGGCCGGTGAAGGCGCCCCGCCTCTGCAGCGCTCGTTCTGCGCCCGCTGCGGCTCGCCGATCTGCGCGCGGGGAGACGCCTATCCGGGCGTCGTGTTCATCAAGGCGGGCACCCTGGACGATCCTTCCCGGATCGCGCCGACCGTGCAGCTGTGGTGCGGCGAGCGATTGTCCTGGGTGAACGTCGACGGCGACGTGACGAGCTTCGTCGCCGGCCCCGCGTGAACGACTTACGCGCCGTGCAGCGGGATACCCCCGGGCGCGGCGGTCATCGAGCCTTCATCGCAAGACAACCCCGAGGAGCAGATCCATGATGTCCACCACGCGCAGCAATCCGGGCGAGGCGATGCCCGCGAGCAGCCCGACTCGTGCAGCGTCCCGCCGTGCCGTCGTGATCGGCGGGCGATGCCTGGCGGCGGCCGGCCTCGCCGTGCATCTCGCGCTCGCCTCGCCCGCTGCCGTCGCCTTGCCGTTCACCGCCGCGGTGGGCATTCTGAGCGGCAGGGGCCCGGGTGAGACCGTCGAGTTCCCGGCCGTCGCGGAGGCCGAGCAGATCCTGGTCACGCAGCCCGGGACCGGCGCCACCCGGAACATGTACGCCCGTGCCTCGTCGCTCGGCCTCGGCGTGCGTGTGATCGACGAGTTCACCGCCACGGTTCCCGAGGCCGAGGCGATCATCGACATCCCGGACCTCGTGTTCAGCTCCCTGTTTCCGACCGTCGAGACCCATGCCGTCGTGGGCTTCGGCGGCCTGCTCGACGGCGTGGTGACCTTCGGCGGCACGGGCAACGCGGGCGGCGTTCTCGTGGTCAGCGCCACACTGCTCGGTACGGGCGTGAGCGCGGCCAGCCCCGCCTCCTACAACGCCACGTTCGCGAAGGATCGCGAGGCGGGCACCGCCAGACCCCTGCCCACCGGGCCGGTGGTGGTTCACGAACAGCTGACGGGCTCCGCCCAGGTCGAGCTCGGCCGGCCGGTGCAATTCGCCGCCTCGATGTTCCTGCGCGCCGGCGGCGACAGCGCGTTCGGGTTCTTCGGTCCGGGCGTGATCAGCGCGCTGTTCGACAACAGCTTCGAGTTCGACCCCCTGGCCTTCTTCGACCTGCCCGACGGCATCACTGCCAACAGCGCGAGTCTCGGCCTCGTGGACAACCGGCTGATCGCGTTCGCCGGCCCGGTGTCTGCGGCCGCGCCTGGACCGGCCGCGCTGCTCTGCCTCGGCCTGGTGGTGCTCGCATGGGCTGGGGGCAGGCGCCCGTCCGCGTGCCGGGCCGTCGCCGAGCCGCGGCCGGCGCGGTGAGTCGAGGACACGCCGCGCGGCCGACGATCCGGGATCGTGCCCGGGCGGCAGGCGCATCGTGTGGGGGAGCGAAACGGATTCGCTCGTCCGTCGGCGCGGCGCAGAGCCCGTGAAGGAATCGCGCGCCGTCGCGGCAGACGCGGCGGTGCCTTCACGGGCGCTCAGCCGCGGGTGATGCCGAGCGCCTTCATGCGCGAGCGCAGCGTGGATGCGTTCATGCCGAGCCGCGCGGCGGCGCCGTGCGCCCCGGACACGCGCCCCCCGCTCGCCGCGAGCGCGATGTGGATGTTGTCGCGCTCGATCCGGCGCAGCGCCTCGACGGTGAGCACCTCGCGCACCGGCCCCGCCGCCGTCACCGGGCTCGCCGCGTGCGCCGTCTCCGTGCCCGTCTCCGGGCGCAGCCACTCGTCGCGCGAGACGATCACGGCATGCTCGATGATGTTGTGCAGCTCGCGCACGTTGCCGGGCCAGTCGTGGTGTCGCAGCCGCTCCAGGCTCGCCGGATGGATCGGCTTCGCGGGCCGGCCGAGCCGCGCGGCGGCGCGCTCCGCAAAGGCCTGCGCGAGCGGCTCGATGTCGTCCCCGCGCTCGCGCAGCGGCGGGATCCGGATCGGGAACACGTTCAGGCGGTAGTAGAGGTCCTCGCGGAAGCGCCCGGCACGCACCTCCTCGTACAGCGGCCGGTTGGTCGCCGCGATCACGCGTGCGTCCACCCGCAGCGACCGCGAGCCGCCCACGGGCTCGACCTCTCCGTCCTGCAGCACGCGCAGCAGCTTGGCCTGCACCTCCAGCGGCAGCTCGCCGATCTCGTCGAGGAAGATGGTGCCGCCGTCGGCGCGCGCGAAGCGGCCCTCGCGCGCCGCGGTGGCGCCGGTGAACGCGCCGCGGGCGTGGCCGAAGAACTCGCTCTCAACCAGCTCGCGCGGTATCGCGGCGCAGTTGACGGTGACCAGGGGCCTGGCCGCGCGCGCACTGGCGTCGTGGATGGCGCGTGCGAAGACCTCCTTGCCGCTCCCCGTCTCGCCGAGCAGCAGCACCGTCGCGTCGGTGGCGGCCACCTGGTGCGCCTTCGCCAGGGCGGCGCGGAAGCGCTCGCTGCGCCCGATGATGTCCGGGCGCCGCGCGAGCGCATTGAGCTCGTCGCGCAGCAGGCCGGTCTCGCGTTCGAGCTCGCGCACGCGGTTCTCGGCCTCGTGCAGTGCCTGCACGTCGCGCAGGATCAGCGTGTGGGAGCCGCTGCCGGCCCGCGACAGCGTCGCCTCCAGCTCGAACGCCGTTCCGTCGGCGCGCCGCCCGCGCAGCCGACGTCCGAACCACGCCTGCCGCGCGCCGCCCGAGTCGGCAGTGTGCGCCACGGTCCGACGGAGCTCGGCGACGCTGTCCGCGCAGAACCACTGCTGAAGCGAGTCCGGCAACGCGGCGTCGCGCTCGCCGGCGAAGATCTCGCGCGCCGACGGGTTGGCCAGCAGCACGCGCAGGGTGCCGTCGAACTCGACGATGGCGTCCAGCGCCCCGTCGATCAGGCGGCTCAGCTGCTCCTCGCGCTCGCGCAGCTCGCGCTCGGCGCGCAGGCGGCGCATCTCGGCGGCGGCGCGATCGCCGAAGATCCGGAACAGCGCCAGGTAGCGCGCCTCGTCCGGAACGGGCTTGCCGTCGAGCACCGCGAGGTGGCCGATGATGCGCCCCTCGGTGTCCTTGAAGGGCATGCCGGTGTAGCTGACCAGCTCGTTGTCGCGCAGAAAGGTGTTGCGTGGGTAGTGGTCGATCACCCGGTCCGGGATCTGGAACAGTTCGCCGCTGCGGATGACGCCCTCGCAGGGCGTGCCGGCGATCTCGTACGGACCGGGGTCGACCCAGTCGTCGCCCAGCCAGTACGCCCGCGGGAGCAGCGTGCCGGTCTCGGGCAGGTAGTCGGCCACCAGCGCCCCGCAGGTGTCGAGCGCGCGGGCGAGCTCCTTGACCAGCACGCGGAAGAACTCCTCGCCCGTCTCGCGGGCGGTGCCTTCGAGGATGGCGAGCAGCAGCGCGTTCTCGTCGCTGAGGCGCTCGCGGTAGCTGCCGGAGGCCGTCTCGCTTCGCATGTGACGTGATGCTCCGTGCGGCGAGCGCCGGCGGGCGGTGCGGGCACGGGAATCCGGGCCCGGCGTCCGTGCGCCTCGGAACTCGGAGCGCGGATTGTAAGGACCGCTGAGCCCGATGCGAACGGTCCCGTTCCCGGGACCGGCCGGGGAAGGGGCGCGCCGGGCCCCCGGTCGCCCATGCGGGCCGGGTCCCCTCGATGCGGCGAGGCGAATCGGACCGGGAAACGCGCATTTCCGCGATCGCATCGAGCAGGGAGGCGCGGGCGAATTCGTCGCGGACTCCGGGGCGGCCCGGTGGCGACGAGGATGTGGATGGCGGCTGACGCGCGCCGGGTGCAGCCGCTGACACAGTCGCGGCCCGGCGGCTGACGGACCTCGCGCGCGACCAAGAGCCTCGGCGAGCGCTTCGCACGCACACCGGCGATGGGCGCGGGCAGCACGTGCGGTCGGTTGTCGTGTCGGCGGTCGGGCGCGGGCTGCGCGGGTGTCCACGCGGGCGAGCATGGCGGCAATGGCCCGCGGCTACGTGATCACCGCACTGATCCTCGGATCCGTCACCTGCACGCACTCCAGCGCGAGCCGGAAGGAGGGGATCTCTGGGGCGTCCTGTCGACTCTCGACCCCCTTTGCGGCCGTGTCGATTTCCCGGGCGGTCCCCCTGCGCCGTCAGCGCGCCGCGGTGCCGTCCACCATCAGCACCGTGAGGTCGTCCGCCGCCGGCTGCCCGGGGCGGGAGAGCGCGTTCACGAGCCGCGCGGGGCGCTGCGCGACCGGCGCGCGCGCGACCTTCGCGATCAGCGCCAGCAGCGGCGCGAGGCCGGATGCGGGCGCCGCGCCCTGCGCCGCCTCCAGCATGCCGTCGGAATACAGCCACAGCGTGCCGCCGCGCATCGCGTGGCGCTCGACGGGATAGCGCGTGCCGTCCGCGACGCCCAGCGGCGGTGCGCCGGCCTCGACCTCGCGGGTGCGGCCCGATGAGTCCACGAGCACGGCCGGCGGATGCCCGGCGTTCGCCAGACATATCTCGCCGCTGCGGGGATCGAGCACGCCCGCGATCATCGTCACGAACATCCCGCGCACGCCGGGCTCGCACAGCTCGTCGTTGAGCAGGCCCAGCAGACGGCCCGGGTCGGGGAGCCGCTTGCCCAGGCAGCGGAACAGGCTGCTGGTCTTCGACATCAGCAGCGCCGCGTCCACGCCCTTGCCGGAGACGTCGCCCAGGTTGAAGCACCAGCGGCCGTCCGCGGCCGGGAAGAAGTCGAAGAAGTCCCCGGACAGCTCCCGCGCCGGCGCGTTGATGCCGTGGAACAGCGTCTGCTCGCCGGGCGGCGGCATCAGCGCCCGCTGCACCAGGCGCGCCTTCTCGACCTCGTCGCGCAGCCGCCGCGACAGCGCCTCGCGCTCGTCCAGCGTGCTCTGCAGGCGCCACGCGAGCTCCTGGTAGCCCAGGTTCTCCTCCGCGAGCGCGAGATGGGCGTCGCGCAGCACCTCGTCGAAGGAGCGGCACGCCTGCACCTTGACGCCCAGCGCGCGGCCCGCGTCGGCGACCCGCTCCCCGATCGTGCCCAGCACCGCGTCGGCGTCCGCCTCGGCCAGCGCGAGGTGCTTCGCGCACAGCGCGCGGGTGCGCGCGATCACGTGGCGCGTGTCCGCGGTCTGGAACACCGCCGCCGCCCAGTCCGCGCACAGCGCCACGCGGCCGAGCGCCGAGCCGTGCGCCGCGTCCCCGGGCTCCGCGTGATGCTCGCCGATCGCCTGCGCGAGGTCCTCCGGCAGCTCCCAGGCGCGGGCCAGGTCGCGCCCGGCGGCGTCGTGGGTCGTCGCGAACGTGGCCTGCTCGCGGGCCAGGCGCCGCTCGGGGTCGAGCTCCAGAAGCGCACCGACCACCCCGGCGCAGTCCGGGCGCGCGTGAACCATCGCGAGCAGGCCCATGTCCTGCAGCAGGCACACGGTGAAGGCGGTGTCGGGATCCACGCCGGCGGACGGCGCCAGCGCTCGCCCGGCGACCGCGCGGCGCAGCGACGCGTCCCAGAAGCGGGTCGTGTCCAGGCCGTGCAGCACGGCGGGGCGAAGCGCGTCGCGCACCGCGAGGCACAGCACGTAGTTGCGCAGCGGCTTCTGGCCGAGGATGGACACCGCGTGGCGCACGCTGCCGACCTGCCGCGCGAAGCCGAAGAACGCGGAGTTCACGATCCGCAGCACCTGCGCGGCGAGCGCGGGGTCCTGCTCGACGACCGCCGCGACCCGGCGCGCGTCGGCGCCCGGGTCCGCGCACAGCTGCAGCACCCGCATCGCGGCCTGGGGCGGCGCCGGCAGGTCGCTCGCGCGCGGCTGTCCGGCGCCCGGCGTTCCGGCGCTGGCCTGCGGCGCGCCGGTGCGCGCCTCGGCGGTCTCCGGCGCGGCGGACACGGCACGCAGTGCTGTGGGCATGGGCAAGGCCTCCCGGGTTCGACGGGCTCGAGACGATCTGTCGGCCGGCTCGCGCCGCGCTTGAGGCCTTTCCGTCCGGCTAGCCGCCCCGGCCGCGCCACCAGCGCGGGAGATCGGCGATGGAGTCCAGCACCGCGTCGGGGCGGATGCCGCGCGAGAGGTCGTCGTCGCGGAACTTGCCCGTGCGCACCAGCACCCCCTCGAGGCCCGCGTCCTGCGCCCCGCCCACGTCGCCCGCGACGTCGTCGCCGATCATCACCGCGTCCGCCGCGGCGCAGCGAAGGCGCGCGACGGCCGCGTCGAAGAATGCCCGCGCGGGCTTGCCGAGCACGACCGCGTCGCACGACGCCGCGTGCTCCAGCGCCTTCACGTAGGCCGCGACGTCCAGGCGCAGGCCGTCGGAGGCCATCCAGTAGCGGGTCATCCCCAGCGCCACCAGCACCGGGCGCGGCTTCGCCATCAGCAGGCGGAACGCGCGGTTGAGCGTCGCGAAGTCCCAGCCCTCGCCGAGGTCGCCGATGACCACGCTGGCCGCGCCCTCCTCGGCGTCGTCCGGGAGCAGCGGGAGATCCGCGAACTCGCGGCGTGTCGCCGCGGGCACGAACAGCGCGGCCGGGCCGGGCGCGTGGGACGACAGCCATCCGGCGGCCGCGACCGGCGGCGTGTGGATGCGCTGCGCCGTGGTGTGCACGCCGAAGCCGGCGAGCCTCGCCACCAGGTCGTCGCGCGAGCGCGACGTGGTGTTCGTGACGAACAGGTGGGGGATGCGTTCGTCCTCTAGCCACGCGATGGCGTCCGCCGCACCGCGCACCGCGCGCGCGCCCTCGTAGATCACGCCGTCCAGGTCGATGAGCACGGCCTTCGCCATGCGTTCAACCCTGCGCCGGAGGCGGGCGCGGCGCAACGCGCGCGGCGGCGCGGGTCGTCACCGCCCGCGGAACTCCGACGAGTGCTGGAACTTCGCGGTGGGGAAGGACTCGCCGTCCGGCACCACGCCCGGCGGATTGTGCCGGTAGCGGTCCACGCCGCGCGCGAGATACGCCTCGAAGGTCGGCCACACCGACAGGTCGCATTTCACCTCGGTGGGGCAGAACCGCATCGTGAGGCCGCAGCGCACGCGGTCCGAGTCGTTCGGTCCGGAGCCGTGCAGCAGGGCGTCGTCGTGCAGCGAGATCTCGCCGGCCCTCAGGTCCAGCGTGACCACGCGTTCGGGATCGATGGCCTCGGGCGGCACCTCCTGGCGGAGGATCAGGTTCGCGGCGTCGTTGTCGCGGTGCGCGACGCGGCCCTCGCGGTGCGAGCCGCGCACCACCTGCATCGCGGCGTTCGTTTCGTCGGCGTCGAAGAGGGCGAGCCACACGGTCACCGTGCGCGGCGGCTCCAGCGGCCAGTACTGCGCGTCCTGGTGCCACGGCACCACGGTGCCGTCGCCCGGGTGCTTGGCGAAGAACTGCCCGCCCCACTGGAAGAAGTCGGGTCCGATCAGGTCCTCCACGTAATCGAGGATCGCCGGCGTGCGGCACAGGTCGTGGAACCAGCGGCTCGCCTTGTGCCAGTTGTTCACCCGGCTCACGTGCAGCCCCGCGGGCAGGCGCGCGCTCAGCTCGGCGAACTTGCGTTGCAGCACGGCCACGCCCGCCGGCGCGAACACCGGCAGGTTCTTCACGTAGCCGTCGTCGCGGAACTGCGCCTTCTCGGCGGCGCTGAGGCGGCGCGCGCGCGGGTCGACGGCGGGCGCGCCCGGCGTGCTCCGCGCCTCGCCCGCGAGCCGACGCATGCTCAGATCTGGATCTGCACGTTGCCCAGGCGCTCGGTGAGACGCATGTTCTCCGCGTAGTCCACCGGCACCGCGATCAGCGCCGGCCCTTCCTGGCGGAACGCCTCCTCCAGCGCCGGGCGGATGCCGTCGGCGGAGTCGAGCTCCACGCCCCACATCCCGAAGCTCTTCGCGAGCGCGGCGAAGTCCGGGTTGTTGAACTGCAGATCCGAGTGCCTGCCCTGGAAGCCCACCTGCTGCTTCCACTTGATGAGGCCGTACTCGCCGTCCGTCCACACCATCGCGACGACGTTGAGCTTCTTGCGCACCGCGGTCTCGAGCTCCTGCACGTTCATCATGAAGCCGGCGTCGCCGCTGATGGACAGCACCTTGCGATCCGGAAAAGCCATCTTCGCGCCGATGGAGCCCGGCATCGCGAAGCCCATCGTGCAGAAGCCGTTGGAGATGAGGCAGGTGTTGGGCTCCTCGCACTGGTAGTAGCGCGAGATCCACATCTTGTGGGCGCCGACGTCGGAGAGCAGGATGTCGCCGGGCCCCATGAACTCGCGCACCTCCCACAGGATGCGCTGCGGCTTCACCGGGAAGCCCGCGTCGTCCTTCTCGGCGGCGAAGTCGGCGCGCATCGTCTCGCGCAGGTCCTTGCGCATGTTGATGTCGAACACCGGCAGATTGCCCGCGAAGCGCTGGTTCACGGCCTCGTTGAGCTGCCACAGCGCGTCCGCGAGGTCGCCCACGATCTCGACGGTGGGTGGGTAGTCGCGATCCACCTCGGCGGGCCAGAAGTCGATGTGGATGATCTTCTTCGCGTCCTTGTTGGTGCGATTCCACGCGGTGGGCGCGTACTCGACGAGGTCGTAGCCGCACGAGATCACGAGGTCGGCGTCGTCGAACGCGAGGTTGTTGTAGTCGCCGCTGCCGAGGCCCATCGTGAACAGGCAGTGCGGGTCGTCCATCGGCACCGCGCCCTTGCCCATGAAGGTGTTCACGACGCCGATGCCGAGCTTGTGGGCGAGACGTCGGAGCTGCGTCGCGGCGCGCTTCCTGATGGCGCCGTTGCCGGCGAGGATGATCGGGCGCTTCGCCTCCGCGATCAGGTCGATGGCCATCGTGACCGCCTTGTGGTCGGCGGCCGGGCGGCGCACCTTCGCGGACGGCATCGGCGTGTCGTCCACCTCCTCCTTCGCCACGTCCTCCGGCAGCTCGATCACGCACACGCCGGGCTTCTCGATCTCGGCGACCTTGAACGCCTTGCGCACGACCTCGGTGATGTTGCGCCCGTCGACGATCGACTGCACCCACTTGCTGATCGGGCGCAGCATCGCGATCGCGTCCATGTTCTGGTGGCTCTCCTTGTGCAGGCGCTTCGTCGAGCCCTGGCCGATGATCGCGACCACCGGCGCGCGATCCATGTTCGCGTCGGCGAGCCCGGTCACGAGGTTGGTCGCGCCGGGGCCCAGCGTCGCGAGGCACACGCCCGCCTTGCCGGTGAGGCGCCCGTAGGCGTCCGCCATGAACGCGGCCGCCTGCTCGTGGCGGCACAGCACGAACTCGATGGGGCTGTCCATCAGCGAGATCATCAGGTCGGCGTTCTCCTCGCCGGGCACCCCGAAGATGCGCTCGACCCCTTCCGCCTCCAGGCATTTCACGAACAGATCCGACGCTTTCATGTTCTTCGTCCCGCTTCTCGTGGCCCATGACCGTTCGCGGGGATTGTGGCATCTTGCCCCCGCGATGTCCGGCGCGGTCGCAGCAGCGGCGTTGCGGGCGGGTTCGCGCGTCGGGACGGGCCGGAGGGAGACGATGATCCGCGAGCGCAGGAGCGAGATGCTGCCGGGGGTGCTGGTCATGTGGGCGGCGCTGGCGGCGGCGATGCCGGTGGCGGTACACGCGGCCGAGTTCACGCTGCTGCCGATGACCGAGGCCAGCGCGGTGTCGCCCGACGGGCGCTTCGTCGCCGGCTGTGCCGCGACGCCGCACGCCGCGTGCGGCGAGGCGGCGGTGTGGCGCGAGCCCGACGGCCTGATCCGTCTGGGCGGCCTGCCGCCGGCGAGCGTGGCCAGCCGCGCGCACGACGTCGCCGACGACGGCACCGTGGTGGGCGAGAGCCGCTCGTCCACGGGGCGCACTGCCGCGGTGCGCTGGTCGGGCGGCGGCGAGGTGCGCGAGCTGGTCGCGCTGCCCGGCGCGTCGCCGTTCGCGCGCGCGCGCGCGGTGTCCGCCGACGGCGCCCGCGCGGCCGGCCTGTCGGCGGGGCTCGCGCTCGGCTACGTGGCCAATCACGCGGTGTCGTGGGCCGACGGTGACGACCCCGGCGCGGCGCCGCGGGCGATGGGCCATCTGCCGGGCGACCGCGGCGCGCGCGGCGTGGCGCCGTTCGCGGAAGCGCTGGATCTCTCCGCGGACGGCTCCGTCGGGGTCGGCTGGAGCGGGGTCTGGCCGGGCGGCGGGCGGCACCGCGCGTTCCGCCGCGAGGCGGGCGGGAGCCCCGAGTACCTGGGCGGGCTGCTCTCCGGTGACGGCTACGGCGAGGCCCGGGGCGTGAGCGCCGACGGCGCGGTGGTGGTCGGGGTCTCGCGCTCCGCGCAGGGCCTGGAGGCGTTCCTGTGGACCGCCGCCGAGGGCATGCGGGGGCTCGGCGACCTCCCGGGCGGCGAGTTCCGCAGCGCGGCGCACGCGGTGTCCGCCGACGGCCGCGTCGTCGTGGGCGCCGCCAGCACGGCTGCGCATGACGGCGGCGCCGCGTTCGTGTGGACCCCGGCGCATGAGCTGCGCGCGCTCGCGCGGGTGCTGCGCGACGAGTACTGCGTGGATCTGGGCGGCGCGCGGCTGCTCGCGGCGCTGGACGTGTCGGCCGACGGGCGCGTGATCGTGGGCGCTGCGCGCGACGCGCAGGGCCGGCCGAGGGGCTTTCGCGCCGTGCTCGACTACGCGCCCGGCACGAACCGCGCGCCCGTCGCGCACGCGGACTCGTACTGGGCGATGCCCGGTGCCACCCTCGCGGTGGCGGGACCCGTGCCCGTGCCGCCGCCGCCCGCGGCCGGGTCGCCGGGCGCATGCCCGCCCGGCATCGCCCCCGCCGCCGGGGCGCTTCGCAACGATCGCGATCCGGAGGGTCACCCCCTGACCGCGGAGCTGGTGGACGGGGTCGCGCACGGCACGCTGGCGCTCGGTGCGGACGGCGGCTTCCGCTACACCCCGGCGCCGGGCTTCGTCGGCCGCGACGGCTTCAGCTACCGCGCGAGCGACGGCCGGGCGCACTCGGCGCCCGCGCGCGTCGACATCTCGGTAGGCAACACGCACCCGGGCGCCGACGTCGACGTCGCGCCCGGCGGGGACGTGCGCCTGCGCTTCGCGCGGGTCGCCGTCGGCGGCCACACCACGCTCGGGCCGGCGCCGGACGTCGCGACGCCTGACGGCTTCCTGCCGGCCGCGCCGGGCGCCGCGTGGGCGGTGCGCAGCAGCGCCGTGTACCTGGGGCCGGTGCGCTTCAGCGCCGGCTACGACGAGTCGGCGCTCGCGGCCCCCGAGTCCGGGCTGCGCATGCTGCACTACCGCGACGGGCTGCCGTCCCTCGACGCGCCGCCCGGACGCCTCACGCTCCCGGATCCGCCGGGCAACGTGACCGTCGCCCTGGACACCGGGCGCGACCGGGTGACCGGCGAGATGCGCGACCCGTCGGTGGTCGCGCTGGTCGTCGCGGAGCCCGCCGGCGGCGGGCTGCTTCCCGGAATCGTCCTGGTGCTGCTGGTCGGGGCGGCGCTGCTGATGCTGGTGTGGCTGTCCCACATGCGCGCGGCGGCGCAGGGATGACGCGGCGCGCGCACGCGTCCCGCGCCGTCACCCGGCCGCGCGAACGGCCGGCGGTGGCGTGAGCCGCACCGCGAAGCGCAGCGCGCCGGCGGGTCGCGGCGGCGCGGCGTCGCCCGGTGCGCTGCAGCGGGCCCGCGCGCTGCTGCCCCTGATCGCCGACGCCGCGCCGCGCATCGACAGCGCGCGCGAGCTGCCCGCGGACGTGCTCGCCGCGCTGCACGAGGCCGGGCTGTTCCGTCTCGGCCTGCCGCGCGCGGTCGGCGGCGAGGAGCTGCCGCCGGCGGACATCGCGCTGGTCACCGAGGCGATCGCGACCGCCGACGCGAGCACCGCGTGGTGCCTGGGGCAGGGCAACGGCTGCGCGATGGCGGCGGCCTTCCTCGACGACGCGCCGGCGCGCGAGGTGTTCGGGCCCGCCGACGCGGTGCTCGCGTGGGGCGCCGGGGCGCAGGGCCGGGCGGTCGCGGTGGACGGCGGCTACCGGGTGACCGGACGCTGGGGGTTCGCGAGCGGCGGCCGCCACGCGACGTGGCTGGGCGGGCACTGCACGGTGCTCGAGGCCGACGGCACGCCGCGGCTGACGCCGGCCGGCGCGCCGGTGCTGCGCACCGCGCTGTTCCCGCGCGAGCGCGCGGCGATCGCGGACGACTGGCACGTCGTGGGCCTGCGCGGCACGCGCAGCGAGGGCTACGCGGTGGACGACCTGTTCGTGGAGCAGGCGTTCACGCTGGACCGTGAGACGCCGGGCGAGTGCCGCGCCGACGGCACGCTGTACCGCTTCACGACCACGCAGGTCTACGCGGGCGCGTTCTCCGGCGTCGCGCTGGGCATCGCGAGGGCGTGCATCGACCAGCTCACGGCGCTCGCGCGGCACAAGACCCCGCGCGGCGCGAGCGCGATGCGCGACAGCCCCGTCGTGCAGACCCGCCTCGCGGAGCTGGAGGCCCAGTGGGGTGCGGCGCGCGCGTTCCAGCAGCAGGCGCTGCGCGACGCCTGGGCGCGGGTGGAGGAGGGCGCGGAGCTGACGATGGAGGACCGGGTGCGCATCCGCCTCGCGACCACCTGGGCCATCAACCGCGCGACCGACGTCACCGAGCAGGTGTGGCGGCTCGCCGGCGCGACCGCGATCTTCGACAGCCAGCCCTTCGAGCGGCGCTTCCGCGACGCCCACGCGGTGTCGCAGCAGGTGCAGGGCCGGCACACGAACTTCGAGACGGTGGGGCGATGGCTCCTCGGGCTGGAGGTGGACACGCTGTTCCTGTAGGCGGCGCGCTCGGGGCGCCGTCCTCCGTGGCCGGGGCCGGGACGCGGCAGCGCCAGGCGCCGGCGCGTTGCTGTCCGCAGCACCCGCTCGGCTGCCGCGCCGGGCAGGTAGCCTTCGCCGCATTGCACGGCAGCTGGAGGGATCGTCGGTATGGGAGCGTTCAAGGAGCCGCACGGCGGCACGCTGGTGGATCGCTACCTCGGCGAGTCCGCGGCCGACGCCGCGCGCGACGAGGCGCTGGAGCTCGGGTCCTGGGACCTCACGCCGCGCCAGCTGTGCGATCTCGAGCTGCTGCTGAACGGCGCGTTCTCGCCGCTCAC
>CBDUCN010000073.1:0-18108 GCA_965365655.1 uncultured Gammaproteobacteria bacterium | reverse complement strand
GCTCCGCGAGCGAGCGAACGCCCAGGCGCGCCATCCACTCGCGCACGTCCTGCGCGACGAAGCGGAAGTAGTTCATCACCTTGTCCACGCCGCCCGGCTTGAAGTGCTTGAGCCGCAGGACGTTGTTCTGGGTGGCGACGCCGGTCGCGCAGTTGTTCAGGTGACAGATTCGCAGGTACTTGCAGCCCATCGCGACCATCGGCGCCGTGCCGAAGCCGAAGGATTCGGCACCCAGGATCGCGGCCTTCACGACGTCGTAGCCGGTCTTCAGGCCGCCGTCGGTCTGCAGGCGTACCTTGTCGCGCAGGTCGTTGGCGCGCAGCGTCTGGTGCGTCTCGGTGAGCCCCAGCTCCCACGGCGAGCCCGCGTACTTCACCGAGGTGAGCGGGCTCGCGCCCGTGCCGCCGTCGTAGCCCGCGATGGTGATCAGGTCGGCGTAGCCCTTGGCGACGCCGGCGGCGATGGTACCGACGCCGGCCTGCGCGACCAGCTTCACCGAGACCAGCGCCTGCGGGTTGATCTGCTTCAGATCGAAGATGAGCTGGGCGAGATCCTCGATGGAGTAGATGTCGTGATGCGGCGGCGGACTGATCAGCGCGACGCCCGGGCGCGAGTAGCGCAGCCGCGCGATCATCTCGTTGACCTTGTGCCCGGGAAGCTGGCCGCCTTCGCCGGGCTTGGCTCCCTGCGCGATCTTGATCTGCAGCACGTCGGCATTGACCAGGTAGGTCGGGGTGACGCCGAAGCGCCCGGACGCGACCTGCTTGATGCGCGAGACCCGCTCGTTGCCGTAGCGCGCGGGATCCTCGCCGCCCTCACCCGAGTTGGAGCGTCCGCCGAGGCGGTTCATCGCCACCGCGAGCGTCTCGTGCGCCTCTGGCGAAAGCGCGCCCAGCGACATCCCCGCGGTGTCGAAGCGCGTGTACAGCGCACGCGCCGGCTCGACCTCCTCGATGGGAACGGGCACGACGTCCTCGCGCAGCTCCAGCAGGTCGCGCAGTGTCGCCACGGGGCGCTCGTTCACGATGCGCGCGTACTCCTGGTACTTCGCGTAGTCGCCGCTGGTGACCGCCTCCTGCAGCGCGCTCACGACGTCCGGGTTGAATGCGTGGTACTCGCCGCCGTGCACGTACTTCAGCAGTCCGCCCTGGGGCAGCGAGCGGCGCCGGTTCCATGCCTCCCACGCGAGCCGGCGGCGGTCGTGGTCCAGATCCTCGAAGCCCATGCCCTGGATGCGGGAGGTGGTGCCGCGGAAGCACATGTCCACCACCTCGCGGTGCAGGCCCACGATCTCGAAGAGCTGCGCCCCGCGGTAGCTCTGGATGGTGGATATCCCCATCTTCGAGATGATCTTGTACAGGCCCTTGTTGATGCCGCGCCGGTAGTTGGCGCCGGCGAGGGTGGGCTCGACATGGCCGGCATCGCGCCGCGAGATCAGGTCGTTGACGATCTCGAACGCGAGATACGGGTAGACGGCGGTCGCGCCGTAGCCGATGAGCACCGCGAACTGGTGCGGATCGCGCGCGGTCGCGGTCTCGACCACGATGTTGGCGTCGCAGCGAAGCCCCTCCTCGATGAGGCGGTGATGCACGGCGCCGGTGGCGAGCAGCGCGTGCACCGGGAGCTTTCCGCGCGCGACCTTGCGGTCGCTCAGCACGAGGATCAGGTGTCCATCGCGCACCGCCTTCACCGCACGGTCCGCGACGTCACGCAGCGCCGATTCCAGGCTCGTCGACTCGGGATAGTTCAGGTCGATGTGCAGGCTGCGAAAGCGCGGCTCCTCGAGCGCGAGCAGCGCCTCGAACTTCGACTCCGACAGCACCGGCGAGCTCGCCACCACGCGCGTGATGTGTGTCGGATCCTCCTTGAAGGGGTTCGACTCTCCGGCGAAGGAGGTCTCCAGCGACATCACGATCTGCTCGCGCAGCGGGTCGATGGGCGGGTTGGTGACCTGCGCGAACTGCTGGCGGAAGCTGTCGTAGAGCGAGCGCACCTGGCGCGACAGCACCGGCAACGGCGTGTCGTCGCCCATCGAGCCGACGGCCTCCTGCCCGGCCTCGGCCAGCACCCGCAGAACCTGCTCGCGCTCCTCGTTGGTGACCTGGAACAGCTTCTGCTGCACGTCGAGCTGCTCGCGGGTGAGCGGGTGCGAGGTGAGCGGCTCGGAGTCGAGCACCGACTTGAGCATGCCCTTGTGGGCCTTGATCCACTTGCGGTACGGATGGCGGCTCTTCAGCCGCGTGTCGATATCCCGCGGCAGCAGCAGCTCGCCGGTCTGGGTGTCGGCCGCGAGCATCTGGCCGGGCTTGAGTCGGCCCTTGCGCTCTACCGACGCCGGATCGTAGTCGTAGACACCGATCTCGGATGCCAGCGTGATGTGGCGGTCACTGGTGACCACGTAGCGCGCCGGGCGCAGCCCGTTCCTGTCCATCACGCACGCGGCGTAGCGCCCGTCGGTGAGCACGATGCCCGCGGGGCCGTCCCAGGGCTCCATGTGCATGCGCTGGTACTCGTAGAAGGCCTTGAGATCGCCGTCCATCGTGTCGTAGTTCTGCCACGCGGGCGGGATCAGCATGCGCATCGCGCGGAACACGTCCATGCCGCCGGCGAGCATCGCCTCGAGCACGTTGTCGAGGCTGCAGGAGTCGGAGTCGTGGTCGGCGACCAGCGGCAGCACGGACGCGAAGTCCGGCAGCAGCGGCGAATCGAACTTCACGCTGCGCGCACGGGTCCAGTTGCGGTTGCCCTGAACGGTGTTGATCTCGCCGTTGTGCGCGAGGTAGCGAAACGGCTGTGCGAGGCGCCACTGCGGCCAGGTGTTGGTCGAGAAGCGCTGGTGGAACACGCACAGCGACGACTCCAGGAGGTCGCTCTGCAGGTCCGGATAGAACAGCGGCAGGTTCGCCGCCATCACCATGCCCTTGTAGGACAGCACCCGCGAAGACAGGCTGGGCACGTAGAAGGTCGCGTCCTCGGGCTCGATGCGCTTCTCGGCGCGCCGGCGGGCGACGTAGAGCCGGCGCTCGAACAGGTCCGGGGCCATGGCCGGCGGGGCGTTGACGAAGATCTGCTCGATGTGCGGCAGCGTGGCGAGCGCCTGCGCGCCGCACACCGACGGGTCCACCGGCACCGCGCGCCAGCCGGCGACGTCCAGCCCGTCCGCCGCCAGCTCCTCGGCCAGGATGCCGCGGGCGCGCTGCTGCAGGCCCGGATCCTGGCTCATGAACAGCATGCCCACCGCGTACTCGGGCGCCAGCGCGATGCCCTGCTGCACCGCCAGCGCGTCGAGGAAGCCGTGCGGCTTCTTCAGCAGCAGCCCGCAGCCGTCCCCGGTCTTGCCGTCGGCGGCCACCGCGCCGCGGTGGGTGAGGCGGGCCAGCGCGTCCACCGCGGTGCGCACCAGCCAGTGGCTCGCGCGGTCGTCCATCTGCGCGATCAGCCCGAAGCCGCAGCTGTCGCGCTCGAAGGCCGGATCGTAGAGCCCGCCGGTGGGCGGCCCCGAGGTGGTCTGGACTGTGCTCATCTCGCTCCCCCTGGTCGCGCGCATGATGCTGCAACGGCACGGCCGGCGTGCCCCCGCATCGCTGCGCGAAGACGTTGTCTCGCGCCGGTTCGGCCGATCGGGCACCCGGGGGGCCCGATCGGCGCCGACACGCCTGCGTGCCGGGCGCAGGCGGGCGAGAAACGGCGTTCTTCACCAGCCTGCCAGAGAGGTCCCGGCGCGGCGCGCGCCCTGTCCGGCGCGCCGGGCGATGGTCGGCACGGGCGTGCAGGACGCAGTCGGGACCGCTTGGGCGGGCAGGCGCCGCGGGCGGCGTCTGCCCCGGAGCCGCCTGCGGGCGGCGCACTCCTCCCGCGACCGTGGTGCGGGCAAAAGGACGAAAAGTATAGCGTCGCCCGGGCCCCCTGTCATGACACCGGGCGACGCAGAAACCTCCGCAATCTCAGCGGCTTGCGTGCGCCTCAGGTGAGCGAGGCCGGGTCGAACACGCGGTGGTGCTCCCCGATCGCGAAGCGATCCGTCATGCCCGCGACGTAGTCGCATACGGCGCGCGCGCGCCCGTTCTCTCCGTGCATCTCCTCGAGCGCCGCCACGTGGGCGCGGAACTCGGGCGGCAGGAGCCGCGGATCGTCGAAGAACGCGGTGAACAGGTCGCGCACGATGCGTCCCGCCTTGCTCGCCATGCGGTGCACGCGGTAGTGGCGATAGAGGTGGCGGCGCAGGAAGCGCTTGAGCTCGAGGTGCTCCTCCAGCATCGCCGCGCCGAACGCGAGCAACGGTGTGGGGCTTGCGCGCACCGCGGCCAGATCGGCAGGCGCCGCGGCCGCCAGCGCCGCGGCGCTGTTCTCGACGAGATCGCGCACGAGGCGATCGATCATCCGCCGCACCACCTCGTGGATCAGCCGCCGGCCGGCGAGGCCGGGCCAGCGCGCGTTCACCTCCTCGCGCGCGCGGCGGAACAGCGTCACCTCGTCGAGCTGCCCGAGCTCGAGCAGACCTGCGCGCAGCCCGTCGTCCACGTCATGATTGTTGTAGGCGACCTCGTCGGCGAGGTTCGCGAGCTGTGCCTCCAGCGACGGCTGGCCCCCGTCGATGAAGCGCCGCCCCAGGTCGCCCAGGTGGCGGGCGTTGCTGCGCGAGCAGTGCTTGAGGATCCCCTCTCGCACCTCGAAGGTGAGATTGAGGCCGCGGAAGTCCGCGTACTTCTCCTCCAGCTCGTCCACGATGCGCAGGCTCTGCAGGTTGTGCTCGAAGCCGCCGTGGTCGCGCATGCACGCGTTGAGGGCATCCTGTCCGGCGTGGCCGAACGGCGTGTGGCCCAGATCGTGGGCCAGCGCGATGGCCTCCGTGAGGTCCTCGTTGAGACCCAGCACCCGTGCGATCGTGCGCCCGATCTGCGCGACCTCGATGGAGTGGGTGAGGCGGGTGCGGAACATGTCGCCTTCGTGGTTCACGAAGACCTGTGTCTTGTACTCGAGGCGGCGGAACGCGGCGCTGTGCACCACCCGGTCGCGGTCGCGCTGGAATTCCCCGCGAAGCCCCGGTCCCGGCTCGTCGTGCAGTCGGCCGCGCGAGTCGGCCTCGCGGCACGCATACGGTGCGGCGCCGGTGTGGCCGCGGTCCGCCGTTTCCGGCGCGGCCACTCAGGTCGCCTCGCGGCAGGCGCGAAGCGTCGCGTCCAGCGCCCGCGGGTCGAACTCGGCGGTGAGGCAGGCGTCGCCGACCGCGCGCAGCAGCACCAGCCGCAGCCGCCCGGCGCGCACCTTCTTGTCCACCTGCATCAGCTCCAGCATGCGTGCGGCGTCGAGGCTGGCCGGGGCCGCGGTGGGCAGGCCCAGGCGCCGGAACAGCTCGCGGATGCGCGCGACGTCGGCATCCTCCAGCCAGCCGAGGCGCGCCGAGAGATCGGCCGCCATGCAGGTGCCCGCGGCGACCGCCTCGCCGTGCAGCCAGGTGCCGAACCCGAGCCCCGCCTCGATGGCGTGGCCGAAGGTGTGGCCCAGGTTCAGCAGCGCCCGCGCCGCGGTCTCGCGCTCGTCCTCGCTCACCAGCAGCGCCTTGTTGCGACACGAGCGTTCCACTGCCGAGGCCAGTGTCTCCGGGTCGCGTCCGCGCAGCGCATTGGCGTTGCGCTCGATCCAGTCGAAGAACTCCGGATCGCGGATCAGGCCGTACTTCACGACCTCCGCCATGCCGGCGGCCAGCTCGCGGTCGGGCAGCGTCTCCAGCGCGGCGGTGTCTGCGATCACGCACGCCGGCTGGTGGAAGGCGCCGATCATGTTCTTGCCGCCCGGATGGTTGACCGCCGTCTTGCCGCCCACCGACGAGTCCACCTGCGCGAGCAGCGTGGTGGGCACCTGCACGTAGCGCACGCCGCGCTGGAAGCAGGCCGCGGCGAATCCCGCGAGGTCGCCGACCACGCCTCCCCCCAGCGCGACCACCGCGGCGTCGCGCGCCAGGCGGTGCTGCATCGCCGCGTCCAGGATCCGGGCGAAGGTCTCCAGGGTCTTGTACCGCTCGCCGTCGGGAAGCACCACGGTGTGCACGTCGAAGTCGCCGAGTGCCGCGCGCACCGGCTCGAGGTACAGCGGCGCGACCGTCTCGTTGCTCACCACCAGCACCTGGCGTCCGTCCAGGTGCGGCGCGAAGAGGTCGCCGCGGGACAGCAGGTCGCGGCCGATGTAGATGGGGTAGCTGCGCGCGCCCAGCGCGACGTCCAGCGTCCTCACAGCGCCTCCAGCCGCTTCTGGATCTCCTTGACCACGTGCCGCGCCGAGCGGCGATCGGTCTGCACCACCGTGTCGGCAACGTCGCGGTACAGCGGGTCGCGTTCGGTCAGCAGCTCCGACACCCGGCGTGCGGGGTCGGCGGTCTGCAGCAGCGGCCGCGAGCGGTCGCGCGCGGTGCGCTCGACCAGCAGCTCCACCGGGGCGCTCAGGTACACCACGTAGCCGCGGCTCATCAGGTTGGCCCGGTTCGTCTCGCCGAGCACGGCGCCGCCGCCGGTGGCGAGCACGATGCCGTCCAGGGCGCTCAGCTCGTCGATCATCGCCTGCTCCCGCTTGCGGAAGCCCTCCTCGCCCTCGACGTCGAAGATCAGCGCGATGCTGGCGCCGGTGCGTTCCTCGATGGCCTTGTCGCTGTCGATGAAGCGCTTCTTGAGGGCCCGCGCGAGCTGCCGTCCCACGGTGCTCTTGCCGGCCCCCATGGGACCGACGAGGAAGATGTTGGTCGGGACGGGCATGACGGGGCTTCCGGGCCCGGAATCGTACCATCCGCGCCGCGCGCCGGGCGGAATGTGAAAAGCCCGTGCCGCTGTCGCGGCACGGGCTTCTCGTCCCCCCGATTCGCCGGCGGACCGGCGATCAACCCCCGCTGAGCACGTCCTTGATGATCTTCGGCGTGACGAAGATGAGCAGCTCCGTCTTGTCGTCGCGCACCGACGTGGTCTTGAACAGGAACCCGAAGTACGGCAGGTCGCCGAAGAACGGCACCTTCTGCTGGTCCTCGCGCTTGGTCTGCTCGAAGATGCCGCCCAGCACCACCGTGTCGCCGTTGTCCACCAGCACCTGGGTGTTGATGTTGCGGGTGTTCACGCTGGGGATGCCCCCGAACTCCTGGCCGACGGTGTCCTGGTTCACGTTGAGGTCCATGATCACCCGGTCGTCCGGCGTGATCTGCGGCGTCACGCGCAGCGACAGCACCGCCTTCTTGAACGAGGTCGAGGTGGCGCCGCTGGACGAGGCCTCCTGGAACGGGATCTCCGTGCCCTGCTCGATCACCGCCTCCTTCTGGTTCGACGTGATCACGCGCGGGTTCGAGAGCACCTCGCCCCGGCCCTCGGCCTGCGCCGCCTGCAGCTCGAGCTGCAGCAGGAAGTCGGGGATGTCGATGATGGCGAACTCCAGGAACCCGGACGGCCCGCCGATGGGCAGGTCCACGATGAAGTTCTCGTTGCCGCCCGTGTTGAAGGTGGAGGTGCCGCCGAAGTCGGTGTTGCCCGCGTTGCCGCCGCCGAGGGCGATGGTCTTGCCCGAGCCGGTGTCGACGCGCTTGGACAGGCCGAAGCGCACGCCCAGGTCGCGGTTGAAGGTGTCGTCCGCGATCACGATCCGGGACTCGATCAGCACCTGGCGCACCGGCACGTCGAGCCGGCCGACGAGCGCGCGAATCGCGTTGATGGCGACCTGCGTGTCACGCACCAGCAGCGTGTTGGTGCGCTCGTCGACGCTCACGTTGCCGCGCTCGGTCATCAGCGAGTTGCCTTCCGCCTTGAGCAGCCCGGAGATCGTCGACGCCTTCGCGTAGTTGACCTGGATGAACTCGGAGCGCAGCGGCGCCAGCTCCTCGATCTGCTTCTGGGACTCGAGCTCGAGCTTCTCGCGGGCTGCGATCTCCTCGCTGGGCGCGACCAGCATCACGTTGCCGGTCTGGCGCATCGCGAGGCCCTTCGTCTTCAGGATGATGTCCAGCGCCTGGTCCCAGGGAACGTTCTTCAGCCGCAGCGTCAGGTTGCCGCCCACGGTGTCCGACGCCACCAGGTTCAGCCCGGTGAAGTCGGCGATGAGCTGCAGCACCGCGCGCACCTCGATGTTCTGGAAGTTCAGCGACAGCCGCTCGCCGGTGAACTGCTCCTTCTTGCGCGCCTGCTCCTGCTGCTCCTGCTCGGAGATCGGCTTCACGTCGAGGGTGAACAGGTCGTCGGACTGGTAGGCGAGGGTCTCGAAGTTGCCGGAGGCGTCGACGATCATGCGCACGTTGCCGCCCTTCCCGCGGGTGGTGACGCTCTTCACCGGGGTTGCGAAATCGAGCACGTCGAGGCGCTGAGACAGCCGTTCCGGGAGGTTCGCGCCGAGGAAGTCGATGATGATGCGGTCGCCTTCCTCCTTGGTGTCGATGACGACGGACGGATCGGAGAGCGTCACGATGACGCGACCCTCGCCTTCCTCGCCGCGGCGGAAGTCCACGTTCTCGACGCTCGCGGCCCGTGCCCCGGCGCCCGTCGTCCGGTGCTGCTTCGCAAGGCCCACCGTTGCCGCCTCGCCGACGCTGTCCAGGGTCACCACCACGGTGTTGGCGCTGCGGTCGACCGAGTAGGGCACGAGCTTGATCAGGTTGAGCACCACGCGGGTTCGCCCGGAAGCCTCCACGGCGGTGACGCTGCGCGCCATGCCGACGCCGATGTTCTCGGTACGCCGCGCGAGGTTGAGCTTGACGCCCGGGAAGTCGAGCGCGATGCGCGCCGGGTTGTCGATCGCGAAGCTGAGCGGGTCGTCGCCCGCGGTCTCGCTGAAGGTGAGCTGCACCTGCACCCGGTTGCCCGGAAGCTGCGCGAAGCTGATGTCGTCCAGCGTCGCTTCCTGCGCCTGCGCCTGCCACGGAACGAGCACGAGCGCCGTGAGCGCGAGCAGCGCGCTGCGGATCCTCGCGGCCCGACGGCCGCCCGTGTCCGCGGCCGCGCGGTCACCCGTGCGGTGAAGCGTCGTCTGTACCGCCGTTGTCATGCTCATGGCTTGTCCCCGTACGCTATTGCTCGACCAGGGCCAGCGAAGCGTCGCGCTCCTGCCATCCGCCCCGGGCGTCCTGAACGATTTCGTTGAGATCGATGCTCTCCTCGGAGATGCTCACGATCTTGCCGTGGTTGCGGCCCATGTAGTTGCCGACCTGCACCCGGTGGATGGTGCCGTCAGGGCTTCGCACGATGCCCCACAGTCTGGCGTCCATCTCGAGAGTGCCCATCATGCGCAACGCGTCCAGCGAGTAGGACTCGAGCTCCTCCCGGTTGCGGTCGAAGTTCGGCGTGATCCCGGACGACACCACGGACTGATCGCCGCGCTGCTGATCGGGGGCCACTTCCTTGTAGAACGGCTCGAACGGGTCGATGCCGTCGCTGGAGCTGTAGGTGTACACCTCGTAGGGCTCGATGGGCGGCAGCTCGTCGATGCGGCTGCCTTTGCGCGAGAGCACATCCTGGGAGTACGACTCGAGGTCGCCCATGCTCTGTTCCACGCACCCGGTGAGCGCGAGCGCGAGCGCCGCCAGCGCTGCGCGCGGCAGATGACGGCGGAATGGGAATCGGGATGCGAGGGTGTTCATCGGCGCTTGCCCCGCTTGGAGGTCTTCGCCGCCTCGGCGGCGATCTCCTCCTCGTCGAGATAGCGGTAGGTCTTTGCCGTCAGGTTCATCCGAAGCTGGGTCGCGGCGCCGGTTCCGGTCGCCGGCGGCGCGGTTGCGCCCGTCGCCGGCGCGATCTGGATGTCGTGCTGGGTGACGATGCGGGGCAGCGCGGCAACCGCGCTGATGAACTCACCGAACTCATGGTAGGTCCCGGTCACGATGATGCTGATCGGCTGCACTGCGTAGAACTCCGCCGGCTGCTCGCCCTGCGGCTTGAACAGCTCGAATTCGAGCCCGGATGCGAGCCCGGACTGCGAGATGTCGACCAGCAGGCCTTCAATCTCCGTCTTGTTTGGCAGAAGCCGCAGCATCGCGCCGAAGCTCTGCTTCATCTCTGCGAGCTGACGCTTCAGAGGCTCGAGATTGGCCGCCTTGCGCTGCTTCGCCTCGAACGTGCCCTTGAGCTGCACCTCCTGGCTCTCCGCCTGCTCCAGGGCGGCGATCTGGTCGCGCACGACGAAGTGATAGCCGGCGCCCAGCACCGCGGCGCACAGCGCCAGGATGACCAGCGCCTTGATGGGCGCGGGCCAGCTTCCGATGTTGTTCGGATCCAGGTTGCGGAGGTCGTTCAGCGTCATGACGCACCCTCCCCTTCCCCTTCGTCCTTCTTCTTCTGCGTCTGGGTGACGTTCAGGTTGAAGTTGCTGAGGCGGATGTCGCTATCACCTGCGGCCGTTCCGGGCTGCGGGACGGCCTTGATTTCCACGAGGTTCGGGTTGTGGAACCACTCGGACTTCTCGAGCTCGCGCATCAAGGTGGACACACGGGCGTTGGACTGCGCGATTCCCGTCAGGTTGAATTCGGTGCCGCGCTGGCGGATCGCGGTGTAGAAGACCCCGTCCGGCAGCGTCTTCACGATGGTGTCCACCACGTGCACGATCTCCGGTCGGCTGGACTGGAGCTGCTGGATGATGCGCATGCGCGCCAGCAGGCGCTCTTTCTCGCGATCCAGCTCCTCGATTTCCTTGATCTTCTTGTTCAGCGACGCGATCTGCTGTTCCAGGAAGGCGTTGCGCTGGTTCTGGTGGTCGATGCGCTGCTGGAAGTGCCAGTCGACACCGAACACCACGCCGCCCATCAGCAGCGCGGCGACGAATGCGAGGATGCCGAACTCCTTGTTGCGGCGCTTGCGCAGTTCCTCGCGCCACGGGAGCAGGTTGATATGTGGCATTAGAAGGTCGTCCTCATCGCGAGACCGCAGGCGATCATCAGCGACGGCGCGTCATTGCCCAGGATCTGCGGGTTCACCTTGCTGCTGAGCGACATGTTGGCGAACGGGTTGGCCGTGATCACCTCGACGCCGGTCTTCTGGGAGATGGTCTCGTCCGCGCCGTCGATGGACGCACAGCCGCCGGCCAGCACGATGCGGTCCACCTGTCCGATCTGGCTCGACGAGTAGAAGAACTGCAGCGACCGGTTCACCTGCTGCGCCATCGACTCCTTGAACGGCTCCAGCACCTCGGGCACGTAGTTGTCGGGCAGGCCGCCCTGGCGCTTGGCGAGGCCGGCCTCCTCGTAGGTCAGCCCGTAGCGGCGCTGGATCTCCTCGGTGAGCTGCTTGCCGCCGAACACCTGCTCGCGGGCGTACACGATCCGCAGGTCCGTGAGCACGCTGAGCGTCGTCATGGTGGCGCCGATGTCCACCAGGGCGATGGTCTCGCCGAGCCCGCCGGTGGGCAGATCCCTCGCGATCAGGCTGAAGGCGTTCTCGAGAGCGAACGCCTCCACGTCCACGATCTTGCAGGTCAAGCCCGCCTCGGAGGCGGCGGCCACCCGCAAGTCCACGTTCTCCTCCCGGGACGCGGCGAGGAGCACGTCGACCTGGTCCGGGTCCTTCTCGGACGGCCCCAGGACCTCGAAGTCGAGGTTCACCTCCTCCAGGGAGTAGGGTATGTACTGGTCGGCCTCGAGCTCGATCTGGCTCGCCATCTCGTCGTCGCTGAGATTCCCGGGCATCGTGATCAGCTTGGTGATCACTGCCGAGCCGGCGACGGCCAGCGCCGCCAGCTTGTTCTTGGTCCCGGAGCGGCGCGCGGCGCGGCGGATGGTCTCGCCCACCGCCTCGACCTCGGTGATGTTCTTCTCGACCACGGCGTTGGGTGGCAACGGCTCGACGGCATAGGCTTCGACGCGGAACTTGTCGCCGCCGCCCGAGAGTTCGAGCAGCTTGACCGCCGTCGAGCTGACGTCCACGCCGAGCACGTGGGGCTGTGTTCTGGAGAGGAGACCCACTTTTTTCCTTTACTATCCTGTGGTTAGCGTCGATACATGCGTACGAGCTTTAACTCACTTGGCCAAATATAGACCAAGAGTTCGAGAAAGTACAAATCGCAGATAGGACAAGGATGTAGCGCGTATAGTTGCAGTCCTTTCGCCTGCAGGCCGGAACCGCGCGGCCGGCGGCGTCGCGGCACGGGCCGGCGCGACGCGGGCGCTGCATCACAATATAGTCGGCGCTCGGGCGCGCGCCCGGATGGAGCGACATGCACAGGCTCGCCAAACTGTTCCGCCTGCTGGGTGTTCTGGTGCTGGGCGGCGCCCTGCTGGGCGTGGTCACGGCCGCCGGCGTCTACTGGTACCTCGCCCCGCAGCTGCCCTCCGTGGACACCCTGCGCGACGTGCGCCTGCAGGTGCCGCTGCGCGTCTACAGCGCCGACGGCGCGCTGCTCGCGGAGTTCGGCGAGCAGCGCCGCATACCGCTCACGCTGGCCGAGGTCCCGCCGCGCACCGTGCAGGCCGTGCTCGCGTCCGAGGACGATCGCTTCTACGAGCACCCCGGCGTGGACTGGCAGGGACTCACCCGGGCCGTGGTGCACCTCATCCGCACCGGCGAGAAGGGGCCCGGCGGCAGCACCATCACGATGCAGGTGGCGCGCAACTTCTTCCTCGGCCGGGAGAAGACCTACGTGCGCAAGCTCAACGAGATCCTGCTCGCGCTGAAGATCGAGCGCGAGCTGGGCAAGGACGAGATCCTCGAGCTGTACCTCAACAAGATCTTCCTGGGCCACCGTGCCTACGGCGTGGGCGCCGCCGCCCAGGTCTACTACGGCAAGCCTCTGGGCGAGCTGACCCTGGCCCAGACCGCGATGATCGCGGGCCTGCCGAAGGCGCCGTCGCGCTTCAATCCGGTGGCCAACCCGACGCGAGCGGTGGCGCGCCGCAACTACGTGCTGGGGCGCATGCGGGAGCTGGACTTCATCACCCAGGCCGAGCTCGAGGCCGCCGAGGCGGCACCGGTGACGGCCAAGGTGCACGGCCAGCGCGCCGACGTCGCGTCCGCCGAGTACGTGGCGGAGATGGCGCGCTCGTGGATGGAGGAGCGCTACGGGGACGACGCCTACACCTCCGGCTTCAAGGTCTACACCAGCGTGCGCGCGGACCTGCAGGAGGCCGCGGTCGCCGCGCTGCGCGCCGCGCTGGTCGAGTACGACGAGCGCCACGGCTACCGCGGCGCGGAGCAGAACGGCGTTCCGCCGGCGAGCGAGGCGGAGCTGACCGGCCTGCTGTCCGACGTCCCGGAGGTGGGCGGATTGCGCCCGGCCGTGGTGCTGGAGGTCGCGGAGCGCTCGGCGCGCGTGTTCGCGAAGGGCGTGGGCGAGGTGGAGCTCCCGTGGGAGGGGCTCGCGTGGGCGCGGCGATACGTGAACGAGAACCGCCGCGGCCCGGAGCCGGAGCGCGCCAGCGACGTGCTCACCCCCGGCGACGTGATCCGGCTGGTGCAGGTCGACGCGCCCGAGGACAAGAAGGACAAGGCCAGGCGCGAGGCGGCCGGCGGCGAGGCGCCGCGCATCTGGCGCCTCGCGCAGGTGCCGGACGTCGAGGGGGCGCTCGTCGCGCTGTCGCCCGCGAACGGCGCGATGCTGGCGGTGATGGGCGGCTTCGACTTCTACCGCTCCAAGTTCAACCGCGCGCTGCAGGCGGAGCGCCAGCCGGGGTCGAACTTCAAGCCCTTCGTGTACTCCGCGGCGATCGAGTACGGCTTCAACGCCGGCAGCATCATCAACGACGCGCCGGTGGTGTTCGACGACCCCAGCCTCGAGGCGGCGTGGCGGCCCGAGAACTACAGCGGCAAGTTCTTCGGCCCGACCCGCCTGCGCGAGGCGTTGTACAAGTCGCGCAACCTGGTCTCCATCCGGCTGCTGCGTGCCATCGGCATCGACTTTGCGGTGGACTACGTGTCGCGCTTCGGCTTCGAGCCCGAGCGCCTGCCCCGCAACCTGTCGCTGGCGCTGGGCAGCGCGTCGATGAAGCCGCTGGAGGTGGCCGCCGGCTACGCGGTGCTGGCCAACGGAGGCTATCGCGTGGAGCCCTGGTTCATCGAGCGGGTGGAGACGGCCGACGGCGAGGAGGTGTTCCGCGAGGCGCCGCTGACCGTGTGTGCCGACTGCGAGCGCGCGCCGGAGGACGGCGGCCGCCCGCTGGAGGAGCGTCCGCAACGCGTCGCACCGCGCGTCATCCCGGCGGAGAACGCGTGGCTGATGCACTCGATGCTGCGCGACGTGATCGCGCGCGGCACCGGCCGGCGGGCGCGCGCGCTGGGGCGGGGCGACATCGCCGGCAAGACCGGCACCACCAACGATCAGCACGACGCGTGGTTCTCGGGCTTCACGCCCGACGTGGTGGCCACCGCGTGGGTCGGCTTCGACCAGCTCGCGCCGCTGGGGCGCCGCGAGACCGGGGGCCGGGCGGCGCTGCCGATGTGGATCGACTTCATGCGGGTCGCCCTGGAGGGCCGCCCGGAGCGCTTTCTCGAGCAGCCCGATGGGCTGGTGAGCGTGCGCATCGATCCGCACACGGGCAAGCTCGCCGAGGCCGGCGACCCGGACGCGATCTTCGAGTACTTCCACGCCGAGCGCGCGCCCAGGGTGCTGGCCGAGGCCGGAGTGGACACCGAGGCGCGCGACGAGCGCGCCGGCGCCGTCGTCGCGCCCACCGCCGGCTCCAAGGTGACCCGGCAGCTGTTCTGAACCCGGTCGACCGCCGCCACGCCCGAGGACGTTTCGTGAACCCGCGCGACGCACAACTGCGCCAGCAGCTCGCCCGCGAAGCCGCGCGCGTGATGATCGAAGGCGGAATCCAGGATTTCGCGCTCGCGAAGCGCAAGGCGCTCGAGCGGCTGCGCCTGCCCGCGAGCAGCCCGCTGCCGCGCAACACCGAGATCGAGGACGCTCGCCACGAGTACCAGCGCCTGTTCGGCGGCGAGGATCGCGCGCGCCGGGTCGCGGATCTGCGCGCGGCGGCGGTGGAGGCGATGCGCGAGCTGGCGCCGTTCCGACCGCGGTTGACGGGCCCGCTGCTGTCCGACGCCGCCGACGGGCACAGCGTCGTGTGCCTGCACCTGTTCGCGGATTCCGCCGAGGACGTGGGCTGGTTTCTGATGGAGCGCGGCATCCCGCACCGCAACAGCGAGCAGCGTCTGCGCCTGAGTGGCGGCGGCGGCGACGCCGAGCGCGTCCCCGGCTTCTCGTTTCTCGCCGGCGACGTCCCGGTCGAGCTGGTGGTGTTCAGCGGGCGCAGCCGGCGGCGCGCACCGTTGTCGCCGGTTGACGGGCGCGCGATGCGCCGCGCGGGCCTCGCCGAGGTGGAGGAGCTGCTGGCCGCGGGCGGACCCTTCACGGCGGCGTGACCGGCCGCGCCGGCGCCGTCCGCCACGCCCGATGAGCGCGCCGCCGGGCAGCGCGCCGCGCACCGGCCCCGGCGAGGTGCTGCGGGTCGCGGTTCCGTCGCCGCTGCGGCGGCTGTTCGACTACCTCCCGGCGACTGACGGGGCGCTGCCGCCGCCGGGCGTGCGGGTGCGGGTGCCGTTCGGACGCAGTCGCCAGGTCGGCCTGGTCGTGGCCCACGCCCGCGAGGCGTCGGTTCCCGCGTCGCGCCTGCGGCGGGTGCTGTCGGTGATCGACCGCGAGCCGTTGCTGGACGCGTCGCTTCTCGAGCTGCTGGGCTTTGCCAGCGACTACTTCCATCATCCCCCCGGGGAGGTGCTGGCCACGATGCTGCCGCCGTGGCTGCGCGAAGGCCGCTCCCTGGACTCGGCCCAGACGACGAAGTGGGTACTTACCGACGCAGGGCGTGACGCCGTGCACGCGGGGCGTCCGTCCCTCGGTCCGCTGCAGCGCAGGCTGCTTGCCGCGCTCGACGACCGCGACGCCGGCGCGGCGCTGGGGGAGCCCGACGCCAGGGAGCAGGCGGCGCTCCGGCGCCTGCACGCGCGCGGCCTCGTCGCACGGGAGGCCGTGACGCCGGAGACCGCCGCGGCGCAGCGGGTGGCGTCGGCGACCGTGCTCAACCCCGCGCAGTCGCAGGCCGTCGAGCAGGTACAGGCCGCGCTGGGCGGCTTCGCGGCGTTCCTCCTCGACGGCGTCACCGGCAGCGGCAAGACCGAGGTCTACCTCGCGCTGATCGACCTCGTCACGTCGCGCGGCCAGCAGGCGCTGGTGCTGGTGCCGGAGATCGGACTCACGCCGCAGACCGTGCGCCGCTTCCGCGACCGGCTGGGCACGCCGGTCGCGGCGCTGCATTCGGGGATGGCCGCCGGCGAGCGCCTCGCGGTCTGGCGCGCCGCGCGTCGCGGCGACGCGCCGGTGGTGGTGGGCACGCGCTCGGCGGTGTTCACGCCGCTCGCACGGCCGGGGCTGCTGGTCGTGGACGAGGAGCACGACCTGTCCTTCAAGCAGCAGGAGGGGCTGCGCTACTCGGCGCGCGACCTCGCGGTGCTGCGCGCGCGCCGCGCCGGTGTGCCGGTGGTGCTGGGCTCGGCCAGTCCGTCGCTGGAGTCGCTGCACAACGTGCGCGCCGGGCGCTACCGCGAGCTGACGCTGCCCGAGCGGGCGGGGGCGGGGCGCGCGCCGGAGGTCACGGTCGTGGACCTGCGCGGCCGGCGCCTCGACGGCGGACTGAGCGAGCCGGCGTGGGACGCGCTCGACGCGTGCCTGGGGGCCGGCGAGCAGGCGATCCTGTTCGTCAACCGGCGCGGCTACGCCCCGGTCGCGATGTGCCACGAGTGCGGCGCGCCGGTGGACTGCCCGCGCTGTGACGCGCACATGGTGTGGCACCGCCAGGAGCGGCGCCTGCGCTGCCACCACTGCGACCGCGCGCAGCCGCTGCCCGAGGCCTGCGAATGCGGCGCCGTCGAGTCGCTGCGCCCGGTGGGCGTGGGCACGCAGCGCGTCGTGGAGGCCCTCGCCGAGCGCTTTCCGCGCGCCCGGGTCGCGCGCGTCGATCGAGACAGCGTGCGCCGCCGCGGCGCGATGGAGGCGATGCTGGACGCGGTGCACGACGGCGCGCTGGACGTGCTGGTGGGCACCCAGATGCTGGCCAAGGGCCACGACTTCCCGCGTGTCACGCTGGTCGCGATCCTGGACGCGGACGGCGGGCTGTTCAGCGCCGACTTCCGCGCCAGCGAGCGCATGGCGCAGCTTCTCACGCAGGTCGGCGGACGCGCCGGGCGCGGCGAGCGCCGCGGCCGCGTCCTGGTGCAGACCCACCATCCGCAGCACCCGCTGCTGCGCACCTTGATCATGGGCGGCTACCGCCGCTTCGCGCAGGCCGCGCTCGCGGAGCGCGAGGCGGGTCAGCTGCCGCCGTACGCGCACCTCGCGTTGCTGCGGGCCGAGGCCGCGGAGCGCGAGCCGGTGCATGCGTTCCTCGCGGCGGCGCGCGACGCCGCGCGCCCGGCGCCCGGCGTGAGCGTGCTGGGGCCGGTGGCGCCCCCGATGGAGCGCCGTGCCGGGCGGGTGCGCGGGCAGCTGCTGCTCGAGGCCGCCGAGCGCGCGGCGCTGCACCGCTGCCTGGCGCAGTGGCTGCCGCGGGTGGAGGCGCTGCCCGGCGCGCGCCGCGTGCGCTGGTCGCTGGACGTGGATCCGCAGGAAACGCTGTGAGCGCGTGAAGCGATCGTGACGCCGTACTGAAGCGCCGGGCGCGAACGCCTAGAATACGCGGCTCTTTGCCTCGCCTTCTGGAAACGGTCCCCGGACACGCGATGAAGTCCCTGGTGCAGGAACAGATCGGCCACGCCCTGCGTGCGCTCGTGGAGTCGGGCGAGCTGGCGCGCGACGCGCTGCCGGAGGTCGCGGTGGAGCGCAGCCGCGGCGACGAGCACGGCGATTACGCGAGCCCGGTCGCGATGGCGCTCGCGCGCGCGCTGAAGCGCAGGCCCCGCGACATCGCCGAGGACCTGGTCGCGCGCCTGCCCGCGGACCCGCGGGTGGCCCGGGTGGAGATCGCCGGGCCGGGCTTCCTGAACTTCTTCCTGACCGCCGAGGCGCTGACGGCGAGCGTGCCGCGGGTGCTGTCCGACGGTGACGCCTACGGGCGCGGACGCGTGGGCGACGGCGCGCGCGTGCAGGTGGAGTTCGTGTCCGCCAACCCCACCGGTCCGCTGCACGTGGGCCACGGGCGCGGCGCCGCCTACGGCGCGGCGATCGCGAACC
>CBDUCN010000072.1:0-18192 GCA_965365655.1 uncultured Gammaproteobacteria bacterium | reverse complement strand
CGGGTCTGCGACGCCATCGCGCCCTGCTCGCGCTCGCGGGTCGAGCCGGCGACGGCGCGCGCCGGGCGGAGCGAGCTCCGCCCGGCGCGCCGCCATCAGCTGCGCTCGCGCTCCTCGCCGCGCTCGTAGTCGCAGTCGCCGCGATGGCCGTGGCGGCCGTCGTGGCGCTTCTCGCGCCACCTCTCGCGGCGCTCCTCGCGCATCTCGTCCATGCGCGTGCGCTGCTCGGGCGTCAGCACCTCGGCCATCCGCGAGCGCATGCGATCGCGCATGGCCTCGCGCTCGGCGCGCTGCTCCTCGAACAGCGTCTCCATGGCCGCGCGCTGCTCGTCGGTGAGCTGCAGGCGTTGCGCCATCCGCTCCATGCGCTCGGCGCGGTCGGGGCGCCCACGGTAGTCGTCGGAACTGGCCCACGCCGCCGCCGGAATGGCGGCCGCGCACAGCAGGGCGATGAGGGTCTTCTTCATGGTCGGTCTCCTGTCGTCACGTGGTCGGGTTCTCGGAGCAGCGGTCTGCCGCCGTCCATGGGCCACACGATGCACCCGCGTCATGCAACGAGTCGGGACGAATTGTGGAAACAGCGAGGATGCGGCGCGGTGGCCGCTCAGTCCGTGCGCGGCTCGTAGCGGTAGCCCACCCCGTACACCGAGTGGATCAGCTCCGCACCGGGCGCGAGCCCGGCGAGCTTGCGCCTGAGCTTCTTGACGTGGCTGTCGATGGTGCGGTCCGAGACCACCCGGCCGTCGTCGTAGATGCGCTCCATCAGCAGCCCGCGGGAGAAGATCCGCCCGGGGTGGCGCACCAGCGTCTGCAGCAGCTGGAACTCCACCGCGGTCAGCTCCACCTCCCGCTCGCCCGCACGCACCCTCAGCGCGTCCGCGTCCAGCGCCAGCGCGCCGGCCGGCGCGTCCGGCGCGCTCGCGGCGTCCGGCGCCGCGCGGCGCAGCACCGCCTTCACGCGCGCGACCACCTCGCGCGGCGAGAACGGCTTGCACACGTAGTCGTCGGCGCCCAGCTCCAGACCCAGCAGGCGGTCGATCTCCTCGACCCGCGCGGTGACCATGATGATCGGCACGCGGCTGAACGCGCGCAGGTCCCTGCACACCGAGAGGCCGTCGCGCCCGGGCAGCATCAGGTCCAGCAGCACGAGGTCCGGCACATGCTCGCGCACCCAGGGCACCACCGCGTCGCCGTCGCCGAGCACGGTGCAGCGCAGGCCCTCGCGCTCCAGGTAGTCGGCGAGGACGCGCGCGAGGCGGGCCTCGTCCTCCACCACCAGGACGTGGGCGCCGCTCACGGCAGCGCCGGCAGCTCGAGCCGGATGCACAGCCCGCCGAAGCGCGACGCGCGCGCCTCCAGGGTGCCGCCGTGGGCCTCGGCGATGCTGCGGCAGATCGCGAGCCCCAGCCCGGCGCCGCCGTGCTCGCGGCTGCGCGAGCGCTCCACGCGGTGGAAGCGTTCGAACAGCCGCGGCAGATCGGCGTCCGGGACCCCGGGCTCCGAGTCCTCGAAGTCCAGCCGCACGCGTCCGCCTTCGCGGGCGGCGCGGACCACCAGCCGGCCGCCGGCGTCGGTGTAGCGCACCGCGTTGGTGAGCAGGTTGCGGAACAGCTGCGACAGCCGGTCGGCGTCGGCGTGGACGCGGCACGGCAGGCCGGCGCCGCGCTCCAGCGCCACCTCGATCCGCCGCTGCCGGAACTCGTTGCCCATCGCGGCCAGATCGTCCTCCAGCAGCGACACCGGGTCCAGGTCCGCCTTGTGGTAGCTGAGCGCGCCGAGATCGGAGCGCGCGAGCAGGTAGAGGTCGTCCACCAGCCGCCCCAGGCGCAGCACGTCCGCGTGCAGCACGTCCAGCGCCTGCGCGTCCAGCGCGCGCACCCCGTCCTGCAGCGCCTCGACCTCCGCGCGCAGCACCGCGATGGGCGTGCGCAGCTCGTGGGAGATGTCGGCCACCCACTGCCGCCGGCTCTGCTCGGTGCGCTCGAGCGCCGCCGCCAGCTCGTTGAAGTCCGTCGCGAGGCGCCCCAGCTCGTCGGCGCTGTCCACCGGCACCCGGGTCGCGTAGCGCCCCTCCGCCAGCGCGCGGGCACCGCCGGCGATGCGCTGCAGGCGCGCGCTCATCGCCGCCGCCAGCGGCAGCGCGGCGAGGCCGGCCAGCAGCACCACCACGGCGGCCGCGGCGAGGAAGGCGCGCTTCTGCCGCGCCACGAAGCGGATGTCCGCGAGCGCCTCCAGCTCCGGACCGGGCAGCACGCCGAGCCAGCCCACGCGCTGCCCGCCGGCCTCGATGGGCAGCCGCTCGACCAGATCCGCGCGCCCGGGGCGCCCGATCAGGACCCGGCCGTCGGCGTCCAGCAGCATGAGGCGGAACTCGAGCGGAAGGCGCCGCGCGGCCGCGCCCGCGCCGGGCGCTTCGCGTGCGTCGTCGTCCTCGCGCTCGTGGCGCTCGTGGTCGGGCCCGTCGTCGTCACGCCGGCGCTCGACCCGCGGCGGCGGCCACACGCCCGGAGGGGTCGCACCGAGGCGCCGCATCCAGCGCGCGCCGGGCTCACGCCCCGGTGCGCGGGCACTGAACACGATCGCGACCCAGCGCCGCGGGTCCGCGCGCACGCGTTGCCACCCGCCGGCGTCGGCGTGCTCGCGCACGAGCGCCGCGACCACGGTGTCCAGGCGCTCGCGCTGGCGCTCCTCGACGAGGCGCAGGAAGCCACGCTCGAAGGACCACTGCATCACGAGGAACATGCTGACGGCCACCCCCGCCGCGACCAGCAGCAGCGTGATGAACAGCTTGGCTCTCAGGGACAGGTGCATGGCGGGGCGTCGGCGGTGGGCGCGGTGCGTCGATTATGCGGCGCCATTGCACAAGAAATGTGGAGCCTCCGTCGCCGATGCTTCGCGTGCGCGGGTGCGCGATAATCGGCGCTGGACCTCGCGAACAGGGAGCACGACGACATGGACGAGCAGCCCCTCGCCACGGCGGCCGCGGAGACGCTGCCGCCCGCCGGCGATCCGACGGACGGCAGCAACGCGCGGGTCGTCTACATCCTCTACCTGATCGGCATCGTGCTGCCGATCACCACGCTGGTGGGGCTGGTGATGGCCTACGTGAAGAAGGCCGACGCGCCGCCGTGGGTGCAGAGCCACTACCGCTTCCAGGTCCGCACCTTCTGGATCGGCTTCCTGTACAGCGTGGTCGGCATGGCGACGTCGCTGGTGGTCATCGGCTACGCGATCCTGCTGTTCACGCTGGTGTGGCTGGTCGTGCGCTGCATCAAGGGGCTGGGCTGGGCCGAGCGGGGCGAGCCGGTGCGCAACGTCACGAGCTGGCTGTTTCCGTGACGCGGCGCTGACGGCGCGGCGCCGCGCGCCGCGTCGTTCCGCGGCGCCGGGAGCGCGGGCCGCACCGGGACGGCGCTGCGTCCCGGACCCGTGCGCCTCCAGCACGTCGCGCAGCGCGCGTACGCCGCAGACGGTTGCCTGCCGTCAGCGCGCGCGGTTGATCGCGACGGCGCCCGCGCCGTCGCGGGCCGGCGCCGTCGCGACGGTGTCTGCCAGCGCGTCGCGCAGGGTACGTTCGCCCAGCGTGCGGGCGGCGCTGTCCTCCACCTCCTGCACCAGCTCCTCGGCGCGCGCCTCCGACGGCAGGTGGTCCGGCACCAGGTCGCGGTGCTCGTGGGCGCGGCGCGTCGCGGCGAGGATCTCGCCGAGACGGATCGACCCCACGTCGCGCGCGGGCAGGTAGCCGCGCGACGGCTCCTCCGCCAGCGCCAGCAGGCCGCCCGCCCCCAGCGCGTCCAGCGCGTCGTCCACCAGCTCGAACGGCACGTGCAGGCCTTGCGCGAGGCCGAGCGCGTCGGGAGGACGCCGGCCCGCGAGATGACACTCCCCGACGCGCAGCATGATCGCGAGCGCGATGCGCTCGCGCAGCCGGTTGCTCGCCTTCAGCTCCCCGGGCATCACCCCCAGGTACTGCGGGCACTGGTGGTAGAAGGCCACGGTCCCGCCCACCAGCAGGATCAGCCACGCCACGTAGATCCACAGCATGAAGAAGAACACGATCGCGAAGCTCGAGTAGATCGCGGCGTAGTTCGACTCCGGCGAGTTGACCACGAAGGCCGCGAAGCCCCAGCCCGCGCCCGCCCACAGCACCCCGGCCACCGTCCCGCCGACCAGCGCCGAGCTCAATCTCACCCGCGTGTTGGGGATGAACGCGTACACGAAGCTGAACGCTGCGATCGTGAACGCGAAGGGCAGCAGCGTGGAGATCATCGACAGCAGCGTGCCGAAGGGCTCCACCGACGCGATGCGCTGCGCGATCTCGGTGCCCATCAGCGTGCCGATCAGGCCGATCGCGGAGAACATCAGCAGCGGGCCGACCAGGATCACGCTCAGGTAGCCGGAGAAGCGCCGCCCGAAGCTGCGCACCTTGTGGATGCGCCAGGTGCTGTTCAGCGCCTCCTCGACCTTCTGCACCAGCGAGACGACCGTGAACAGCAGGATCAGCAGACCCACGCCGCCCAGCACACCCACCTTCACCTGGTCCACGAACTCGACGATGCGCGTCGCGAGCTCCGCCCCGCGCTCGCCGAGCGGCTCGAGCACCTGCATCAGCACGGCCTGCAGCTTGTTGTGCACGCCAAAGGCCTTGAGCAGCGAGAAGCTCACTGCCAGCAGCGGCACCAGCGACAGCAGGGTGGTGAACACCAGGCTCGCGGCGCGAAGCGTCAGGGAGCCCGACGCGAGCTCGCGCGCCAGCATGTGCGTGATGCGCAGCCACTTCACCGCGCCGCGGCGGTGGCGCGGCAGCGCGGCAAGCGAGGCGCCCCACACCGCGGCGATGAGGGCGGCCTTGACGTTGTCGAGGGCGTCGATCACGTCGGCTCGGCTGCTGCTCCCGGGTGGCGCTCGATGACCAGCGCGCGCGCCCGACTCAGGGCGTCACGCCGCCGGTCCAGTACGGCGTCCGCGTCGAGCCGCCGCAGCACTCCCAGGCGGCGGAAGGTGTCGCGCACGGCCGGACTGGCGCCGCAGACTATAACACGCTGATTTTTCTCGATTGCCCGCTGCACCACGCCGAGAATGGACAGGGTCGCGCTGGAGTCGACGAACGGCGTGCGCGAGAAGTCCAGCACCAGCACGTCGACGTCGACGAAGGACTCGAACTTGCGCCCGATCTCGTTCGCAGCGCCGAAGCTCATCGGGCCGGCGAAGGTCACCAGCAGCACGTGCTCGTCGAGCCCGTCGAGCAGCGCGCGCTCGTCGGCGGCGAGCTCCGCGCCGTCGCCGCCGCGGGATGCGAGGATCCCCTGCGACTGCAGGTCCGCCATGCGCTTGACGAACAGCAGGCTGGCCATCACCACGCCGACGCCCACCGCGGTGATGAGGTCGACCAGCACCGTCAGCAGCAGCACCGCGAGCATCATCACCACGCCCGCGCGCGGCGCGCCGGGCGCCATGCGCAGGTAGCGCCAGTCGATGATGTCCACGCCCACCTTGAACAGGATCCCCGCGAGCACCGCTTGCGGGATGTACGCCGCGTAGCGCCCGAGCCCCAGCATCACCCCCAGCAGCAGCAGCGCGTGCAGCGCCCCCGATACCGGCGTGCGCCCGCCGGCGCGCACGTTGACCACGGTGCGCATGGTCGCGCCCGCGCCGGGGATCGCGCCCATGATGCCGGCGATGGTGTTGCCGATGCCCTGGCCGATCAGCTCGCGATCGGAGTCGTGGCGGGTCTGGGTCACGCTGTCGGCGATCAACGAGGTGAGCAGGCTGTCGATCGAGCCCAGCACCGCGAGCACGATTGCCGACTGCACCATGTCCGGCAGCGCGTCCAGCGAGAAGCGCGGCAGCTGCGGGTCCGGCAGCCCGGTGGGGATGTCGCCGATCACCGGCGCGCCGGGGAACGCGAACAGCACCGCCAGCGTGCCGGCGAGCAGCGCGATCAGCGGCGGCGGCGCGATGCGCGCGACGCGTGCCGGCGTGAACAGCACGATCCCCAGCGCGATGGCGCCGGCGACGAAGGCGTCGGGATTGACGCGCGACAGCGCATCCGGCAGCGCGAGCAGGTGGCCGATGGGGCCGCCGGACGGGCCCGCCAGCCCGAGGAAGGGATGGACCTGGATGATGATGATGATGCAGCCGATGCCGCTCATGAACCCGGACACCACCGGGTAGGGCATCAGGTGCACGAAGCTGCCGAGGCGCAGCACGCCGAACACGATCTGCAGCACGCCGGCCATCATCACGACGGTGAAGGCCATGGCCGGCTCGTGCGCGTACTGGGTGACCACCACGGCCATGACCACCGTCATGGGTCCGGTGGGTCCCGAGACCTGGGCCGGGGTGCCCCCGAACACGGCGGCGAAGAAGCCGACGAATATCGCGCCGTAGAGCCCGGCCACCGGCCCTGCGCCGGACGCGACACCGAACGCCAGGGCCAGCGGCAGCGCCACCACGGCGGCCGTGATGCCGCCGTAGACGTCGCCTTTCAGATCCTGCAGGCGCAGGCGCATGGCCGGGGTCTCTGGACGCGCGGGGTCGCTGCGCCGCGATTATGACGGTGCGCGGCGGGTCCCGTCGCGCGGCCCGTCACACGGCCCGCGCCAGCGCCGCGCCCGCCACCGCAGCCGCGAGGCACAGCGCCACGCTCAGCGCGACGTTGAGCGCCGCGCGCAGCCAGAGCCCCTGCTGGGCGAGGATCAGCGTATCCACGGAGAACGTCGAGAAGGTCGTGAAGGCCCCGAGCAACCCCACCCCGATGGCGAGGCGCCAGACCTCGGGCAGGGCCCGGTCGTGCACCATCACCCACAGCGCACCCATCGCCAGCGACCCGAGCACGTTGACGCCCAGGGTGCCGTACGGAAAACCGGCCCCGAACTGCTTGTAGATCAGCCCCGAAGCCCAGTAGCGGCCGAGCGCACCGAGCGCGCCGCCGCAGGCCACCGCCACCGCCTCGAGCACGGTCTGATGCGTCCGGCGGCTCGGACTCAGGCCGACAGCGTCGCGACGATGCGCTCCACCAGCCCCGGACGGCCGAACACCACGTTGTTGAGCGGCTGGCCGTCGTCGTCGTTGGGCGCCTTCATCTCGACGTACCTGCCGCCCGCCTCCTCGATCAGCAGCCGCGTCGCGGCGACGTCCCAGAACGGCGCGTTCCACTCGATCGCGGCATCCAGCCCGCCGGTGGCGGCGAGCACGTGCGTGTAGCAGGTGTGGAACACGCGGATGTTGGGATGCGTCGCGCACAGCTTGTCGAAGTAGACCTCGCCGCCCTCGCGCCTCGCGTAGTTCACCCGCGACGGCGTGCCCACCCGCTCGCGGCCGTTGATGGCCTCGGCGTCCATCGGCTCGATGGTGACCTTCTCGCCGTTCACCTCGGTGCCGAGCCCGTACGCGGCGCAGGCGCGGATCTTCAGCGCCGGCAGATCGATGACGCCCACCAGCGGCCGGTCACGGTAGTAGAGCGCGATGATCGATCCCCACAGCGGCAGGCCGGCAGCGAACTCGGCGGTGCCGTCGATCGGGTCCACCACCCACACGAACTCGGCCTCCGGGTTCAGCGGCGGCAGCTCCTCGCCGCGCACGCCGTGCGCGGCGTGGCGCGCGATCACCGCCGAGCGGAAGGCCTGCTCGCCTTCGGTGTCGGCGCTGGTGACCAGGCTGTGATCGGGCTTGGCCTCGATCGTGAGCCCCTGGCCGACGGATTCCACGATGCGCTCGCGCAGCACGTCGGCGAGCTCGCCGGCGGAGGTGAGCAGCTCCTGGCGCCGGGACTTGGCGAGACCTTTGCGGGGATCGGCAGGCATGGCGGTCGGTCCTCTGGTCAGCTTTCGGCGGCGCGGCCGGCGCGCCCGGCATCCGGCGGCCGTGAGCGTACCGCCACCGCACCGGCCGTCAAGCGAGCGTTCGGCCGGGCAGTCTCAGCAGGGCCCTTCGAAAGGGACCGCAGGCCGTTGATTCGCCTTTGCTTTCGGAGCCCCCGCGAGCGCGTGCACCGCGCCCACTGGCTCAGAACGACTCCGCCTCCAGGCGCATCACGCTGTCCGCGCCGGCGCTCAGGCTGTCCGCGAGGCCCTTCACCTGCGGCAACAGGCGGCGCACGAAGAAGCGCCCGGTGATCAGCTTGTCGCGGTAGAACCCTGTGTTGTCTCCGTCCATCCGCTCCACCGCGACCTTCGCGCTCCATGCCCACATCCACCCCAGCGACGTGAGCGCCACCAGGCGCAGGTAGTCGTAGGAGGCCGCCCCCACCTCGTCGGGGTCGCGCCCTGCCTCGGTGGCGATCCACGCGGTGGCCTGCTTGAGCAGGCCGAGGCTGTGCGACAGCGGCCCGGTGAACTCCGCGATGCGCTCGTCCGCGCGGTGCTCGTCGAGGAAGTCGTCCAGCAGCCCGAGGAAACGCTTGATCAGGCGCCCGTCGTGCATCGGCAGCTTGCGGCCCACGAGGTCCAGCGCGTGGATGCCGTTCGCCCCCTCGTAGATCTGCGCGATACGTGCGTCGCGCACGAGCTGCTCCATGCCCCACTCCGCGATGTAGCCGTGTCCGCCCAGCACCTGCAGGCACTGGTTGCAGGCGTCGAAGCCGTAATCGGTGAAGTAGGCCTTGATCACCGGGATCAGGAGCGCCGCGTGATCCTCCGCCGCCTCGCGCGCTGCCGGGTCGGGATGGCGCTCGGCGATGTCGATCTGCATCGCCGCCCAGCCGAGCAGCGCTCGCGCGGACTCGTTGAGCGAGCGCGCGGTGAGCAGCATGCGCCGCACGTCGGGATGCACGATGATCGGGTCGGCGCTCTGATCCGGCGCCTTCGCGCCGCCCGGCGCGCGCCCCTGAAGCCGCTCGCGGGCGTACGCGGCGGCACTCTGGTAGGCGACCTCGGCCTGCGACAGGCCCTGCTGCCCGACCATCATGCGCTCGTGGTTCATCATCGCGAACATCGCGCGCAGCCCCTTGTGGGGCTCGCCCACCAGCCAGCCGGTGGCGCCGTCGTAGTTCATCACGCAGGTGGACGCGCCCTTGATGCCCATCTTCTTCTCGATGGAGGCGCAGTGCACGGCGTTGCGCTCGCCCGGCTCCCCCTGCGCATCGGGCAGGAACTTGGGCACGAGGAACAGGCTGATGCCCTTCACGCCCGGCGGCGCGTCGGGCAGCTTCGCGAGCACCAGGTGCACGATGTTCGGCGTGAGATCCTGCTCGCCGCCGGTGATGAAGATCTTCGTGCCGGTGACCGCGAAGCTGCCGTCGTCGCGGGGCTCGGCACGGGTGCGCAGCAGCCCGAGGTCGGTGCCGCAATGCGGCTCGGTGAGAGCCATCACGCCCGTCCACTCGCCGGACACCAGCTTCGGCAGCCAGGCGTCCTTCAGCTCGTCCGACGCATAGGCGCGGATCGTCATGCACGCACCGCGCGTGAGTCCGGGATAAAGGGAGAACGCCATGTTGGCCGACTGCAGCATCTCCTCGAAGAACACGTTCAGCGTGTGCGGCAGGCCCTGGCCCCCGTACTCGGGATCGAGGCCCAGCGAGAACCAGCCGCCGTCGCGCAGCTGCTCGTAGGCCTCCTTGAAGCCGTCCGGCGTGGTCACCGCGCCGTCGTGCCAGCGTGCGCCCTGCTCGTCGCCGGTGCGGTTGGTCGGAAACACCACCGACTCGCAGATCCGCCCGCCTTCCTCGAGCACCGCGTCGATGACGTCGGCGGTCGCCTCCTCGAAGCCGGGCAACGACGTGAACGTGGCCTCGGCGCCCAGCAGCTCGTGGAGCACGAACTGAATGTCGCGAACGGGTGGGTGATAGCTGGCCATGGTCGGGCAGATCCTCGCAGGGGTGTCGGGCGCGGCACGTGGCCGCGCGCGGGTTCACATGTTCGGGTAGTTCGGCCCGCCGCCGCCCTCCGGCGGCACCCAGTTGATGTTCTGGGTCGGGTCCTTGATGTCGCAGGTCTTGCAGTGCACGCAGTTCTGGGCGTTGATCTGCAGCCGCGGGTTGGAGCCGTCGTCGTCGCGCACGATCTCGTAGACGCCCGCGGGGCAGTAGCGCTGCTCGGGCGCGTCGTACAGCGCGAGGTTGTGGTCGACGGCCACGGACGGATCCGCGAGCACCAGGTGCACCGGCTGGTCCTCCTCGTGATTGGTGGCCGAGAGGTACACCGACGAGTTGCGGTCGAAGCTGACCACGCCATCCGGCTTCGGATACTCGATGGGCTCGCACATCTTCGCCTCGCGCAGCTGCGCATGGTCGGCGTGGTGATGGAACGTCCACGGCGCCTTGCCACGCAACACGTACGTATCCAGCCCCGAGTAAGCGATCCCCGCCCAAAGCCCCTTGTGGAAAGCCGGGCGGATGTTTCGCGCACGGTAGAGCTCGTCCCACACCCAGGTCTGCTTCAGGCGCTCGGCGTACCCCGTCACCTCGCTGCCCGCGGCGTCGTCGCCCAGCGCGTCGAACACCGCCTCCGCGGCCGTCATGCCCGACTTCATCGCGGTGTGCGAGCCCTTGATCTTGGGCACGTTGAGGAAGCCCGCGCCGCAGCCGACGAGCATGCCGCCGGGGAAGGTGAGCTTCGGGATGGACTGGAACCCGCCCTCGTTGAGCGCGCGCGCACCGTAGGCGACCCGGCGCCCGCCCTCGAAGGTGGGGCGGATGGCGGGATGGGTCTTGAAGCGCTGGAACTCCTCGAACGGCGAGAGGTACGGATTGGCATAGTCCAGGCCCACCACGAAGCCCACCGCGACCTGGTTGTCCTCGAGGTGGTACATGAACGACCCGCCGTAGGTGTCGGCCTTCATCGGCCAGCCCACGGTGTGCACGATCAGCCCCTGCCGGTGCTGCTCCGGCGCCACCTCCCACAGCTCCTTCAGGCCGATGCCGTAGGTCTGGGGATCGGCGTCGCGGCGCAGGTCGAACCGCTCGAACAGGCCCTTCGTGAGCGAGCCGCGGCAGCCCTCGGCGAAGATGGTCTGACGCGCGTGCAGCTCCACCCCGGCCTCGAAGCCGGACTTGCGCTCGCCGTCGCGGCCGACGCCCATGTCCCTCGTGGCGACGCCCTTCACCGAGCCGTCGTCGCGGTACAGCACCTCGGCCGCCGGGAAGCCCGGGAACACGTTCACGCCGAGCGCCTCGGCCTGCTCGCCGAGCCAACGGCACACGTTGCCCAGGCTCACGATGTAGTTGCCCTCGTTATGCATCTGCGGCGGCGTCGGCAGGCTCCACGAGCCCGACTCGGTGAGGAACAGGAACCGGTCCTCCTTCGCGGGCGTGTTGAGCGGCGCCCCGCGCTCCTTCCAGTCCGGGAACAGCTCGTCCAGCGCACGCGTCTCGATCACCGCTCCGGACAGGATGTGCGCGCCCACCTCGGAGCCCTTCTCCACCAGGCACACCTCCAGCTCGCGGCCGTGCTCCTCGGCGAGCTGGCGCAGCCGGATCGCCGCCGCGAGGCCCGACGGACCGCCGCCGACGACGACGACGTCGAATTCCATGCTTTCTCGTTCCATCGCGGTCTCCAGGCGCTCGGGGATGCGGGGGATCGGAGCCCCCGGAAGCGGTCGGTATGCTATCTCAATCGCCGGCCGGTGCTAATTGAACACTGCTCAATTGTCACCGGGACGCGCAGCGGTCCGTGTTCGGCGCTGATTTGCGCGCGATGCGGCCGAGCGCGTACTCTCGCGCATCTTTTTCGGTCCGGAACGAGGCAGGAAAGCGTCGATGAAAGTGCTGGTGCCCGTGAAGCGGGTGGTCGACTACAACGTCAAGGTGCGCGTGAAGGCGGACCAGAGCGGCGTGGAAACGGCCAACGTCAAGATGTCCATGAACCCCTTCGACGAGATCGCCGTCGAGGAGGCGATCCGGCTGAAGGAAGCGGGGACGGCGAGCGAGGTGGTCGCGGTCTCCATCGGCGTGCAGCAGTGCCAGGAGACCATCCGCACCGCGCTCGCGATGGGCGCCGATCGCGGCATCCTGGTGAAGACCGACGAGGCGGTCGAGCCGCTGGGCGTGGCGCGGGTGCTCGAGGCCATCGCGGGCCGCGAGAAGCCCGGGCTCGTGATCCTGGGCAAGCAGGCCATCGACGGCGACCACTGCCAGACCGGCCAGATGCTGGCCGCGCTGCTCGGCTGGTCGCAGGGCACGTTCGCGTTCAAGCTCGCCGTGGACGGCGAGCGCGTCAAGGTGACCCGGGAGGTCGACGGCGGGCTGGAGACGGTCGATCTCAAGCTGCCGGCGATCATCACCACGGATCTCCGCCTCAACGAGCCGCGCTTCGCGTCGCTCCCGAACATCATGAAGGCGAAGAAGAAGCCGCTGGACACCATGACGCCGGAAGACCTCGGGGTGGACGTCACGCCGCGGGTGAAGATCCTCAAGGTGAGCGAGCCGCCGAAGCGCGAGGCCGGCGTCCGCGTGGAGGACGTCGCGACCCTGGTGGACAAGCTGAAGAACGAGGCGAAGGTGATCTGATGAGCATCCTGATCGTTGCGGAACACGCCGACGGCGCCCTGTCGCCCGCGCTGCTGAACACCGTGAGCGCCGCCGTCGCCATCGGCGGCGACATCCACGTGCTGGTCGCCGGCAAGGACTGCGACGCGGTCGCGAAGCAGGCCGCGGCCGTGGACGGTGTCGCGAAGGTGCTGGTCGCGGACGACGAGCTCTACGCGAGCGCGCTGGCCGAACCGCTGGCCGCGCTGGTCGCGAAGCTCGCCGACGGCTACGGCCACGTGCTCGCGGCGGCGAGCAAGTCCGGCAAGAACCTGCTGCCGCGGGTGGCGGCGCTGCTCGACGTGTCGCCGATCACCGAGATCTCGGCGGTGGTGTCACCGGACACCTTCGAGCGCCCGATCTACGCCGGCAACGCGATCGCGACGGTGCAGACGGCCGACAAGGTGAAGGTCGTCAGCGTGCGCCCCACGTCATTCGACCCGGCCTCGGCCGAGGGCGGATCGGCAGCCGTGGAGACGGTGGGCGCAGCCGAGGACCCCGGGCTCTCGACCTTCGTGGGCCAGGAGCTCACGAAGTCCGAGCGTCCCGAGCTCACCGGAGCACGGGTCGTGATCTCAGGCGGGCGCGGAATGCAGAGCGGCGACAACTTCAAGCTGCTCGAGGGCATCGCCGACGAGCTGAACGCCGCCATCGGCGCGTCCCGTGCGGCGGTGGACGCCGGCTTCGTGCCCAACGACTACCAGGTCGGCCAGACCGGCAAGGTGGTTGCCCCGGACCTCTACATCGCGGTCGGGATCTCGGGCGCCATCCAGCACCTCGCGGGCATGAAGGACTCGAAGGTGATCGTGGCCATCAACAAGGACGAGGAGGCGCCGATCTTCCAGGTCGCCGACTACGGGCTCGTGGAGGACCTGTTCAAGGCCCTGCCGGCCTTCGAGGAGGCGCTGAAGAAGTAGCCGGGCGGCGTCCGACGCGGCTTCAGGCCGCGGCGGTCGCAGGGTCGGCGATCCAGCCCTCACGGCGGTCCGCGTCGCTCGGCACGCCAAAGCCCTGCTCGCGGCGCGCCCACGCCCACGCCGCCTGCACCGCACACATCACCGCGTCCACACCGTCGCCGGACGTGTCGGCGCGCAGGTCCTGCGCGTAGGCCTGCAGCCCGTCCAGCACGACACCGTAGTGCCGCTCCAGCGCGTCGCTGCCGAGCGCGTCCAGCAGCGCGGCGCGCGCCTGCGTGCGTGCGTCCCCGGGTGCAGCCTTCGCCTCGTCCTTGTACGGGCGCCGGCCGATCAGCGCATGCGCCACCAGGCGCGGGTACGCCTCGACGACGACGCGCTGCGGGTCGCCCGCGTGCACGGGCACCACCGTCGCGCCGGAGTCCAGCAGCGTGGGCGCGCCGGCATGGAACATCAGGCCCACCGGCGGGCGGGTCACGTTCATCGGGCTGGCCGCGCCGGCCACCCGGTCCGCGGCGCGCAGCGCATAGCGCGCGCCCTGCGGGCGCTGCGCGGCGGCGCGGCGCGCGAGGTCCCGGAACTCCGAGCGCTTCAGGCGCGACGCCTCGCCGACGTATCCGCACCATTCCTCGGGCCACGGCAACGGGCGCACGAAGTCGCGGGGCAGGCCGAACGGGAAGTCCATCCCCGCGACCCACGGCCCGTCGCAGCCCAGCAGGTTGCGAAAGCAGTCCATGGACTCGAACGCGCACAGCGCGTCGATGCCGAGCCGCCGGCCTTCCAGCCGGCACAGTGCCGCCATCAGCGGCTTGCGGGCGCACGGGGCGCTGGTGAAATCGATCCCGAGCACGCGCATGACGGGGATCCTCCGGTGTCGCTGTCGTCGTTGTTGTTGCTCAGACCGTGTCGGTCGCGGCGCCGAGGCCTTTAACTCGATGTCCGGACACGGCGACCTCCGGCTTGCGTCCTGACGGCACATGCCCGTGCGCGGCACGGGCCGTCGGGACGCGCAGGTCTTCAACAGCCCGCCACCGAGCGGCCACAGCTCGCCGATACGCAACCAGTGTGGGACCGGAACGGGTTCGCGGCCGTGCCATCAGTCACATGGCGAGCGTATTGCTGCATCGCAACGGGAACGAGGGTGCCTGCGCGGCGCCGGACCGGGAACCGGCAGGCGCGCACCGCCGGTCACGCCCGCGGCGCGCCGGACGGCATTCGTGATCGGATGACGGCATCCCGGCAGCGGCCGGCCGGGTGCGGGCCGCGGACACCCGGCGCCGGTACGTCCCGTGCGCGCGTCGGCCGAATCCGAAGCGGCCGACGATCGCCGCGTCCCGCTCCGAACCGGCGCCGTCCGGGCATGACCGTGCCGCACGGGCCGGGAGCGGGCGCCCGGCAGTCAGAGCTTGCCGAGCACCGCCTCGGCGCTGGACGCTTCCAGCTTCGCGGGCGATTCCTCGACCGCGAGGTCCGTCACCTTGCCGTCGTCCACGATCATCGCGTAGCGCTTCGAGCGCACGCCCAGTCCCCTCTCGGTCAGGTCGAGGTCCAGACCGATCGCGCGCGTGAACGCGGCGACGCCGTCGGCCACCATGTGGATCTCCTCGGCGTTCTGCGACTTGCCCCAGGCGTCCATCACGAACGCGTCGTTGACCGACAGGCACACGATCTCGTCCACGCCCTTGGCCTTGATCTTGTCCGCGTTGGCGACGAAGCCGGGCAGATGCGCGGCGGAGCAGGTCGGCGTGAACGCGCCCGGCAGCGCAAAGAGCACCACCTTCTTGCCGCCGAACAGCTCCTGGGTGGTCAATGGCGCGGGACCGTCCGCAGTCATGTGCATGACGGTGGCCTCGGGCAGCTTGTCGCCGGTGCTGATGGTCATCGCGCGAAGTCTCCTTGTGTGAGCGTGCGAGGCGCCGGCGGCTGCGGGCGCCCGATCCGGGCGGACTGTACACCCGGGGCCGCGGCGCCGGCCGGTGGGCCCGCGCGGAGCGCGCCGGGATCGCGGAGACCCGCGGGGACTCAGTCGTCGACGAAGCGCCCCAGCCGCACCGCGGACTCGCCCCGGCGCCGGCGCAGCGACGGCATGATCAGCACGCAGTCGTCGAAGGGCGTGCGCACCGGGGTGTCGCCGTCGTAGCCGATGATCGTGCCCGCCTCCGGCACCACCTCCATGCCGCGGAACTCGCGCACGAAGCGGAACGCGTCGGTGCGGATGGTGATCGGGCCCTGCACCTCCACGACCCGTTGCGCACCCTCGGCCGGGCGGCGATGGCGAGCGACGAACTCCGGCTCCAGCATGCCGAAGCGATCGAGGAAGCGCACCGTGACGTCGCGCGCCACGTCCGCGCTGCGCGCCTCCCAGTGCTGTCCGCACTCGACGAGCAGCGCGTTGCGCGGGCTCGCCGGATCGATGAACGCGCCGTAGTCGCGCATGCGCGGACCTGCCGCGTGACCGGCGTCCGCGACGACCGTGATCGGCGCGCCCAGCTCCAGCGCCAGCACGCGTCCCTTGGCCTGCGGTCCGCACATCATCAGCGGCTCGCAGTGCTGCTGCATGGAATGGATGTCCAGCAGCACGTCGACCTCGTCGATCAGCGGGCGCAGCGCCCGGGCGCGGCGAAGCTCGACGCTGTCTCGCGGCCCGTCCAGCACCTCGGCGGACCACAGCCGGTTGAAGTCCTCGTCGACGTATCTGGAAGCGGTGGGCTCCAACGGATCGAACGCGTGAAACGCGTCGACGTTCGCGAACGCCAGCGTGAGGCGCCCGGCCCGCGGCCGCACGCCTTCGCGCAGCAGCCAGTCGACGACGATGGCTCCGCACAGCTCGTTGCCGTGCACGACCGCGCTGACCATCGCGTGGGGCCCGGGCCGGCCGGAGTCGAAGCAGTGCACGTAGGGTATGCCGGCATTGCCGTCGCGCCACGGCTCGATGTGCGGCGCCTCGAGCTCCAGGGGATGTTGGGGGTCGACGCTCGCTGGGCACATCGCGGCAACGCCTCGCGTCCGGCAGTACCGCTTCATTCTTACCTAACCTTAACGGCCAGGAAAGCGATCGTTAAACCGTGCGTCCCTATGTTGTGCGCCATGAGCACAGGGGGCGCGGATGCGCCCTCGGTTCCATCCGACACGAACGCGAGGACGTCATGAGCAAGCACACCGATCATTCGAGTCAGTCCGGGAGCCGCGCGCACGCGCTGCTCTCGCGCGGCGGGCCTCTCGCCGGCGCCGCGTTTCTCGGCGCCGCGCTGGCGCTGGGCCTGGCCACCGCCGCGCCGCCGGTCATCGGCAGCACCGAGGTCACGCCGTCGCCCGCCGCCGCCTCCCCGCTCGGCGGCTTCGCCGACCTGGTGGAGCAGGTGCAGCCGGCGGTGGTGAACATCTCCACCCGCACCCGGGTGGCAACGGCCTCTTCCCCCTCGATGCCGTTCGAGTTTCCGGAGGGCTCACCGTTCGCCGAGCGCTTCCGCGAGTTCTTCGAGCGCCAGATGCCCGGTGCGCCCCGCGGGGACGCGCCGCAGGCACGTGGCGTGGGCTCGGGCTTCATCGTCGACGCCGAAGGCCACATCGTGACCAACCACCACGTGATCAAGGGTGCGGACGAGATCACCGTCACCCTCAGCGACGGCACCGAGCTCGAGGCCAAGGTGGTGGGCCACGACGAGAAGACCGACCTCGCGCTGCTCGAGGTCGAGCACGACGGTCCGCTGCCGTACGTCTCCTTCGGCAGCTCCGAGAAGGCCCGCGTGGGCGACTGGGTGGTCGCCGTGGGCTCCCCGTTCGGTCTCGGCGGCACCGTGACCGCGGGCATCCTGTCCGCGCGCGGGCGCGACATCCGCTCCGGCCCGTTCGATGAGTTCCTGCAGGTGGACGCGCCGATCAACCGCGGCAACAGCGGAGGCCCGCTGTTCGACCAGAGCGGCCAGGTGATCGGCGTGAATACCGCGATCTTCTCGCCGTCCGGCGGCAGCGTGGGCATCGGATTCGCGATTCCGGCGGAGCTCGCGCGCGACGTCGTCGCGTCGCTGAAGGCGGACGGCCGCGTGGAGCGCGGCTGGATGGGCGTGACCATCCAGGCGCTGACCCCGGAGCTCGCGGAGAGCTTCGGGCTCGAGGAGCCGCGCGGCGCCCTGGTGTCCGGCGTGCTCGACGGCAGCCCGGCCGCCGCCGCAGGCGTCGCCGTCGGCGACGTGATCCTCGGCTTCGACGGCGAGGCGATCGAGACCATGCGCGAGCTGCCGCGCGTCGTGGCGCGCGCCCGGCGTGGCGAGACGGTGGACGTGGAGGTGCTGCGCGCCGGCGAGCCGCGCACGCTGCGCCTGGAAGTCGGGCGCATGCCCGGCGACGACCAGGTGGCGGCGGCCGAGCCGGCGGAGCCCGAGGACAGCCGGCTCGGGATCACCCTGGCCGAGCTGGACGACGGCGCGCGCGAGCGCCTGGGCCTGGGCCCGGACGCGCAGGGCGTGCTGATCACCGGCGTGAGCTCCGGCAGCGCCGCGGCGCGCACCGGGCTGCGCCCCGGGGACGTCATCCTGCGCATCGGGCGCGAGCCCGTGAAGCACGTGGGCGAGGTCACCGACGCGGTCCGCGACGCCGCCGAGGACGAGCGCGGGAGCGTCGTGATGCTGGTGCGCCGCAATGGCAACGAGCGCTTCGTTGCCGTACCCTTTGAACGGGGCTGAGCGGCCATGAATGAGTTCGACTTCGTTCCGGCAGGCGACTCCGACGCCGCGGCGCATGCGACGGACCGGACCACGGCCCAGGCCACGGTGACGGCCCGCCCGCCGGACACCACCGAAACCACTCGCGACGCCT
>CBDUCN010000071.1:0-18227 GCA_965365655.1 uncultured Gammaproteobacteria bacterium | reverse complement strand
TCACCGGTCACCGCGCCAGCCACGGCCTATTGCTCATGACCGCGCCAGCCATGGCCTATTGCTCATGACCGCGCCAGCCATGGCGCGAGGGCCGCGTCCAGCGCGCCGCGCGCCTCCAGGATCAGCTCGCAGACCTCGCGCACCGCGCCGCGCCCGCCGGGGCTGGCGGTGCGCCAGTGAGCGCGGGCCGCGACCCGCGGGTCGGCATCCGCGACCGCCACCGCGAGGCCGCAGGCCGCCATCACCGGCAGGTCCACGAGGTCGTCGCCCACGTAGGCGGCACGTTCCGGCGCGAGGCCGAGCTCGTCGAGCAGCGCGTCGAAGGCGGGCCGCTTGTGGTCCTGACCCTGGTGCACCCGGGTCACGCCCAGCGCGGTCATGCGGTCGGCCACCACCTGCGAGCGGCGCCCGGTGATCACCGCCACCTCCACGCCGGCGGCCAGCAGCAGCTTGATGCCGTGCCCGTCGCGGCTGAAGAAGGCCTTGTACTCGACGCCGTTGTCGCCCAGGTACAGGCTGCCGTCGGTGAGCACTCCGTCGACGTCCAGCGCCAGCAGCTCGATGCGCGAGGCGCGCTCGCGCACCGACGCGCTCACCGGGCCGTGCAGTCCGTTCATCACGCGCCCCCCAGGAACAGCGTGCCTTGATAGCCCGCGAACATCAGCAGCAGCACGGCGCCTTCAAGGCGGGTCACCTGCCCGGCGCCCCGGCGCCAGCCGAGGCACATCACGAACAGCACGATCGTGAGGGCGACCATGATCGGGAAGTCCCGCTGCAACGCCTCACGCTCGATCGAAAAGGGCTGGATCAGTCCCGCGATGCCCAGCACCGGCAACAGGTTGAACATGTTCGAGCCCAGTACGTTACCCACCGCCATGTCCGGCTCACCCTTCAGCGCGCTGGCCACCGACGCGCCGAGCTCCGGCAGGCTGGTGCCCACCGCGACGATGGTCAGTCCGATGACCAGGTCGCTCACGCCGTAGGCGCGGGCGATCTCGGACGCCCCGAAGACCACCATCTTCGAGCCGGCCAGCAGCGCCGCGAGGCCCAGCGCCGTCCACAGCGCAGCCCGCCCGGCCGACATGTCCCCGCTCTCGGCGGCCTGCGCGTCGAACTCCTGGCGCAGCGGGTCGGAACGACGCGCCGCGCGCGCCTGGCGGGCGATCAGCCACAGCACCACCGCCATCGCGACCATCAGCAGCACGGCGTCCAGCCGGCTCAGCTCCGCGTCCAGGCACAGCAGCCACGCCAGCGCCGTCACCGCGAACAGCACCGGGAACTCGCGGCGCAGTGTCTGCGACGCCACCACCAGCGGCGCCACGACGGCGCTCGCGCCGATCACCAGGGTGATGTTCGCGATGTTGGAGCCGAGCACGTTGCCGATCGCGATGCCGGGGGTGCCCTGCAGCGCCGCGGCGCCGGAGACGAGCATCTCGGGCGCCGAGGTTCCGAGCGCCACCACCGTGAGGCCCACCACCATCGGCGTGACCCCGAGCCGCCGCGCGACGCTCGCGGCGCCGAGCACGAAGCGGTCCGCGCCGGCGGTGAGCAGGATCAGGCCGGCGACCAGGACGAGCGCGTTGAGGAGCATGCGGCGCGACGGGGCGTGCGAAGAGCGCGCCATGGTAACGCGGCCGGCTTCGCGAGGCGCCGCTCGTGAAGCCGCAGGTCGCGTGCGTGCTACGCTCCGTCGCCGCATGAAGTCACGGGATCAGCAGCGCGAGGAGTGGCTGGCCGCCGTTCTGGGCGGCCGTACCGCGCGCGTGGAGCCCACGTCGGGCGACGCGAGCTTCCGGCGCTACTTCCGGGTCCAGGTGGCGGAGGGCAGCCGCATCCTGATGGACGCGCCGCCGCCCCAGGAGGACTGCCGGCCCTTCGTGCAGGTCACGGCGCTGCTCGCGGCAGCGGGGCTGCAGGTGCCGTGCATCCTGGCTGCCGATGTCGAGCACGGCTTCCTGCTGCTGTCGGACCTGGGCGATCGGCTGTATCTCGACAGCCTCGACGACGCGCGCGCGGACGCGCTCTACGCCGACGCCATCGACGCCCTGGTGACGATGCAGCGCCACGCCGACCCAGCCTCTCTGCCGGCATACGATGCGGCGCGTCTGCGCGACGAGATGCAGCTGTTCCCGGACTGGTTCCTCGCGCGCCATCTGGGCCTGGCGACCGGCGGGCGCGCCGGTGAGATGCTGGCCGAGAGCTTCGACCTGCTGGTCGCCGAGGCGCTGGCCCAGCCCCGGGTGTTCGTGCACCGCGACTACCACTCGCGCAATCTGATGCACACGCCGAGCGACAACCCGGGCGTGCTGGACTACCAGGATGCGGTGGCGGGGCCGGTGAGCTACGACCTGGTGAGCCTGCTGCGCGACGTGTACGTGCGCTGGCCCGAGGCGCGCGTCGAGTCATGGATGGCCCGCTACGTCGAGCGCGCGTCCGCCGCGGGGCTGCTCGGCGGCGCCGGCCTGGACGAGTTCCGGCGCTGGTTCGACCTGATGGGGGTGCAGCGCCACCTCAAGGTCGCGGGCATCTTCGCGCGCCTGTGGTACCGCGACGGCAAGGAACGCTACCTGCCGGACATCGCGCTGACGCTGGACTACCTCCTCGATGTGAGTGCTCGCTATCCGGAACTGGCCCGCCTGTCGAGCCTGCTCGACGATCTGGACGTGCGGTCACGGCACGCGGCGGCGGTCCCGGCGCTGCCGGTCGCGGGCGGCGCGGCGCGCCCGTGAAGGCCATGGTGCTGGCCGCAGGGCGCGGCGAGCGCATGCGTCCGCTCACCGACGCGTGCCCGAAGCCGCTGCTGCAGGTCGCGGGCGCGCCGCTCATCGTGCACGTGATCCGGCGCCTGGCGGCGGCGGGGATCCGCGACCTGGTCGTGAACCACGCATGGCTGGGCGAGGCCGTCGAGGAGGCGCTGGGCAACGGCGCCGCGTTCGGCGTGCGCATCGCGTGGTCGCCGGAGCCGGACGGGGCGCTGGAGACCGGCGGCGGTATCCGCCGCGCGTTGCCGCTGCTCGGCGATGCGCCGTTCGCGGTCGTCAACGGGGACGTGTGGAGCGACTTCGACCTCGCCCGCCTGCCCGCCGAGCCGGATGGCGACGCGCACCTGGTGCTGGTGGACAACCCGCCCTGGCACCGTGGCGGTGACTTCGCGCTGCACGGCGGCCGCGTCCGCGCCGAGGGTACCGAGCTTCTGACCTTCGCCGGCATCGGCGTGTACCGGCCGCGGCTGTTCGATGGCATCTCGGCCGAGCGCTTTGCGCTCGCGCCGCTGCTGCGCGCCGCGATGGCGCGCGGCGCGGTGAGCGGCGAGCACCATCGCGGCGAGTGGTGCGACGTCGGCACCGTCGAGCGCTTGCAGGCCCTGCGGGCACTGCACGGCGACTGACCCCGCGAGATCGGCACGGGCACCGCCGGCCGCGCCTGCGGGGCCGCGTGCCGGTGACCCCGTCGCTCGCAGGCCGCCGGCGGACCCGGCGAACGTCCCGCGACCGCCGCCGAAGGGTTCACGGGGCGCCGGGCGCCCGTGCCGACGGGTTCACTCGGGCCCGTCGTCCGCAAGCACGTCCAGATGGACCAGCACCGGGCGGTGGTCCGAGCCGAGCCGGGGCCCCAGGCTGCGGTGCGCGAGCCGGATCCCGGGGGTCGCGAGGCTGTGGTCCAGCGGCAGGCCCAGCGCGACCGGGACGGCGCCCGGAGCCCAGGTCGGACGCTGCGGGCCGCCAGACAGGTCGACGAGCCCGCCGGCCTCGAGCAGGCGCCGGAACCACGGCGACCACGGCGTCACGTTGAGGTCGCCGACCACCGCGATGGGCAGCGGCGCCGTGCGCGTGGTGCGGGCGATGGACACGAGCTGCGCGTTGCGCTCGTTGGCCAGCTCGCGGTTGAACGGGGGCGGTGGATGCAGCGCCCACACGGCGACCGGCGCGCCCCCGGCAGTGGACGCGGTGAGCAGCACGCTGCTGAGCCCGGACGCCCGGGTGAGCACGCGCAGGCCGGAGCCGGGCAGGCGGGTGAACACCGCGATGCCGAACGGGTCGTCGCGCAGCAGCACCTCCGAGACCGGGTAGAAGCGCGACAGTGCGTCCAGTGCCCGCTGCCAGGAACCGCTCACTTCCAGCAGCACCACCACGTCCAGCAGCAGCTCGCGCTCCAGGATCCAGGCCAGCGCCGCGTCCGGGTCGGGGTTCGCGGCGTCCACGTTCCAGTGCAGCAACCGGATGCGGTGTCCCGCGGCCTCGCCGGGCGACGCCACCGCGAGGTCGCCGGAACGGCCGGCAACGGGCGGCGGCGCGGCGTCGAGGAGAGTCCACGCATTCACGGCGAGCAGCAGCGCGCACCCCGCGGCCCAGCGCGGCCGGCGCGCCCACGCGAGCGCGCCGGCGAGCAAGGCCGCCGCCACGGCGTAGTGAGGCACGAAGTGGCTGAACAGCTCCGCGACCCAGTGCTCGCCGGCGAGCAGGGCCGTGGCCTGTGCGGCGAGCAGCGTGACGGCGAGCGCCACGAGCCGTCGCCCCGCGGCGCGGCGCCGGCGATCGCCGTGCACCGGCGTCACGCGCTGCGCCTTGCCGTGACCGCGCCTGCGGCGGCGTCCGCAGCCTCGCGCGGCGGGCCGGGACGCGAGTCCGCCGGCGTGGGCGGCCGGGACGTCCTCGCCCCGGCCGCCCTCCGGAGCCCTACTCGGCGGGCTTCACCGTCAGGTTGGCCCGCGCATCCTCCAGGATGCGCTCGCCGATCCCCTGCACCCGGACGAGATCGTCCACCGAGGTGAACGGGCCGTTCTTCTCGCGCTCGGCGATGATTGCCTCTGCGCGCTTCAGTCCGACGCCGCGGATCGTGTCGGCGAGGGTCTGGGCATCCGCGGTGTTGATGTCCACCGGCGGCGATGCCAGCGCGGTTCCGGACAGGGTGAGTGCGCCCAGCAGCGCGAGGGTACGAAGAGTCCGCATGACGTGTGCCTCCTTGGCGTGGTCGTGATCGGTCCTTGATTCGCGGGCGGCGTGCAGCCGCCCGCTTGGAGGCCAGTGTAGTGACGTCGCGGCGTCCGGGAAGAGCAGTGGGTAGGCGCCGCGCAGCACCCGTGTAGGCCGCCGGCGCGCAGCGCAGGGCAGCCCGGATCACGGGCCACCGCGGGCGTGCGGCGGGACCGTCGTGCCGGCGCGCGGGCCGAGAGCGCCGGCGCGCGGGACGGGCGGTCCGGTGACGCCGGTCGACGGCCCGTGTCCGGTGCGCGGATGCCCCACCAGCGTCGCGCGCTCGCGCGCAGGGTGACGCGCGGTGGGCCTGTGCCCGGGGCAGCGACGGGACCAGGCACGGGACGTGCCCGCTCACCCTCCCGCGAGGCGTTCCAGGGCCGCGGGCAGCTCGCCCACCGAGCTGACGATGGCGTCCGGCGCCGCGCCGCCCGGCCACGGCGCGAGCCGCGGGTTCACCCACACCGTGCGCATGCCGGCGCGCGCGGCGCCGCGCACGTCGTTCTCCGGATCGTCGCCCACGTGCACCACACGGCCGGCGTCCACGCCGGCGCACGCCAGGGCCGCCTCGAAGATGCGCGGCTCGGGCTTCGCCGCGCCTGCGCGTTCGGCCGACACGACGAAGTCGAACCAGTGACCGATGCCGATGAAGTCCACGCACGCGTTGCCGTTGGTGATCACCCCCAGCGCGTAGCGCTCGCGCAGGCTCGCCATCGCCTCCGGCACCTCGTCGAACAGCTCCACCGCGTTGCGGTGCTCCCAGAACACGCGGAATGCCTCCTCGACCGTCGACTCGTCGTAGCCGAATGTCTCGAACACGTGCTGCAGCCAGCGCTTGCGCAGGCCGGTGAGGTCGTGGCGCTCGTCGGGAAAGCGCTGCATGAAGCGGCGCCGGTGCGCCGTGAGCTGCTCCACGCTGTGAGTGTCCGTCACGCGCGGGCAGCGCTCGGCCAGCCAGTCGTAGAAGCGAGCCTCGGCGCGCATGATCACCGGCCCCACCTCCCACAGCGTGTCGTCCAGATCGAAGGTGACGCAGGTGATGCTCACGGGGCTTGACCGGGCGGCACGGAACGGCGCGCAGTCTACCCGCCGCCCGCGTCGCGCAGCGTCAGTCGCGTCGCGCGAAGCGCACCCCGGCGGCTTCCAGCGAGGCCTGCGCGCGGGCCGCGTCGCCCTCGCCCACCAGCAGGTAGTCGGTGTCGAAGGTGGCGACCGAGAACACGCTGATCCCGGCCTCCGCGAGCGGCGCGGTGACGCGGGCGATGATGCCGGTGAGCTGGAAGTCGAGCGGCCCGTCCAGCGCCGCGCAGGCGAGCGGGCCGATGCGGGGCAGGTGCGCGGCCTCGTCGCGCCAGGCGCACAGCACCGAGAGCTCGCCGGCGCTGCGCGACACGGTCGTGAAGGCGCCCTCGGCGGCCCAGTCCGGCACGGCGGCGTGCGGCGCGAGCCGGTAGACGCCGTAGCGGCCCGGCAGCCAGCGCAGGGTGAGGGTCACCGCGGCCTGCGGACCATCAGGCACACCGTCTTCGCGCCGCCGTCGGTGCGCTGCACGCCGACCTGGCTGAAGCCGAGGCGCCGGTGGAAGGCCAGCGATCCCGGGTTCGGCGGGTCCAGGTTCACCTCGCACGTGAGCGGCGCGCCGCGCCGGCACGCGCGGTGCCAGGCCTCCGCGTACAGCGCCCGGCCCACGCCGTGGCGGCGCGCCGCCGCGGCCACGACGACCCGGTCCACGTACAGGAAGTCGGCGTAGCGTCGCGCGAACCAGCGGTAGTTCGGGCTCGCGTAGTCGGCGCCCGGCGCGAGCAGCACCAGGAAGCCGCAGGGACCCTGCGCGCCGTGGGCCACCGGAAACGCCTCGGCCATGCCCCCCAGCTCGCGAAGGGTGGCCTCCGGCACGCTGTTCACGGCCGGCACCGCCGCCTCGTTCAGCGCGTGCAGCGCGGCGAGGTCGGGGTCCGCGAGCGGCGCGATGCGCGCGCTCACGACGTCGCCGGCGGGAGTGCCCGGGCGATGCTCACGACGTGGCTCGCGCGAGGCCTTCGCGGGCGCGCGCGAGGGTGTCGCGGAACAGCGCGTCGAGCTCCGGGCTCACCGGCGGGCACGCGTCCACCACCGCCTCGGCCCAGGCCAGGTAGTCCTGGCGGCGCTCGAGGCTCCAGCCCGCCGGTGGCGACTGCACGATGTCGCCGACGTTGGCGATCTTGTCCGCGAGCTTGATCAGCGCGGCGCCGTGGGACAGCTGCGGCGCGCGGGCAATCTGCTCGCGCTTGCGCTCGCGTGCCGCGAGCCCCTTGTCGTCGCTGACCTCCATCACGAGGTCGCGCACGCGCGCGCCGAAGCGCCGCTCGATCTCGTCGGGGCGGGTGGCGGTGTCCTCCACGGTGTCGTGCAGCAGCGCCGCCGCGATCACCTCCGCGTCATCGACGCCGCCCACCCGCGACAGCAGCTCCGCGACCCGCAGCGGATGGTTGATGTACGGCCACGCGTGCTCGCCCTTGCGGCGCTGGTCGCGGTGGCGCACCGCCGCGAAGTCGGCCGCCGCGAGCACGAGCGGCAGGCTCACAGCATCCTCCGCCGCTTCGTGTCCGCGGACGTGCCCCGCCGCGTCGCCGCGGCGGACCGGCCGCCCGCCGCGCCCGGAGTCGCCGCGGCATGGAAGCCGTGCGCGGCGAGCCACGCCGGATCCGGCCCGTCCCACCCGGCGCGCGCGAGATCGACCCGGCCCCGGCGGTCGAACAGCACGCCTTCCGCCTCCAGGCGCTCGCGCTGGCGCGCGGTGCCGCCGCCGCCGCTGCGCTCGCTGACCTCGCCGCGGGCGTTGATCACGCGCTGCCAGGGCACGTCGCTGCCGGCGCCCAGCGCCGCCATCGCGTAGCCGACCATGCGCGCCGTCGCGCGGCCCTCGACGGCCGCGACCTGGCCGTAGGTGGCCACCCGCCCCGGCGGGATGCGGCGCACCACGGCGTAGATGCGCTCGTAGGTCCCCGCGTGGCGCAGCGCGCCGCCTGCCGCAACGCCGAGGTGCCGGGCCAGCGCGTCCTCGTCCAGGCGCAGCTCGCACAGCACCTCGCCGTCCGTCTCGAGCACCGGCACGCGGGTGCCGAAACGCGCGGCGAGCACCGGGTCGGCGTCGACGTCGACGGCCTCCACCGCGAGCCCGTGGGCTTCGCGCCATGGCGTGAGCGCGTGCAGCATCTGCTCGCACAGGTGGCAGTGCTCGCGGAGGTAGAGTGTGAAGCGCTGCGTTGACATCGAAGGGGTCGTTGCCGGCGACCGGATGCAGATTATCCTCAGATCCGCCTGCCAGCGACCCGCAGCCCACCCCGACGCCGGACCCCACGCGCCACGCCGGCGCCGGGACGGGCGTTGCAACGGCCCGCGCGGGCGGGCGCACGACGCGAGGAGCCATGAGCGAGCAAGGCGACCACCTGCACCGATTCCTGTTCGACGGATCCCACGTGCGCGGCGAGTTCGTGCAGCTCGATCAGACCTGGCAGTCGCTGCTCGCCCGCCAGGAGTATCCGGTCCCGGTGCGCGACCTGCTCGGCGAGGCGGCGGCGGCCACCGCGCTGCTCGCGTCCACCATCAAGTTCGACGGCTCGCTGATCCTGCAGACGCAGGGCGCGGGGCCGGTGGGGCTGGTGGTGGTGGAGTGCTCGGGCCGGCGTACGCTGCGCGGCCTCGCACGCTGGAAGGGCGAGGTGCACGACACGGGATTCGCCGGACTGGTCGGCGAGGGGCGCCTCGTGATGACCATCGATCCGGGCGCCGACGCGGAGCGCTACCAGGGCATCGTCGAGCTCACCGGAAACTCGCTGGCGGAGTGCCTGCAGGGCTACTTCCGGCGCTCCGAGCAGCTTCCCACGCGGCTGTGGCTGGGGGTGGACGAGGAGCGCGCCGCGGGACTGCTGGTGCAGGAGATGCCGTCGTCATCCGCGGAGCGGGACCCGGACCTGTGGGAGCGCGTCACCACGCTCGCCGACACCGTGACCCACGAGGAGCTGCTGGGTCTCGGCCCGCACGAGCTCCTGAGGCGGCTGTTCCACGAGGAGCAGGTGCGGGTGTTCGAGCCCCAGGGCTGGCGATTCGAGTGCCGCTGCTCGCGGGAGCGGGTCGCGTCCATGCTCGAGGGGCTGGGCCGCGAGGAGCTGGAGTCCATCCTGCGCGACGAGGGTGCGGTGGCGGTGGGCTGCGAGTACTGCAACGCGTCGTACCGCTTCGACGCGGTGGACGTGGAGCAGCTGCTGAGCAACAACGCGCTGAGCTCCGACACGCCGTCCGCCACGCGGCACTGACGCGGCGGCACGCTGATCGTGCGCCGGCGTGTCGCCGCTCGCGGGTGTCCCGGGATCGCGTCGGCGCCGCGCCGTGGCGCCGACGCGGCGTTCAGCCGCCCCCGTCCTGCCAGCCGGCAAGCTCCGGGTAATGCGCCGCAGCGGCGCGCTCGACCTCGTCGAGGAACTTGCGCGGCGCGAAGCGCCCGTTGCGCGACAGCCGCATGCGGCTCGCGACGTCGAGCACCGCCGGGTGAAGGGAGCTGCGCCCGCCGTCGCCCGCGCGCATCCATCCGGCCAGCGCGCCGCGCGAGAACAGGTCCATGAGCGCGCGGAATCGCGGCAGCGCGCTCTGGAACCCCGCGTCGTCGCCGGCGAAGTGGCGCTTCAACGCGAACGCCGCGCGCCCGTGCGGCGTGTCCGGCACCTGCAGCATCGACACGCTGCCGTCCGCCTCCAGCCGGTCGAGCGCCGCGGCGTCGCCGCCCGCCGATTCGCCCGCGGCCAGTCCCGCGATCACCGCGCGCGCGAACACGCCCGGATCCAGCGGCGGCGCGTCCTGTGGCCGCCGTGCGCTCACGGACCGCTGCGCCCGACTGCGTGAGCGAAGTGCGGCATAATCGTGTTGCCCCCCATTCGCGCACTATCCCACGTGAACGTCCGCTCCGGCATCCTCGCCGCGCTGTGCGCGGCCGCTCTAGGCGCCGCCGCCGCCGACCGCTCCCTGGGCACGTTCAGGAGCTGGAGCGCGATGCGCTTCGGCGGCGGTGACGATGTCGCCTGCATGGCCTTCAGCCAGCCGGTGAAGAGCGAGGGCGACTACACGCGGCGCGGCGACGCGTTCGTGTTCGTCACCCGGCGGCCGGGGGACCGCGAGGCGGCGCGCGTCAGCGTGGAGGCCGGCTATACGTACGCGTCCGGCAGCAGCGTGCGCGTGGCCGTCGGGGACCTCGAGGAGAGCCTGCGCACCGAGGGCAGCACCGCGTGGCTGGACGGCGACTCCGCACGCCTGATCAACGCGATGCGCGCCGGGCGCGAGCTGGTCGTGAGCGGCACCTCCAGCCGCGGCACCGAGACGGTGGATCGCTACTCGCTGTACGGCTTCACCGCCGCCCACGCCGCGACCGCGAAGGCCTGCCGCCGCTGAACCCGGCAGCGTCGCGGTGTCCGCACCTGCGCCGATCGACCCGTCGCCGTCCGCCCACCGGACCGCGCCCGTGCGGGCGCCGGATCCTCAGCGCCGGATCGCGTAGGCCGCGAGGGCCCGCTCCTCGCCGCCGCCGGTCGCGCGGTCGCGGATGGGCCCTTGCGGCACCACCGCGTTCGCGCCGCGCTCGGCCGCCAGCGCGCGCAGATCGTCGAACATGCGCGCATCGCTGGTGAGCGCCACGCCGGAGACGCTGACGACGCCGACGAGCCGGTAGGTGCCCTCCGGCGGAAGGCGCTCGAGCACCTGCACCTCGCCGTGCCACGGGGCCAGCGGCTCGCCGCCGCTGCTCGTGAAGCGCGAGCTGGCGCACCCGCCGAGCACGAGGGCGCCCGGCAGCACGGCAAGCAGGAGGATGTACAGCGCGCGGCGCATGAGCCCAGTATAGCGACGCGCAACGGAGGGGCTGGCGATGGCCGTACACGACGCACGCGAGGGCTTCCGCACCCTGTGGCCCACCATCATCCTGGAGCGCGAGGTTCCGGGGCACGAGGCGCCCGACCGCGCGCTGCTCGCGCTGGTGGAGCGCCTCGAGGCGCGCAATCCCGATCTCACCACCGATTACCGCGGCGACGATTTCCTGTCCTCGGGCGATCCGGCCGCGGACTGGCTCGCACGGTGCATCAACGTCAGCGTGCGCGACTACTTCGTGTACGTCGGCATCGACTACGACGTGCGCTGGTCGCTGCACGCGTGGCCCAACGTGAACCGCTTCGGCGACTACCACGACCTGCACAACCACCCGCGCGCGTACCTGAGCGGCACTTACTACGTGCGCACGCCCACCGACTCGGTGCAGGAGCGCGGGCGCAAGGATCTCAGCCCCGGCAGGATCTCGCTCTACGATCCGCGCGCGGGCGTCAACATGAACGCGATCCGCGGCGACCCGTACGTGGAGCCGGAGTACACCGTGACGCCGCGCCCGGGGCTGATGCTGCTGTGGCCCGCCTTCGTGAACCACCTCGTGCACCCGAACCTGTCGCGCACGCCGCGGGTGAGCATCAGCTTCAACGTGATGCTGCAGTGGTCGGACGAGTACCTGCCGCGGCAGTGAGGTCAGATCGGCCGGTCGCCGGCCAGCGTGATGCGGTGCATGACCCGGCGGTAGCCGTGGTAGTCGTTGACCGGGTAGTGCTGCACGCAGCGGTTGTCCCACAGCGCCATCGCGCCGGGAGTCCACTGGAAGCGGCAGGTGAACTCGGGCCGCGTGAGCCAGCGGAACAGGTACTCCAGCAGCGGCGCGCTCTCGGACTCGGTCATGCCGGCGAAGCGCGCGGTGTGGCCGACGTTCACGTACAGCGCCCTGCGCCCGGTCTCGGGGTGGGTGCGCACCACCGGGTGCTCGGCTTCCAGCACCTCGGGCGCGTCGGCGCGCCCGTCGGTCGCGCGCCGGTCCTCGCGTGTCGCGCTCGCGTCGGCCTTCAGCGAGCTGTTCACGGCGCGCAGGCCGTCCAGGACGCGCTTCAGGCCCGTCGACAGCGACTCGTACGCGAGGTACATGTTCGCGAACAGGGTGTCGCCGCCGCGCGGCGGCAGCTCGCGGGCGAGCAGCATCGTGGCCATCGGCGGGCACTGCTGGTACGCGGTGTCGGAGTGCCAGATGCCGCCGAAGTTGCGGGTCTCGTGCTCGAGCTTCACCACCGGTGTGATCACGGGGAAGTCGGCGAGCCCGCTGACGAACGGATACTCCACCGGCTCGCCGATGCGGTGCGCGAACGCGAGCTGCTGGGCGGGCGTGATGTCCTGGTCGCGGAAGAACACCACCCCGTGCTCCAGCCATGCGGCGCGGATGGCGTCGACGGTGGACGCGTCCAGCGGCGCCGCGAGGTCGACGCCGCGGATCTCGGCGCCGAGGCCGCCGCTCACGGGCGTGACCTGCAGGCGAGGGTGGATGGCGCTCATCGCTGGCTGTTCCGCGTCGAGGTGGGTGCCGCGAAAGTGTGTCGCAAGCCGCGCTTGCGGGCCAGGGCGGCGCGCGCGGATCAGCGGGGTCCGGGCGGAGGCTGCCCGGGCGCCTCCGGCGCCGGGTGCCCGGCGCCGCTGGTGTCGCCGGCGCTGCCGTCACGCGCTGCCGCGGGATCTCCTTCCGGTGCCGCGGCCGTGCCCCCGTCCATCGCGTCGCGCGCCGCCGCGTACAGCTGGCCGGCAGTGAAGGTGCCGCCCGGCAGGTTGATCACGCCGGGGCGCTCCGCCGGCGAGACCGTGCGCCGCCGCGTCATGCGGTACAGGGCGAACAGTCCGAGGCAACCCATCACCGTCGCCGTGTACATGAACATCGCGCCCGGGGCGAAGCGGCCCATCAGCACGCCCACCAGCACCGGCCCGGTCATCGCCCCCACCGAGTACGCGATCAGCAGCCCGCTGGCCGTCTGCACGCGCGCCGACGGATCGGCGAAGTCGTTCGTGTGGGCGACGCACAGCGAGTACACCGTGAACGACACGCCGCCGTAGAGCGCGGCGGCGGCGTACAGCGCGGGGCCGGCGCCGGCGGCGATCAGGCCGATGCTGGCCGCGCTCGCGACCAGCGCCACGCCGGTCAGCACCCAGCGCCGGTCGACGTGGTCGGACAGCCGCCCCACCGGCCACTGCAGCGCGAGGCCGCCGAAGATCACGCTGGCCATGAAGGTGGACGTGCCCGCGAGGTCGAGGCCGATGCGCTGCGCGTACACCGCGCCGAGGCTGAAGAAGCTCGCGTTGTTGAGCCCGGCGCAGCACGCGCCCACCAGCCCCAGCGGCGAGGTGCGCCACAGCGTGCGGAAGCTCGCGCGCTCGGCGCGCGCCGGCTGCGGCGCGGCCGCGGTGGTGAGCAGCACCGGCACCAGCGCGAGCGAGTACGCGATGGACGCGATGCAGAACAGCTGGAACTGCGCCGGGTCGGCCAGCGGCAGCAGCAGCTGCCCGAGGCCGGAGCCGAGGTAGTTCGTGATCATGTACAGCGCGAGTACCTGCCCGCGCACCGCGCGCTCGCTGCGCTCGTTCAGCCAGCTCTCGGTGACCATGATCATGCCGGCCATGCAGAAGCCGGTGACCACGCGAAGCGCGAACCACGCGACCGGGTCCACCACCAGCACGTGGCACAGCGCCGCGACCGACACCATGGACGCGAAGGCCGCGAACGCGCGGATGTGGCCCACCGACGCGACCACCCGGATCGCGCCCATGCCGCCCAGGAACAGGCCCATGAAGTGCCCGGCCATGACCAGGCCGGTGACCGCCGCGGGGAAGCCCTCGATCGTCGCGCGCACCGCGAGCAGGGTGCCGAACAGCCCGTTCGCGAGCAGCAGCAGCCCGTAGCTGAGGAGCAGCGAGAAGACCGCTCGGGCGGCCTGGAACATGGGGCGGGGATCCCGGCGCGGGCTGCCGGCGGATTCTGGCGTGCGGGCCGGGTGGCGTCCACCGGCGGCGCCGGCGGGTGGCGGGCGAGTCGTGGCCAGGCCGGCTCGCGCTCACCCGTTCAGGAAGACGTGCGCATGCCTGGCAGCGACCGGAATTGACGACGGGGCGATGGTCGCATGACGTGGTCTGCGGCCGGCTCACCGCTCCGGCTGCGCCACCGCCCCTCCGGCGCCCGCCAGCAGCAGCCCGCCCACCATCGACAGCAGGCCGTATGCCGCGAAGAAGTAGAGCCCGGGCCCGAGTCGGGCGTCGGTGAGACCTCCCTGCCCGCTCGCGAGGAACGCGAGCAGCACCGCGACCACGAACACGTCGGTCATCGACCACTTGCCGATGACGCGCACGAGGCGGGTGCACGCGGCGCGCAGCGGCGCGCCGCTCGCGAGCAGGGCCAGCATCGACACCATCAGCTTGCCGGTCGGCACCGCGACGCTGAACAGCGCGAGCAGGATGCCGACGAACACGCCGCCGCCGGCCAGCAGGTCGCGCACCGTGCCGAGGATGCTCTTGCTCTGGAACTGCAGCACCACGGTCCCGAGCACGGCGACGTCGCGCTGCGCGACCACGGTCAGCATCGGCGCCGCGAGCCCGACCAGCAGGCACAGCGCCGCGACCCCGTGCAGGTGCAGCGCGAGGCGGCGCGCGCCGCGGGCGTCGTGCCGGCGTGCCGCGGTCATCCACGCGATGAACCCCGCCGACAGCAGGCCGAGGCCCAGCGACGCGAACAGCACGCGCTCGCGTTCCGCTTCCAGCGCGCCGCGGATCCGCTCGCGCGCGGCCGCCTTCTCGCTGGCCCCCGAGTAAAGCCCCAGCGACAGTCCCTCCATCCACTCCTTGACGAGGGTGTCGGTCTTCTCCTCCGGCGTGTCCAGCTGCGACAGCGCGCGCTCGCCGTCGCTGACGCGGCCGGCGCTGCCGAGCAGGGTCACGGCCAGCACCAGGGCGGCGATGTAGTAGAGCACGGGCATCGCGGGCAAGCGTACGGCCTGGCGCCGGACGGCGCATGCGCATGGCGCCGCGATGCCGGCGCGCAGCGCGCGCGCCGGCATCGCCGCGCGAGTGGCCGGCGCCGCGACGCCCGCTCGCGCGGGTGCGGGCCGGCCCCGGCGGCGAGGCCGGGGAGCCCTCCGCGTCAGCCGGCCGCCGCCTGCGCGGCCGGCGCCGTGTTCCGGCCCGCGAGCAGCGCCCGCGCGTCCTGCGGCGTCAACGGCCGCGCGAGCAGGAAGCCCTGCGCGACGTGGCAGCCGCACGCGCGGATGCGCTCGAGCTGCGCGTGGGTCTCGACGCCCTCCGCGACCAGGCGCAGGCCCAGCGTGCGGCCCATCGACACGATGGCCGCGACGATCGCGTCGTCGTCGCTGTCGATCTCGATGTCGCGCACGAAGCTGCGGTCGATCTTCAGCACGTCCAGCGGCAGCCGGCGAAGCGCCGCCAGCGACGAGTGACCGGTCCCGAAGTCGTCCATCGCCACCGTGACGCCCAGGCGCTTGAGACCGGAGAGCAGCGCCTTCGAGCGCGACTCGGACTCCATCACGCTGGTCTCCGTCAGCTCGATCTCCAGGCTGGTGGGATCGAGTCCGCTCTCGGCGATCGTGCGCTCGACCGTGTCGCCAAAGTGCGGGTCCTTGAACTGCACGTTGGAGACGTTGACGCACATGCGCACGGGTGGCAGTCCCGCGTCCCGCCACTCCCGGGCCTGGCGGCACGCGCGATCCAGCACCCACTGGCCGAGGTCGCGCACCAGCCCGCTCTCCTCCGCCACGCGGATGAAGCTGCCCGGCAGCAGCAGGCCACGCTCCGGGTGCTGCCAGCGCACCAGCGCCTCGAAGGCCACGATCTCGCCGCTCGCGACGTCGTACTGAGGCTGGTAGTGCAGCACCAGCTCGTCGCCGCGCAGCGCCCGGCGCAGCGCGCCCTCCAGGCGCACGCGCTCGCGCGCCGCCTCGTTCATGTTCGCGTCGTAGAACTGGTAGTTGCCCTTGCCCAGCGACTTCGCGTGGTACATCGCCGCATCGCCGTTGCGCACCAGCTCCTCGGCGCTCGCGCCGTCGCCGGGGAAGGTCGTGATGCCGACGCTCGCGCCGACCTGGAACTCGTGGCCGCCCAGCGGGAAGGGTCGCGAGAGCGCGTCGAGCACGCGTTGCGCGACCGCGGCCGCATCGGTCGGCACGGCGATGTCCGGCAGCAGGACGATGAACTCGTCGCCGCCGAGGCGGGCCACGCTGTCGCCGTCGTGCGCCTCGCACGCATCGCGGCCGACCCAGTCGGTGCCGCGCACGACCTCGAGCATGCGCTCGGCGGTGCGCTGCAGCAGCTCGTCTCCGGCCTGGTGACCCAGGGTGTCGTTGACGCGCTTGAAGTCGTCGAGGTCGATGAACAGCACTGCCACGCCGTTGCCCGCGCGCCGCGCGTGCGCGACCGCGTGGTCCAGCTGCTCGCGGAACAGGCGCCGGTTCGGCAGCCCGGTCAGCGTGTCGTGGTGCGCGAGGAAGTGCGCGCGCTCGCGGAACTGGCGCAGGTTGCCGCTCATCTCCTCGAAGTGGCGGGCCAGCTCGCCGATCTCGTCCCCGCGCGCGATTCCGACGGACTCGACGAGCTCGCCGCGCCCGACGGCCCGCGCCGCGCGGCCGAGCTTGTGCAGCGGGTCGAGCAGCAGCGCGCTGAGCACGCGGAACAGCAGCGCGGCCGTGATCACGATCGCGATCGCGGTGACCAGCGCGACGAGGCCCGCCAGCCGCCCGGCCGCGTCGTGCATGCGCTCGGCCGGCAGCGCGGCGAAGCCGAGAAGGTCGGGCGCGAGCTCGCGCCCGACCAGCAGGTACTCGTCGTCGCCGACGGCGATCCGGCGCGGTGCTTCGCGGGCGCCGCGCGCGGCGGTCGAGGCGCCGACCTCGCCTGCCAGGGCGCGCTCCACGCCGTTGGCTCCGAGCCCCCAGGAGACGCCCGCGGCGTCGGTGTACAGCAGCTCCAGCCCGTCCCCGCGCCGGCGCTCGACCGCGAGGAAGTCCAGCGCGCTGGTCACCACCAGGTAGCCGCGCAGCACGGGTTTTGCGGAGGCCCCGAAGCGCGCGATATCGGCCAGCTCGATGCGTTGGGCCACGTACAGCGCGGGCTCGCCGTTGTCCGGGTTGCGGCGAAGCAGCGACACGGACTCCTCGCCGCTGTCGGCGATCAGGCGGAACAGCTCGCTGGCGCCTTCCTCGTCGGTGACGTTCGGCATCGGCCGCGGTGTCGAGCGCACGTCCTCGTAGCCGTCGGGCAGCAGCAGTCGGATCTCGTAGTAGTCGGGGCGCGCGCGCTGATAGCTCGCGAACAGGGCCAGCAGCCCCTCCGCGTGCAGCGTGTAGCGATCGCGCTCGTCCTCCACCAGCAGGTAGTTGCGCACCAGCGGGGAGTCGGCGAACAGCCGCACATCGGCCAGCATCGACTCGCGGTGCGCCATCGCGCGCAGCTGCACCTGGTTCAGCACGTCGAGCGCCCCCGTCGCGGCCTCGCGCTCGATGCTCTCGCGGAGCTGGCTGAAGCCGAGCCAGCCCGCCGCCACCAAGGGGGCGGAGACGCACGCGATGAGCAGCGCGACCAGCTTCGCCCGCAGTGACATGGCCGCTGCCGCCGACTCGACGCGTCAGTTGACGACGCGGGCGACGGCGGCCGTGGCGCGCTTCATCGCGCGCGGGGGAAGCTCGCGGTATGCCTCGGAGCGCTCCAGGACCTCGGCCCCCGGGAAGACGATGGGGTCGCGGCGGAACTCTTCGGGCAGCAGCGCGAGGGCGGCCGCGTTGGGGCTCGCGTAGTGCAGGTACTCGGCGTTGCGTGCGGCGATCTCCGGGCGGTTGAGGAAGTCGATGAAGCGCGCCGCGAGCGCCTTGCGCGGCGAGGAGGCGGCGATGGCGAGGTAGTCCACCCACAGGTTGCTGCCCTCGCGGGGCACCACGTACTCGATGCGGTCGTCGATGTCCTTGAGCATCAGCGCGTCGCCGCTGTACATGATCGCGGCTGCCGCCTTGCCGGTCACCAGCACGGAGGCCTCGGTCAGCGCGACGTAGGAGTAGGACATCACGAACGGCTTCTGCGCGAGCAGCAGCGCGCCCGCGCGCTCGATCTCGTCCGCCGCCACGGAGTTCGCCGAGAAGCCCAGGGTCTTCAGCGCCATGCCCAGCAGGTCCCTCGTCGAGCGCATCATCACGATGCGCCCCCGGAGATCCGGCGCCGGCTCGAACAGGTCGCGCCACGCGGCGGGCGGCGTCGCGAGCTGGTCGCGGCGGTACGCGATGCCCAGCGTGCCCCAGAAGAAGGGCGTGCCATGGGTGCGGGCGTCCGGGAATGCGTCGCGCCAGCGCGGCTCCACGTGCGCGGTGTTGGGCATGGAGTCGAACGCCA
>CBDUCN010000070.1:0-18375 GCA_965365655.1 uncultured Gammaproteobacteria bacterium | reverse complement strand
CGCCGCGCTCAGTGCGGCGGCGCGGCGAGGCCCGCCGTCTCGTCGATCGCCGCGCGCGGCACGCCGACGCCGACGCCCGCCTCCACCAGCTCGCGCCACGTCTCGTCGTCCACCGGGATCCCCTCGCGCTCGCGCAGCGCGAGCGTCGCGCGCTCCGGGTCGCCCGGCGCGAGCACCGGCTCGCCCGCGTCCATCGGCGGCGACGCCTTCACGTGGGCCAGCGTGGCGTCCATCTCGGACCGGTAGAACTCCCGGGTCACCAGGCGCAGCGGATCGATGATCACCGACAGCATGTTGTTGATGATCGTGTCGTGCGCGTGGTTGGTCTCGGGGCGGCAGCCGCCGCCGCCGGAGAGCACGCCGGCCAGCAGCTCGTTGACCAGCGCCATGCCGTAGCCCTTGTAGTCGCCGAACGGGCGCAGCGCCCCGCCGTCGAACAGCGCGTTGGGGTCGGTGGTGGGCGTGCCGTGCCGATCGAGCAGCACCCCGTCGGCGACCCGCTCGCCCTTGTTGCGCGCGACGCGCACCTTGCCGTGCGCGATGCGGCTGGTCGCGAAGTCCAGCATGGTGACCGGGTTCTCGCCGGTGGCCGGCAGCACGCAGCAGTACGGGTTGGTCGAGTAGCGCGCGTCGGCGCCGCGAAACGGCGCGACGATGCCGTCGTGCCCGACGCCGTTGACGTGGTGCATGGACACCAGCCCCTCGCGCGCGCACTGCTCGCCCCAGGCGCCGATGCGGCACAGGTGGAAGCTGTTGCGGATCGCGAGCACGCACACCCCGTGCTCGCGGGCGCGGGCGATGCCGAGCGCCATCGCCTCGCGGCCGATCACCTGGCCGTAGCCGGCGTTGCCGTCCAGCAGCAGCATCGGCCCGTCGTCCACGACCACGTCGACGTGGGCGTTCGGCTTCAGCTCGCCGTTGCCCACCGCGCGGATGTAGCGCGCCAGCATGCCGATGCCGTGGCTGTCGTGGCCGGTGAGATTCGCGTAGACCAGGTTGTCGGCGACCAGCTCGGGCTCGTCGCCCTCGCTGCCGGCGGCGGTGACGATCGCGCGCACCACGGCGCGCAGGTTGTCGGCTCGGATGACGGGCATGCGGGCTCTCCGGTGAAGCGGGACGCCATTGTGCGCCAGGCGCGGGCGGGCGTGGCGCGCAGCCGGCGCGCGCGGCGCGGACACGGTTATGCTGCGCCCGCTGCCGGTGCCGCCGACCGCCGCGCCCGGCCCGCCCAGCCTCCGCCTCTGCCAGGACCGCCCATGGGCTACCGCTGCTTCCTCTTCGACCACGACGACACCCTGCTGCCCACCTTCGAGCTGCGCGCGCGGGTCCTCACGGCAGCGGCGCTGGAGGTGCTGGGAACGCCGCTGGACGGCGCGGCGGCGCTCGGCGACGCACACGGGCGGAACCTCGAGCAGATGTCCTCGGACATCGTGGGCGGCGACCCGGCGCTGGCCGCGCGCCTGGTGAGCGCGTACCGCGAGCGCTACTACATCGAGAACAAGGTGGGCCTCGCGCCCTATGACGGCATCGCGGAGACGCTCGCCGCGTTGCGCGAGCGCGGGCACCGGGTCGCGGTCGTCACCTCCAAGCTCGGCCGCGGCGCGCGCGAGGAGCTCGAGGCCACCGGGCTCGCGGCGCACGTCGAGTTCCTGGTGGGCTCCGAGGACGTGACGCGCCCGAAGCCCGACGCGGAGCCCCTGGAGCGCGCGATGCGGGCGCTGGACGCGGCGCCCGGCGAGACCGTGATGGTGGGCGACACCCGCGCCGACATCCTGGGCGCGCGCGCGGCCGGCACCGCCGGCGCGGTCGCGCTGTGGGGCTCGCGCGAGGCGCCGACGCTGCTGGCCCTCGCGCCGGAGCACGCGCTCGACGATCCGCGCGGTCTCCTCGCGCTGTGCGCGTGAGCGCCGCGCGCCGGCCGACGCGCCGGCCCGCATCCCGAACCCTGCCCGGACGCCCCGCCGGGCTCCGATCCACGAGGACCACACCGTGAGCGACTTCCGATTCGGCCTGATGATCCGCGCCCAGTATCCGGCGACGGACGACCTCGCGGCGCGCTTCGAGGAGGTGTGCGCCACCGCCCGCCTCGCCGACGCGCTCGGCTTCGACTGCATCACCAAGGGCTCGCACTACGCCGCCACGGGCTTCGCCGACTTCCAGCAGATCCCGTTCCTGGCCCGCATCATGGCCGAGGCGCCGCGCTGCCGGCTGAACGCGGGCGTGGTGCTGCTGTCGCTGCACAAGCCGCTGGACGTGGCCGAGCAGTTCGCGACGCTGGACGTGATGTCGCGCGGCAAGGTGATCCTGGGCGTCGCGCTGGGCTACCGCGAGGTGGAGTACCGCGCGTTCGGCACCACGCGCTCGGAACGCGTGAGGCGCATGGAGGAGAACCTGGTCGCGATCCGCCGGCTGTGGACCGAGGAGTCGGTGTCCATGCGCGGCTCGCACTTCGAGCTGATGGACGTGTCGCTGGGCATGCGCCCGGTGCAGGACCCGCATCCGCCGATCTGGGTGGGCGCGAACGCCGACGCGGCGATCCGGCGCGCGGCGCGCCTCGGCGACTGCTGGTACGTGCCGCCGCACAACCGCATCGACACCATCCAGCGCCAGCTCGAGGTCTACCGGCGCGAGCTGGAGCTGTGCGACAAGCCGTTCCCGGCGGAATTCCCGGCGCGCCGCGAGGTGTTCGTCGCGCCGACCCGCGAGGAGGCGCTCCGCGTGTGCGCCGCCGGCCTCGAGACCAAGTACAAGGCCTACGTGTCCTGGGGCCAGAACGACCCGATGCCGGAAGGCGACAGCCTGGACACCGGCATCGACGAGCTGATCCGCGACCGCTTCCTGATCGGCTCGCCGGGCGAGGTGACCGAGGCCATCGTGCGGCTCGCGCGCGAGACCGGCATCAACCACCTGATCGCGAGCATGCACTGGCCGGGCATGGAGACGGCCGCGGCGATGGACGCGATGCGGCTCTTCGCCGAGGAGGTGATGCCGCGGGTGCGCGAGGCGCTGTAGCCCGTACCGGGACGGTGGCCTGCGGCGTCCGGTGCAGGGATGCACCGGCAGACATCGAGCACGTCAGTGCTCGATGTCTGGAGCAAGCCGGAGACCACGTCTTCGGCGCAGCGAGGTGACGAGGCGCAGGAAGCGCTTCTTCACAATCCTGTCATGGCCCCGTGAGCTTCAGCTCGATGCGCCGGTTCCTCGCCAGCGCCTGCGGCGTGTCGCCGGTGTCGATGGGCCGGAACTGCCCGAACCCGGTCGCCGCGAGGCGCTCGGGCGGGATGCCGCGATCGATCAGGTGGCGCACGATGGACAGCGCGCGCGCGGTGGACAGCTCCCAGTTCGACGGGAACTCGGCGGTGCTGATCGGGCGCCGGTCGGTGTGGCCGTCGACGCGCAGGATCCAGTCCACGTCGTCCGGGATCTTCGCCGCGACCTCCTTCAGGGTCTCGGCGAGGCGATCGAGCTGGGCGCGGCCGGCGGGCTCGAGCCGATCCGAGCCGCTCGGGAACAGCACCTCGGACTGGAACACGAAGCGATCGCCGGAGATGCGGATGTCGCTGCGCTCGCCGAGCACCTCGCGCAGACGGCCGAAGAAATCCGAGCGGAAGCGGCTCAGCTTCTCGACACGCTCGGCGAGCGCGATGTTGAGCTTCTGCCCGAGCTCCGCGACCTGCACCTTGTAGCGCTCGCCGCGCTCCTCCGAGATCTCCAGCGCCGCCGACAGGCGGGTGATGCGATCGCGGAGATCGCCGATCTGCTCGTTGAGCAGCGCGATCTGCGCCTGCGCGTCCGCACTCACGCCGCGCTCCGCCTCGAGGCTCCGCGCCTGCTCGTCGAGCCGCGCGCTCAGCGACCCGATGCGCACGTCACGCTCCTCGATCGCAACCTGCGCGAGCCGCGTGCGCTCCTCCTCGTCGGCAAGGCGCGCCGCGAGCGCCTTGCTGCGATCGCGCATCGCGGTCAGCTCCTGCTCGCGCTGCTCGCCGCGCTCGGTCAGCTCGCCGATGCGCGCCTCCAGCTTCTCGCGGATGACGCGCAGCGCCTCGATGTCCTGCTCCAGGCTCACGAGCTCGCGGCGGCGCGCCTCCAGCGCCTCCTCGCGTTCGGCGGCCACGTCGCGCGCGTCGTCCAGCTCCCGCGCCAGCCGGTCGCGGCTCGCGCGGGTCGCGCCCAGCTCCGCGGACAGCGCCGCGATCTCGTCGCGCATCCGCTCGCGCCTGTCCTTCTCCACCGACAGCTCGTCGAGCAGCGCGTTGATGTTGCGGCTGAGCTGCTCGATCGCGCCGAAGCGGCTGCTCGCGAGATCGGACAGGAAGAACTGCGCCACCACGAAGATGAGCAGCATGAAGATGAACACCATCAGCACCGAGGCCAGGGCGTCGACGAAGCCCGGCCAGATGTTGACGGCGCTGCGGCTGCGCGAGGCGGCGCTCAGCATGCGGCGTCAGCGCGCGTGCGCCGCCGGCACGTCCCGGCACGCCCGCGCCGCGCCGCGCGCGGCGAACGTGCGAGCGCGCCGCGCGCGTGCCGTGCGCGCGTGCGCACGGAACCGGTGATCGCGGCGGCCGCGGCGCGCGGATCCCGGCGACGCATTCAGGCCCCGCGCCCTGCCGGCGGCTCGGTGCGCGCGAGCGCGCGCGCGACGAGGCGGATCTCGTCGCGAAGCTCCGCGGACAGCGCGTCGCGCCCGGAGGCCAGCTCCTCGCGCACGCCGGCGAGCGAGGCGTCGACGTTGCGCAGGTGCTCGAGCTGCGCGGCGTCGGCGCGTCCGAGGTCCACCAGCCGCTCCACGACCGGCTTCAGGTCGAGCTGCGATCGCGCGAGCTCCTCCAGCAGCCGCTCCTCGCCGCGAAGCTGCGACGTGAGCTCGGCGATGCGCGCGGTGAGCTCCGCCATCTGCTCGTGGCCCTGGCGGCGCTCCGCCTCGCCGCGCGCGAGCAGCCGCCCGACCTCGGCCAGGCGCTCCGCGGTGTGCTCGAGCAGGGCGTCGGTGTAGCCGGGCGCCGGCTCGCGGTCGGTGTCGACGGCGCCATCGCTGGACGGCAGGTGCACGAGCTCCGACAGCCACTCCTCGAGGTGGTTGTAGAAGCGGTTCTGCGCGTGGCCCGCCTGCAGGTCGAAGAAGCCGAGGATCAGCGCGCCGCCGAGGCCGAACAGCGACGAGCTGAACGCGGTGCCCATGCCGGCCAGGGGGCCCTGCAGATCGCTCTTGAGCTGCGAGAAGGTCTGCGCGAGGTCCTCGCCGGCGGACAGCCCCGAGATCACCGCGCCGACCGAGTCCACCGTGTCCAGCAGCCCCCAGAAGGTGCCCAGCAGGCCGAGGAAGATGAGCAGCCCCGTCATGTAGCGCGACACCTCGCGCGACTCGTCGAGGCGAAGCCGGATGCTGTCCAGCATCGCGCGCATCGTCAGCGCCGGCAGCCGGAAGCCTTCCTCGTGGATGCTGGTGAGCAGGCGCTGCATCGGCGCGAGCAGCGCCGGGCGCGTCTCCACCGCGAGCCGCGCGCGCGGGTTGCGGAACGACTGCAGCCAGCCGAGCGCCGGCCCGACGTGCAGCACCTGGCGCACGTTGAGCGCGATGCCGACCAGCAGCACCACGACGATCATCGAGTTGAAGACCTCGTTGGCGACGAAGGCGCCCCGCAGCGGCTCGAACAGCGCCGCGCACACCGCGACGGCGCCGGCGAGAAACACCGCCATGTAGACGAGGATGACGCGCATTTCCTTCACGAATCTCGACTCCCTTCAGGCCTGTTGCCGGACGCCGCCGGCGCCGGGCCCGGGCCGCGTGCCCGGGCGGGCGGGATGCGCGGCAGATGCAGTGCGACGGCGGGCGCTACTGTAACGAATCGCGGCCGGCGCGTGGCCGCGCGGCGGCGGCCGATCGGGGCGAAGCGGTGGCGAATCGTGGCACGCGCCGAGGGTGCGGGCGCACCGGCCGGGGCGTCCCCGCCCGGCTCACCCGGGCGCCGGCCGCGTGCCGCTGCGGCCCGCCGGCGCACGGCGGCACGGCGCGGCGGGCGTCGCGGCCGAACCCTCTGGCGCGCGCCGCTGCGTGACGGTCCGTGCGCCGGTTGCCGGCCCCGCACGCGGCGTCCGGCACGCGTATTCACCGGCGCTCGCGGGCGCGCCGACGCCGACCCGCACCGCGCTGCGTTCCGACGCACCGCCGCGCCCACGCTATGCTGACCGCGGTCCCGGACAACGGAGGATGGCCTCGTGAACAGCAGCGTCGAAGAACTGCGCCGCGCCGGCGACGCGATGCGCGAGCGCCTCGGCGAGACGGCGGGCGGCGAGCTCGCGCCGGACGCCGCGGAGATGCTCACCGAGGCCGTGTACGGCGGCATCTGGTCGCGCCCGGGCCTCGCCGTCGAGGAGCGCATGATCTGCGCCCTCGCGGTGCTCGGACTGGCCGGGGTCGACGCGCCGCTGGAACGTGCCGTGCACGCCGCGCTCGGGCTGGGCCTGAGCCCGCGCAGCGTGCTCGAGGTGTTCGTGCAGTGCGGGCTCTACGGCGGCTTCCCGACCACCGAGCACGCGAGCGCCGTCGCACGGCGGGTGTTCGACGCGCGCGCGGTGAGCGTGGAGCCCGACCCGCCGCGCGCCGCACGCGCGTCGCGCTTCGACGCGCTGGGCCGCGAGACCATGGCCGCGCTCCACGGCGAACGCGCCGCGGGCGGCTACGCGGCTCCGGATCATCCGACGACCGGCGCGCTGTATGCGATCGCGGTGCGCTACGGCTACGGCGACCTGTGGTCGCGCCCCGGGCTGGACCGCCGCCAGCGTCTGCTGTGCGCCCTGGCGGCGTTCACCGCGCTGGGTTTCGAGACGCAGCTCGTGAAGTTCGCGCAGGCCGCACGCGACGACGGCTTCAGCCGCGACGCGGTGATCGAGGCGGTGATGCAGACCGCGCCTTACTCCGGATTCCCCCGGGCGCTGAACGCGCTCGCGAAGCTGGACGGGGTGATCTGACGCCCTACCGGAAACCGTCGCCCGCCGGGCGCGGACCCGGCCCGCGCGCACGAACGAGGCCGCTCAACGCCATACCGGCACCACCGGCATCGCATTGACGTCCGCCATCACCGTCTCGATGAAACGCCGGGTCTGCGTCATCACGTCGTCGTCGCCGCGCGCCACCGGGCGCAGCACGAACTTGGTGACGCCCTGCGCCACGTAGGCGCGAACCCGCTCGAGCAGCACCTCCGGCCCGCCGGCGGCGATGGTGCCCTCCGGGTCACGGTCCGGGAAGCGCTCGCGCAGGCGCTCGACCTCCGCGCGCACCACCGGATCGTCCGGCGAGCCGAGGCGGAAGTACACCCCGACCCCGTAGTGGTCCTCCGGCACCCGGCGCCCGGCCTCGGCCGCCGCCGCACGGATCGCGCGCACCACGCGGCCCGCCTCCTCCGGCGTCTCGCGCCCGCCCATCCAGCCGGTGCCGATGCGCGCGGTGCGCTTCACCGCCGCGTCGCTGGAGCCGCCGATCCACAGCGGCAGCCGCTCCTGCACCGGCAGCGGGGAGATCACGGCGTCCTCGCACGCGAAGAAGCGCCCGCGGTGGGTCACCCGCTCGCCGCGCCACAGCGCCGCGATCAGGTCCAGCGCCTCGTCGGTGCGCGCGCCGCGGCCCTTCGGCGACGCGCCCGTGCCCTTCCAGTCCTGCGAGTGCGGGCTGCCGATGCCGAACGCGGGCAGCAGCCGCCCCTCGCTCAGCATGTCGATGGTCGCGCACTGGCGCGCCAGCAGCACCGGCTCGCGCAGCGCGACCGACGCGACGTTCATTCCGAAGCGGATGCGCTTCGTCGCGCCGGCGAGCGCCGCCATCGTGCTCATGCACTCGAGCATCGGCGTGCCCACCACCAGGCGGTCGCTCTGCCACAGCGAGTCCACGCCGCCCGCCTCGCACAGATCCACCCAGCGCCAGAACGCCGCCGCCCCGGAGAACGGGAAGTCGAACAGCCCGATGCCGGCCCTGACCACCATGGCGCGCAAGCGTAGCAGGGTTGCGGCGCACCACGACGCCGCGGCAGGACAGGCGCGGCGCGCGATGGCGCGGTGGCGCATGCGTCGCCGTGCGGCACGCGGCGCCGTCACCGCCCGCACGGCCGCGACCGCGCGCGGGCCCCGCGCCCCGGCACGCGCCGCGCCGGCAGGCCGCGCGTCTCCCGCGCGGCGCGCTATATTCGCGGTCTGCCCGCCGCACGAGGAGCCCGCCGATGGAGATGATCCGCCTCGACCCGCCTGCCGAGCTCTCGATGCCGATCGGCGACGCGATGTTCACCCAGCGCGCCATCCGGCGCCTGGATCACGGCCGGCCGATCGCCGACGCGCAGATCAAGCTGATGCTGGACGCCGCGTCGAAGGCCCCGAACGGCGGCAACACGCAGCCCGCGCGCTTCCTGGTGATCCGCAGCCGCGAGCGCATCCGCGAGTTCGGCGCGCTGTACCACGAGGCCTGGTGGGCGAAGCGCCGCGACGAGCTTGGCTGGACGTCGAAGGACGACATCCCGGCCGATTCGGTGTACCGCCACGCCGCGCTGCTCGCCGACGAGATGGCCGACGCGCCGCTGGTGATCCTCGCCTTCGCGGTCGGCGGCGCCGCGAACTCGGTGTTCCCGGCGGTGCAGAACCTGCTGCTGGCCGCGCGCGCGATGGGCATCGGCTCGGTGCTCACCACCCTGCATCCGCAGGTGATGGAGCGCGTGTATGCGCTGCTCGGCGTGCCGGCCGACGTGCAGTTCCACTGCTGCATCCCGCTCGGCTACCCGCGCGGGCGCTTCGGGACCACCGCACGCCGCCCCACCGCCGACACCACGCACTGGGACACTTGGGGAGAGCGCCCGCCGTGGGGATGAGCACGCAGTCCGTCGCCGCGGCCGCGCAACGCCTCGCGGACGGGCGCATCGCGCGCCGCGCGATGCAGGAGCTTCCGCCAGATCTGCGCCCGGTCACCGTGGACGACGCGTACGCCGTCCAGGACGCGCTGCACGAGTGCCTCGCGGCGCGCGGCGCCGGCGCGATGGCCGGGCACAAGGTGGGCTGCACGACGCCGGTGATGCAGGCCTACCTCGGCATCGATCACCCGTGTGCCGGCGGCGTGCCGGCGGCCACCGCGCAGCACGGCCACGGCGCGTTCCGCTTCGCCGACTTCGTGCGCGTGGGCGTGGAGTGCGAGATCGCGGTGCGCCTCGGGCGCGACCTCACCGGGGCGGTGGACCGCGACGCCGCGGCGGCCGCGGTGGACGCGGTGATGGCCGCCATCGAGATCGTGGACGACCGCTGGCAGGACTACACGAGCGTGACCCCGCCCACCCTGATCGCCGACGACTTCTTCGCCGCCGGCTGCGTGCTCGGCGACGGCCACGCACCAGGGATGGATCTGCGCACGGTGCGCGGCGCGATGACCGTCAACGGCGCGACGGTGGGCGAAGGCACCGGCGCCGACATCCTGGGCCACCCGCTGAACACGCTGGTGTGGCTGGCCGGCACCCGCGCCGCGCGCGACGCGCCGCTGCGCGCCGGCGAGTTCGTGCTGCTGGGCAGCATGGTGAAGACGCAGTGGCTGAGCGCCGGCGACCGCGTCGAGGTGGACATCGAGGGTCTCGGTCACGCCAGCGCGGTGTTCGCATGAACGCGCCGTGCGCGGTCGCGTTCGCACGGCGCTGGGCGTCTGCGCCCTGCAGCGTGCACTCCCCGCGAGACCGGACACGGGGATGAACATCGAGCGCACCACGGGCAGCGCCCGCTCGAACCGCGTTGCCGGCAGCTCGCATGAGCGCCGCGACGGATCCACGGCACCCGACTCGAGGACAGCGATCCAATGACCATCGGACGACTTGGCGTGTGGTACGCCGCGGACAAGCTGGACCCTGCCGGCTGGAAACGCTTCGTCGGCGCGGTGGAGGCCATGGGCTACTCGGCACTGTGGTACTCGGAGTCGCGCGGCTTCGAGTCCATGTCGCTCGCGAGCTTCCTGCTCTGCAACAGCGAGCGCCTCGTGATCGGCAGCTCCATCGCCAACCTCTACGCGCGCGACGCCACCGCGTCGCGCCAGGGCATGCGCACCCTGAACGCGATCTCCGGCGGGCGCTTCGTGCTCGGCCTGGGCGTGTCGCACGCGCCGCTGGTCGAGGGCTTCCGCGGCCACCACTTCGGCAAGCCGCTGACGACGATGCGCGAGTACCTGGATCACATGATGCGCGGCGAGCCCGACACCGCGACCTGGCCCGTTGCGCTCGCGGCGCTGGGCCCGAAGATGCTCGCCCTCGCCGGCGAGCGCACGCGCGGCGCGCTGCCGTACAACGTGACGCCCGAGCACACCGCGCGCGCGAAGGCGATCCTCGGCGGCGAGCGCTGGCTCGCGGTCGAGCAGAAGGTGTGCCTGGAACGCGAGCCTTCGAAGGCCCGCGCGCTGGCACGCGCCGAGCTGGAGCGCTACATGGGCCTGCCGAACTATCGCAACTGCTGGCATTCGCTCGGCTTTGACGACGGCGACCTCGCCGGCGGCGGCAGCGACCGGTTCATCGACGCGATGGTGGTGTGGGGCGGCGTGAGCGCGATCGAGAAGCGAGTGGCGGAGCACTTCGACGCCGGCGCGACCCACGTGTGCATACAGCCGGTGCACGAGCCCGCGAGGCCGAACGCGGCGATCGAGACGTTGGACGCGTTGAAGCACCTGTAGACCGCGGGCTCGCCGCTCCGACGGGCCGCACGGAGGCGAGCGGCGGCGGCCTGCGGTCCGCGGCCCCGTCGGACGGCAGGCACCGCGTGTCCACGCGTCCCGCTCGTCGCGCGTGGCGCCGGGGAGAACGGTGGGCTGTTCACGCTGTGCCGGGTGCCGCCCTCGATCCGCAGCGCCGCGCGACCGCGGCCTCGCACACGGCGCTCTCGTGGGTCACGGAGTCCGGCGAACGATGTCACATGTCAAGACTTGACCCCATCGGATGGTTGCCGGTCGTGCTCGCGCTGGGGTCCGCGTGCCTGTACGGCGTGTCCGCGGTCACGTCGCGCCGCGGGATGGCGCACCTCGAGCCGCAGGTCGCGGCCATCGTGTCCGTCGGCGCCACCGCGCTCACGTTCACGCTCACCTCGCCGCTGTGGATGCGCGCCGAGGACTGGTTCACGCCCGGGTTCTGGGTGTTCGCGCTGAACGGGCTGATCCACCCGATGCTGTCGGTGTGGTTCTGGATGGAGGCGATACAGCGCGCGGGCCCGACGGTGGCCTCCACGCTGACCGCGACCGCGCCGCTGTTCGCGACCGCGACGGCGATCGCGTTCCTCGGCGAGACGCTGAGCGTGCAGATCGGCGCCGGCACGCTGTCGGTGGTGGCCGGCATCGTCGTGCTGTCGTGGGGCCCGCTGGGCGTGACGCGCGTGATGAAGATCGCGCTCGTGTTCGCGACCGCGGCAGCCCTGGTGCGCGGCCTCAACCACACGATCGGAAGCTTCGGCCTCGGCCTGATGCCGAACCCGATGATGGCGGGCTTCGTGTCCGCGAGCGTCGCGTTCGCCGGGTCGTTCGTGATCTACCGACTGCGCCACGGGCACCTGCCCGCTCGCGTGCCGCTGGCGGACCTGCCGTTCATGGCGCTCACCGGTGCCATCGTGTGCGGCGGCATCACGTGCATGTATGCGGCGCTGGCGGTGGGCGACGTCGTCGTGGTGTCGCCACTGATCGCGACCTACCCGCTGTTCACGATGCTGATCGCGCTGCTGCTCGGGATGGACGTGATGTCGCGGCGGCTGGTCGCGGGCGTGGTGCTGGTGGTCGTCGGGATCGTCGCGATCAGCCTCGCGCGCGGGTAAGCGACGATGCGGCCGCGGGTCCGCCGCACGGCGGCCCCGGCCGCGACGGTGGCCGCCGCGCGGCTGAGTGCGCCCGCTCGGGCGCCTGGGAACGCGCGGATTATCCGCGGCGCGCCGCCGCCCGGCCCGTCGCGCGCTGCTTGCCAGCATCCGCGCGCCTGCTAATGTGCGCGCCCCTGAATCATCGCGGAGAGCCTGCGTTCACCATGAAATCGCTGCAGGAGATGTCGATACACGAGCTGAAGAACCTGATCAGGTCGGCCCAGGAACGGATCGAGGAGATCGAGGCGCTCGAGCAGCTCAAGACGATGGAGCGCATCCAGGACCTCGCGAAGCAGGCGGGCCTGGAAGTCACGCTGAAGCCCGCCGGCAAGCGCTCGCGGCGGCGCGCGCCGAACGGCGCCGCGAAGTACCGCAACCCGTCGAACCCCCAGGAGACGTGGACCGGCCGCGGCCGCAAGCCGAAATGGGTGGAGAAGGCGCTCAGCGACGGCAAATCGCTGGAGGACCTCGCCGTCGGCTGAGTCCCGGGAGGGCCTGAGGCGCGGCGCGTCGCGCCGGCCCCCGGACCGCCCGGGATCAGGTCCGGAGCCGACGAGCGCCCCGCGAGCCGCGACCGCTCCGCGTCCGGCGCGAGCGCCAGGGACCCGGCCGCCGTGAGCGTTTCGAAGTCCGCGCGGATCTGAAACGCCGAAGACTCACGCAGCGCCGGCAGCGCGTGGCCTCGCCCCTTCGCCGGCCGTCGAACGACGCGGGTCCCTGGAAAGCTGCGCGACACCTCCATTACTATCGTCCCGGGACGACTCCGGGTCATTCGCCTGGCGCGTTCGCTCCGGCACCGCGAAAACCCTCCGCGAAACGGTCCGTCCACGGGCTGCGCCCGGAGGGACGATCGGAGGCCGACCGCGGCGTTTCGTGCGCCGCGCCCGTCGAGTCCGGGAGGCAGAGAGACCCGACCATGAGCGATCAGCCCGGCGGCGACGCCGCAGGCAGCGACGACACCTCGCTGATGCGCGCGGCGTTCGAGCACGGCGACGCCTGCCTGTACGTGACCTCGCCCGACGGACGCATTCTCGCGGCCAGCCCGTCCTTCTGCGCGCTGCTGGGTTACCCGGCCGGCGCGCTGCGCGGACGTTCCCGCTCCGATCTCCTGGATCGCGCGCGCGGTCGCGCGAACGCAGGGGATGCCCACGGGGCCGCCGCGGACACACCCGTGTCCGCGCAGCAGGCGTGCTACCGCCACCGCAACGGCGACCCGTGCTGGGTGGAGGAGCACGTGCGCGAGGTGCGCGACGACGGCGGCGAGATGCACCTGTGCGTGGTGACGGTGACCCCCGGCGCGGCGGACGCCGGCGGCACGCCGCGCGAGCGCCAGTGGCTGGAGGCGGTGCTGCAGCACTCGTCGGACATCGTGTCGGTGCTCGACGCGTCCGGGCGCCCCACGTACATCTCCCCGGCCGCACAGCGCTTACACGGCTTCAGCGTCGAGGAGCTGCGCGGCATGGAGACCTTCGGGCTGGTGCTCCCCGAGGACCGGCCGGCCGTGAAGACCGCGTTCGCGCGCCTGCTCGACGACCCGGACACGCCGGTGAGCGTGCAGTACCGTTGCACGCGCCGCGGCGGCGGATACGTGACGATGGAGGCGGTCGCCAGCAACCAGCTCCGCAACCCGTGGATCCGCGGCGTGGTCGCGAACTCGCGCGACGTCTCGCAGCGCCTGGACACCGAGCGCGCGCTGCGCGAGAGCGAGGAGAACTACCGCGTCCTGGTCGAGAACCAGACCGACCTGGTGGTCAAGGTGGACACCGACGGGCGCTTCCTGTTCGTGAGCCCGTCCTACTGCACCGTGTTCGGCAAGTCACAGCGCGAGCTGCTCGGGAACACCTTCATGCCGCTGGTGCACGAGGACGACCGGAAGTCGACCGAGAAGGCGATGGAGGCGCTGTACCGCCCGCCCCACGCGTGCTACCTCGAGCAGCGCGCCCTCACCCGCGACGGATGGCGCTGGTTCGGCTGGAGCGACACCGCGATCCTGGACGCGCGCGGCGAGGTGAAGGAGATCATCGGCGTCGGACGCGACATCACCGACCGCCGCGAGGCGGAAGACTCGGAACGCCGCTCGCGACGCATGCTGGCCGCCATATGGAAGGCGCAGTCCGCGTTCATCTCCGGCGAGAACACGCGCGATCTCTTCCAGACGCTGCTGTCCACGCTGCTCGACGTGACGGACAGCGAGTACGGCTTCATCGGCGAGGTGCTGCGCGAGCCCGACGGCACGCCGTACCTGAAGACGCAGGCCATCACCGACATCGCCTGGAACGACGAGACGCGGCGCTTCTACCGCGAGAACGCACCAGCCGGCATGGAGTTCCGCAACCTGCACACGCTGTTCGGCGCCGTGATGACGACGCAGGACGCGGTGATCGCGAACCTGCCCGCGAACGACCCGCGGCGCGGCGGCCTGCCGGAGGGCCACCCAGCGCTGGATGCGTTCCTCGGCCTGCCGTTCTTCCATTCCGGGCGAATGGTCGGCATGGCCGGAATCGCGAATCGTCCGCACGGCTACGACGAATCGGTGATCGAGTTCCTGCAGCCCATGGTCGCGACGTGCGCGACCATCATCGAGGCCGACCACAGCCAGGCCGAGCAACGCCGCACGCAGGACGCGCTCGCGAAGCTCAACGTCGAGCTCGAGGCCCGGGTGCAGGACCGCACGGCGCAGCTTCGCGCGGCGAACAAGGAGCTGGAGGCTTTCTCCTACTCCGTGTCGCACGACCTGCGCGCGCCGCTGCGCGCCATCGACGGCTTCAGCCGCGCGCTCGAGGAGGACTGCGCCGGCGCGCTGGACGAGGAGGGCCGACAGCACGTCGGGCGTGTACGCAACGCCGCGCAGCGCATGGGCAACCTGATCGACGACCTGATCCACCTCTCCCGGGTCACGCGCGCCGAGCTGCGCCTGGAGCCGGTGGACCTGACGGCGGCCGCCGGCGAGATCGTCGAGACGTTGCGCGAAACGCACCCGGGCCGCGAGGTGGAGGTCACGGTGCACCAGACCCCGGGCGTGCGCGGCGACCCGCGCCTGCTGTGGATATTGCTGCAGAACCTGCTCGGCAACGCCTGGAAGTTCACCGCGCGCACAGACGCGCCTCGCGTCGAGTTCGGGTTCGACCCCGGCGCCGAAGGCGGCGCGTTCTTCGTGCGCGACAACGGCGCGGGCTTCGACATGAAGTACGCGGGCAAGCTGTTCCAGGCCTTCCAGCGCCTTCACGCGGCGGAGGAGTTCGAGGGCACCGGAATCGGGCTCGCGACGGTGCAGCGCGTGCTGCTGCGACACGGCGGGCGTGGCTGGGCCGAGGCGCGCCCCGGCGAAGGGGCCACGTTCTGGTTCACCCTGCCGCCCGGCGGCGCCCCGCCGAAACGCCCCTGACGGCGACCGCAGCCACAGAGGACATCGACGCTTGAAATCGAAGTACATCCTTCTGGTGGAGGACAACCCGGACGACGAGGCACTCACGCTGCGCGCGTTCCGGCGCCAGAATCTCGCCAACGACGTCCGGGTCGTGCGCGACGGTGAAGAGGCGCTGGACTTCCTGTTCGCGCAGGGCAGACACGCGGGGCGCGACCGCAGCGAGCTGCCGCAGGTGGTGCTGCTGGACCTGAAGCTGCCCAAGATCGACGGTCTGGACGTGCTGCGCGCGATCCGCAACGACGAGCACGCGCGCCGGATACCGGTGGTCGTGCTCACCTCGTCGGGCGAGGAGCAGGACGTGCTCTCGAGCTACGATCTCGGCGCGAACAGCTACGTGCGCAAGCCCGTGGACTTCGAACGCTTCATGGAGGCCGCACGCGAGCTCGGGCTGTACTGGCTCGTGCTCAACGAAGTCCCCTATGACTGAGTCGGCGGACGCGGCGCTGCGGGTGCTGCTGGTCGAGGATTCGGAGGACGACGCGCTGCTGCTCGTGCGCGAGCTCGCGCGCGGCGGCTTCACGCCGCACAGCCTTCGCGTGGACTCGGCGCAGCAGATGCGCGACGCGCTCGCGCAGCGGTCCTGGGACCTCGTGATCGCCGACCACAACCTTCCGCAGTTCGGCTCCGAGGAGGCGCTCGCGCTGGTGCAGGCGGCGGACCTGGACGTCCCGTTCATCATCGTGTCGGGCAGCATCGGCGAGGACGTGGCGGTGGCCGCGATGAAGTCGGGTGCCCACGACTACATCATGAAGGACAACCTCGCGCGCCTGGTGCCGGCGATACAGCGCGAGCTGCGCGAGGCGCAGCACCGCCGCGCCCGCCGCAACGCCGAGCAGACCATCAAGTACCTCGCGTTCCACGATCCCCTGACGGGGCTCATGAACCGCAACGCGTTCGAGCAACGTCTCGAGCAGACCCTCGGCCAGGACGTCGGCGACGCCGCCCGCCACGTCGTGCTCTACGTGGACCTCGACCAGTTCAAGATCATCAACGACACCTGCGGCCACGACGCGGGCGACGAGCTGCTGCGACGCCTCGCGCAACGCCTCGAGCACCGGCTGCGCGGCAGCGACGCACTCGCGCGTCTCGGGGGCGACGAGTTCGGCGCCCTGCTCACCGGATGCGGCGTGGAGGACGGGTCGAGAATCGCACAGGGGCTTCTCGACACCGCGCAGTCGTTCCGCTTCAGCTGGGACGGAAAGATGTTCTCGGTCGGTGCGAGCATCGGGCTGGTGCCCGTCACGGGCGGCGAGGCGACGGCCACCGAGGTGCTGCGCCACGCCGACCTCGCGTGCTACATCGCGAAGGACCTCGGCCGGGGGCGCATCCACGTCTACGAGCACGAAGACGCGGCGCTGAATCGCCGCCGCGGCGAGATGCACTGGGTGTCGCGCCTGGGCGAGGCGATCGAGCACGACCAGCTCGAGCTGCACCTGCAGCCTATCGTGCCGCTCGCCGGCCCCGCGCGCGCCACGCTCTTCGAGTTCCTGGTACGCCTGCAGCAGCCGGACGGCACGCTGGCGCTGCCGAACGCCTTCATCCCGGCCGCCGAACGGTACGGGCTCATGCCCCGGCTGGACCGGTGGGTGATCCGGCGCGCCCTCGCCCACCTCGCCGAGCTTGCCCGGCACGACGCCCTGAGCGCGGGCAGCACCTGGTTCGTGAACCTCTCCGGCGCGTCGCTGAGCGACGACTCGCTGGCCGCCTTCATCGCGGACGAGGTCGCACGCGCCGCGGTGCCTGCGGATGCGATCGGATTCGAACTCACCGAGACCGCCGCCATCACGCACTTCGGCAACGCCCTGGAGTTCGTCAATGCGGTGCGCGCGCTGGGGTGCCGGGTCGCGCTCGACGACTTCGGAACGGGCATGGCGTCGTTCTCGTACCTGAAGACGATGCGCGCAGACCACCTCAAGATCGACGGCAGCTTCGTGCGCACGATCCTCGACGACCCCGTGGACGCCGCGGTGGTGGAGGCCATCGCACGCGTCGCCCGCGTCGCGGGGGTGCAGACCATCGCGGAATGGGTGGAGGACGAGCGCGTCACCAGCCGCCTGCGCGAGCTGAGCATCGACTACGTGCAGGGGTTCGCGGTGGCACGTCCCGCGCCGTGGCGCCCGCCGGCGCCGCGCGTCGTGCCACACGCGGGGCCCTGAACGGAGCCGGCGCCCGCACGCCGCCGGGGGGGTACCGACGGGCCGGACGCCGTGCCCGGCGGCGCGCGGCCCGGGGCGATGCTCTGGCTTCCCCGTTTTGTACTATCCTGTCGCCCCCGGTTCCTCCCCTGCCGGGGCCGAGACCCATCCATGGAAACCACCCCGACCGAGACCCTGGCCGTCCTGTTCGCCGACGTGAGCGGCAGCGTGAAGCTGTTCGACGCGCTGGGCGACAGCGCCGCATGGGGCGTGATCAAGGGCTGCATCAAGATCATGACCGACGAGGTGGAAAGCCGCGGCGGCCGGCTGATCAAGACCATCGGCGACGAGGTGATGTGCACCCTGCCTGACGCCGACGCGGCGGTGGAGGCGACGGTCAGCATGCAGGAGCGCATCAGCGCGGACGTCACGAGCATGACCGGCGTCGACACGTCCGGGCTCACCATTCGCATCGGCATCAACTACGGCCCGGTGATCCCGTCCGACAACGACGTGTTCGGCGACACGGTGAACGTGGCCGCGCGCATGGCGAGCACCGCGAAGGGCGGGCAGATCATCACCACCCGCGAGACCGTGGACGCGCTGTCGCCGCGGCTTCGCAACCTCACCCGGCTGATGGACCGCATGCCGGTGAAGGGCAAGGGCACGATGGAGATCCACGAGGTGGTGTGGGAGGCGAGCAACGCGACCGTGCTCGACACCCGCATCGCCGCGCGCAGGGCACCCACCGGGCGCCTCGTGCTGCGCTACCACGATCGCACCTTGACCATGGACGGCAAGAGCGACCCGGTGGTGCTCGGGCGGGCGCCGCAGGCGGACCTGCAGGTCGACGACACCAAGGCGTCGCGGCTGCACGCGCGCATCGAGTGCATGCGCGACAAGTTCGTGATCGTCGACGAGAGCGCGAACGGCACCCACCTCACGACCTCGCTCGGCGAGATCAGC
>CBDUCN010000069.1:0-18386 GCA_965365655.1 uncultured Gammaproteobacteria bacterium | reverse complement strand
TCAGCCCGCGGGACGCCCGATGGCCGCGCGGTGACCCGCGGCGTTGGGCTTCGCCGGGGTGCCGGCGTGGCACTCGAAGCGCTGCGCCGCCTGCAGGACCCGCGCGTCTCCGGACCCGCCGGGCGCCGTGCCGCCCGACTGCACGTACAACATGCTGATGGTCAGGCCCGATTCCACGGCGTCCGGTGACACGCGCACGATGTAGGAGGCCGCCCGGGGGAGCTCTCCGATGCGCTCGTGACGCTGGTCGCTGAAGACCGTGACCAGCTCCGACACCTCGGCGACGGTGGAGACCACCGCGGAGCCGCAGCCTTCGCCGAAGCTCACCTGCACGCCGTCGGTGTCCGTCGACGCGCCCGCTGCGAGGGCGGGGCATGCCAGGCCGAGGGCAACGACGGCGGCCGCGCGGATGTGCCGGCTGGCCGTTTTCGGGGATCGTGACATGCCTTGCTCCAGTCGGTCGCCAGGATGGGTTGGCGGCGGGATCCGCATCGCGCATCGCGCCTCGAGACCGCTATCGGCCGCCCGCCGGGGCGTCTTGAGGCACCTCTTCGGGGGTACGGCGCGGAACGGCGTTCCGGCGGCCTGCGCGGCCCGCGGCCGGGCGCGGGCGCGACCGCGTAAGATCGCGGCTCGCGCGCCCGAGGGACCGGAGCCGGAGAATCCGTGACTGCCATCCGCACATCTCCCCGCGACGGGGATCCGCCACACGGACCGGGCCCCGCGGACGCGGAGCCCGTGTCCGGCGGCGCGCCCGTGGGCGACGGGCGCGCCGGCGACGGCGGCACGGCCGGCGTGGAGCGGGCGGGCGGGCTGGACCACGGGGATCGCTACGCGCAGGTGCGCAAGGTCACGCTGGTCGGCTCCGCCGTCGACCTGTCGCTGGGCATCGTGAAGATCGTCGGCGGCTGGCTGTGGAACTCGGGCGCCCTGATCGCCGACGGCGTGCATTCGCTGTCCGACCTCGCGACCGACGTCGGCGTGATCCTGGCCGCCCGCCACTCCGCGCCGAGCCCCGATGCGGATCACCCGTACGGTCACGGCCGCATCGAGACGGTGGCCACGGCGGGGCTCGGGCTGTCCCTGATCGCGGTCGCGATCGGCATCGCGTGGGACGCCGCGGAGGACCTGTTCCACCCGGAGCACCTGCTGCAGCCGTCGGTGGCCGCGATCTGGGTGGCTGCCGTCTCGGTCGTGAGCAAGGAGGCCATCTACCACTACACGATGCGCTACGCGCGGCGGCTGAAGTCGAAGATGCTGCGCGCCAACGCGTGGCACAGCCGTACCGACGCGTTCTCGTCGGTGATCGTGATCATCGGCGTCGGCGGCACGCTCGCGGGGCTGGAGTACCTGGACGCGGTGGCCGCGGTCGTCGTGGCCTGGATGGTCGCGCAGGTCGGCTGGAGCCTGAGCCGCGAGAGCGTCGGCGAGCTGATCGACACCGGACTCGGCACGGACGAGGTGACGGAGATCCGGGGACGCATCCTCGATGTCGCGGGCGTCGAGGATCTGCACATGCTGCGCACCCGGCAGATGGCCGGGCGCGCGCTGGTGGACGTGCACATCAACCTCGAGGACCCGCGCATCAGCGCGTCGGAGGCGCACCACATCAGCGAGCAGGTGCGCCGCCAGCTCATCCGCGACATCGACGACGTGGCCGACGTGACCGTGCACGCGGACATCGAGGACGATCACCTGTCCTACGCGACCAACCGCCTGCCGCCGCGAGAGCACGTGCTGCGCGTGCTGCGGGAGTGCTGGAGCGCGCTGCCGGCGCCGAGGCGGGTGACGCTGCACTACATCAACGGCTGCATCGAGGCGGACGTGGAGCTCGCGCTGGAGCAGGCGCCCGACCGCGCGCGCGTCGACGAGCTGGGCGCCGCCTACCTCGCCGCGGTGGGTGACCGCTGCCCGGTGAAGGGGGTGCGGCTGCTGTTCTCCTGAGCGCTCGTGAGTCTCTCGCCCGTACGCTGCGACACCGCCCGGACGCCGCCGTCGGCGTCCCGCGGCGGCGCGTGAACGAGGCACGAGTCCCGGGACGCTCGAGGGGGCGCTGCCGCCGGGCCGGGGCCGTCGCGGACCGTTCACCGATTGCGAGCCGCAGGAGGTGCCGCATGAGCCGCAGCGCCGTGACCTTCGCCGCGCTTGCGCCCGCGCCGCGGGCCGGTCGCGCCGCGTTCACGGCGCGCAGGACGCGCGCTCCGGGGGGGCTGCCGGCGGCAGCGCTGGCCCTGCTGCTCGGCATCGCGCCCGCCATTCACGCCCAGCGCCCGCCCACGACCCAGACCAGCATCGGCATCTTCTACCAGCCGGGCGCGCCCGAGACGTCCAGCCTGTGGCGCGACGGCGACCAGGGCCAGCGCATGGTGCTGCAGGGCCGGGTGCTGGACCCGGAAGGCCGGCCGGTGGAGGCCGCGCTGGTCGAGCTGTGGCATGCCGACGCGGCCGGCAGCGTGGACGAGTCGCGCTACCGGGCGGCGCTGCGCACCGATGCGCGCGGGCGCTTCGAGATCCGCACCGTGCTGCCGGGGCACATCCCGATGGCGCGCTACAACGCCGTCTTCGCGCCGCGCCACGTGCACGTGGTGGTCAGCCATCCGGCGCACCCGCGCCTCGTGTCCATGATCTTCTTCAAGGGCGACGAGGACATGGCGGACAGCCCGTACCCGGAGCTCGCGATCCCGCTCGAGAAGTCGCGCGGCCGCGGCGGCGACGTGCTGGTCGGCGGCGTGGAGCTGGTGCTGGGCGCCGAGCCGCTGCCGGCGGAGGACTGGCTGACCGGTGACTGAGCGGCGCGGGCGCCGGGCGCCCGGCCGCGGCTACGGCGCCTTCTCGAGCACGAACTCGTAGCCGCCGACCCAGCGCGTCTCGCCGCCGCGGCGCACCTCCTCCACGACCATCGCGAGCGCGTCGGCGTCGCCGCCCTGCGCGGCGGGGTCGTTCTTGAAGTACAGCCGCGTGATCAGCTCCCGGTAGCCCGGGTGCGACACGATGAAGTGCACGTGGCGCGCGAGGTCGCCCGCGTAGCCGGGATAGACGGTGATCAGGTCCACGGTGCCGCGGGCGTCGGCGTCGAGCAGCGCGCGGTAGCGGCCCGGGCGGTGCTCGCCGTCCTGGTCGGCGTGAAGGATGTGCACGCGCGCTCCGGGCACGGGCTCGCCGCAGGTGTCCAGCACGCGCAGCGTCAGCACCAGCGGCTCGCCCGGGTCGCCTTTCTTCCATAGCTCGCGTTCGGCGGGCGCGCTCGAGAAGTCGTGCGGGCCCAGCCACGCGTGAGGCGTCGGCGTGCGCTCGATGCACGCGAGCGCGGGCAACGCCGGCGCGAGCGGTGAGAGGGCGATCAGCGCGGTGACGGGGCGGATGCGCATCGTGGAGCCTCGGGTCGCCATGTCGGGGGAACAGTGTCGGGAAACACTATCCCATCGTTGCGCGGCGTCCGTGCAACCGCCGTCTGATGAGCAGCCTCCGGGGCCGCGACGCGCTCCGCGGGGCGCTCCGCGGCGTGCGCGGACGGGCCTGCGGAGCCGTTTCGGCGGCCTGTCGGCCCCCTGGTTGAGCCAGATCAGTGCGTCGCGTGGCCCGGGGCCGGACATTAAGAAAACGGGTCCGCAGCCGAAGGCTGCGGTTGTCCGCCGAGCGCACCAGGAGCCCCCCGATGGAACTGAAGAGCCTCCAGCACATCGAGCACGCGACGCGCTTCGGGCGTCCCGAGATGGCGCGCCTGGGGGTCGCGGTGCTGTTCATCGCGTGCGTCATCGTCTACGCGGGGGTGAATCACGCGAGCATGCCCGGCGGCTACATGCTCGTCGCGGCGGCGGTCATCGGCGCCTACATGGCGATGAACATCGGCGCCAACGACGTCGCGAACAACGTCGGACCGGCGGTCGGCTCGCGCGCGCTGACGCTGACCGGCGCGATCGTGATCGCGGCCATCTTCGAGGCGGGCGGCGCGCTGATCGCGGGCGGCGACGTCGTCGGCACCATCAAGAAGGGGATCATCGACCCGGCGCTGATCGCGAACCCCGACGAGTTCATCTGGCTGATGATGGGCGCCCTGCTCGCCGCGGGCGTGTGGCTCAACCTGGCCACCGCTTCCGGCGCGCCGGTGTCCACGACCCACTCCATCGTCGGCGGCGTGCTGGGCGCCGGCATCGCCGCCGGGGGCTGGGACATCGCGAACTGGACGACGATGAGCGCGATCGCCGCGAGCTGGGTGATCTCGCCGGTGCTCGGCGGCGTCATCGCCGCGTTCTTCCTGTACGTGATCAAGCGCACCATCACCTACCAGCGCGAGATGACGCAGGCGGCCGGGCGCGTCTTGCCGCTGCTGCTCGCCGTGATGGCGTGGGCGTTCGCGACGTACCTGGCGCTGAAGGGCGTGAAGAAGATCGTGAAGCTGGACTTCGGCACCGCGGTGCTCGTGGGACTGGCCTGCGCCGCGGTGACGTACCTGCTCGTGAAGCCCGTGATCCGCAATGCCGTCGCGCGGCTCGAGAACAGCAAGCAGGCGATCAACACGCTGTTCACCCTGCCGCTGATCTTCGCCGCCGCGCTGCTCAGCTTCGCGCACGGCGCGAACGACGTCGCCAATGCGGTCGGCCCGCTGGCCGCGATCCACGACAGCATCCTGAGCGGCGGCATCGCGAGCAAGGCGGCGATTCCGCTGTGGGTGATGATGGTCGGCGCGATCGGCATCGCGATCGGGCTTGCCCTCTACGGCCCGAAGCTCATCCGCACGGTGGGATCGGAGATCACCGATCTCGACCAGATGCGCGCGTTCAGCATCGCGATGGCGGCGGCGCTCACCGTGATCGTCGCGAGCCAGCTCGGCCTGCCCGTCAGCTCGACCCACATCGCCGTCGGCGCGGTGTTCGGCGTCGGCTTCCTGCGCGAGCATCTGAAGACGTCCTACGCCGCGAAGGTGGACGAGATCCGGGCGCACCACGAGGGTGAGGACCAGGCGACCGTGGACGCATTCCTGCGCCGCTTCGAGCTCGCGAGCTTCGAGGACAAGGGCGCGATGCTGCGCCAGCTCAAGGCGCACGGCGCGGCGGCGGAGCTGACGAAGCGCGAGCGCAAGGGCCTCGGCCGCATCTACAAGCAGGACCTGGTGAAGCGCTCGGCGCTGCTCCGGATAGTGGCCGCGTGGCTCGTGACCGTTCCGGCGTCGGCCCTGCTCGCGGCCGTGCTGTACTTCACGATCCGGGGCATGCTGCTGCCGTGAACGTGCCCGCGTCGGGCCCTGACGCCGTCCGGCGGCGATCTTCGGGTGGCGCCGACCGGCGCCGATTTGCGGGTGACGCCGACCGGCGCCGTCTTCCGGATGACGCCGTCCGGCGCCGTTCTCCGGCCGGAGCCATCCGGCGCCGTTCCCGGGCCTGCGCCGGCTGAGCACCGATGCTGCGCCGCATCCTGCTGCCCCTGATCCTCGTGCTGCTCAGCTACGGGCTGTGGGTGAGCCCGAGCTTCAAGGAGATCTCCGCCGGCGTCTCCATCTTCCTGTTCGGCATGCTGGCGATGGAGGAGGGGTTCAAGGCGCTCACCGGCGGCGTGCTCGAGGGCCTGCTCAAGCGCACCACGGACCGTTTCTGGAAGAGCCTGTGCTTCGGGGTGGTCACCACGACCATCATGCAGTCGAGCTCGCTGGTCTCGGTCGTCGCGATCTCGTTCCTCAGCGCGGGCATGATCGGCCTCGCCGCGGGCATCGGCATCATCTTCGGCGCCAACCTGGGCACCACGACCGGCGCGTGGCTGGTCGCGGGCTTCGGGCTCAAGGTGTCGATCTCCGCATACGCGATGCCGCTGCTGGTGTTCGGCGTCGTGCTCGTGCTGCAGCGCTCGCGCACGCTGCGCGGCATCGGCTACGTGCTGGCCGGCCTCGGGTTCCTGTTCCTCGGCATCCATTTCATGAAGGAGGGCTTCGAGGCCTTCAAGGACCAGGTGGACCTGTCCGCGTACGAGGTGCCCGGCTTTCGCGGCCTGGTCACCTACGTCGCGGTGGGGATCGCGGCGACCGTGATCATGCAGTCCAGCCACGCGACGCTGGTGCTGACGCTGACGGCGCTGGCGAGCGGCCAGATCGGCTACGAGAACGCGCTGGCGCTCGCGATCGGCTCCAACGTGGGCACCACCGTCACCGCGATCCTGGGCTCCCTGAGCGCGAACATAGACGGCAAGAGGCTCGCGGTGGCGCACCTCGTGTTCAACGTGATCACCGGACTCATCGCGATCGCGTTCATCGGCCAGTTCGTCGCGGCCGTGAGCGTGCTGAGCGCCGCGCTGGGCATCGACGCCGAGGATTTCAGCCTCCAGCTCGCGGTCTTCCACTCGCTGTTCAACCTCGTCGGCCTGCTCGTGATGCTGCCGTTCACCGCCGGCCTCGTGCGGCTGCTCGAGCGCGTGGTGGTCGCGCCGGCCGTCACCGAGGCGCAGCCCCTGTACCTGTCGCGTGCCGCCGGCGAGATCCCGGACGTCACGCTGGAGGCGGTGCGCCGCGAGTCGCTGCACCTGCTCTCCAACGCGTTCGAGATCCTCGCCCACGGCATCGGCGTCCACCGGCGGGAGCTGCGCTCCGACGTGCCGCTCGAGGAGATCGTCGCGCGCCGCAGCCGCCCGCCGGTGATCGACATCGACGAGCGCTACGAGCGCACGGTCAAGCCGCTGGCCGGCGCGATCGTGGAGTTCATCGGACGCGCACAGGCCGGCGAGCAGGGGGCGTGGACCGAGAGCCTGTTCGCGCTGCGCTCCGCGTGCCGCCAGATCGTCGAGGCGGTGAAGGGCATCAAGCACCTGAACAAGAACCTGTCGCGTAACATGCACTCGTCGAATCCGGACGTGCGCCGGCAGTACGACCAGATCCGCATCCGTCTCGGCGAGGTCCTGCGCAAGGTGGCGGCGGTAGAGGGGGAGCCCGGCGACGTTGTCACGGCATTGTCATTCGACGACGACAAGCTGGCGCTGTTGCAGCTCGATGACAGGATGACCCGCGACGTCACGGACCTGATCCGCAACCGGCGGATTCCGGCCAGCGCGGTCACCTCGATCCTGAACGACGCCCATTACGCGACCGAGGTGGGCATGGACCTGCTGGAGGTGCTGCAGGTGCTGACCTCGGTCGGGGACCGGAGCTCGCGGCCGGCGATGAGCGACGTCACACTGAACGCGGACGAGCTCCGGGAGCTCGGGGCCACGGTGAAAGAGGAAACACATCCGTGAAACTCAAGCGTCTGCTGCGCAAGGTGGAGGAGTTCCTGAGCGCGGAGGAGCGCAAGCGCCAGGCCGAGAAGGCCGAGATGCGCAAGGTCCTCGACAAGCTCAAGAAGAAGGAGCGCAAGCTCAAGGAGGAGGCGGCCGAGGAGAAGGACGACGAGCAGCGCGCGGCGCTCGAAGGCAAGCTCAAGGTCGTCCACGCGCAGCGGAGCAAGGGGATCGCGGCGCTGAAGGCGCTGAACGGCAAGAAGGGCTGAGGGCTCGCAAGACCGGCGTTCGCCCGACGCGGCCCTCGCGACGGGGCGCGGAGTCGCCGCGGGCGGTGACGGTCGGGTCGGGCCCGCGGGCGCGCCGTCCGACGCGCAGCGGCGTGCCGCCGCGGCGCCCGATGGTGCACACTCGCGCCCTGGAACGAGCCGCCGGAGCCCGACCGTGATGAAGATGGACGCACCGCTTCGCGACGTGCCGCTCGCGGAGGTCGCCGACGAGGCCGCGCGCTACGAGCGCATGGGCTTCGACGGGCTGTGGACCTTCGAGACCAAGGGCGACCCGTTCCTGCCGCTGCTGCCCGCCGCGCTCGCGACCCGCCGTCTGAGCGTGGGCACGAACATCGCGGTGGCCTTCGCGCGCAGCCCGTACGCGACCGCGGTCGCGGCCTGGGACCTGCAGCGCGCGAGCGGCGGGCGGATGATCCTCGGGGTCGGCACGCAGGTGCGCCCGCACGTGGAACGCCGCTTCTCGATGGTCTTCGACCACCCGGCGGCGCGCGTCACCGAGTTCATCGACTGCATGCGGGCGGTGTGGAACACCTTCCAGACCGGCGCGCGGCCGGCGTACGAGGGCCGCTTCTACCGCTTCACGCTGATGAACGACTTCTTCAACGCCGGCCCCTGCGACCACCCGCACGTGCCGGTGTTCCTGGCCGGCGTCAACGAGCGCATGTGCCGGGCCGCGGGCGAGGTCGCCGACGGCTTCCACCTGCACCCGATGCACTCGCCGGGCTACCTGCGCGACGTGATCCACCCGGCGCTGGCGGAGGGGGCGCGCCTTCGCGGGCGCGATGCCGGCGAGCTGGTGGTGCACGCCCCGGTGTTCGTCGTGTTCGGCGACAGCGAGGCCGAGCGCGCGCGCATGGAGCGCGCGGTGCGCAGCCAGGTGGCCTTCTACGCGTCGACGCCCGGCTACCGCGGCTTCCTCGCGCACCACGGCTTCGAGGACGTGGGCAAGCGGCTGAGCCAGGCGATGCGCAGCGGCGAGCACGAGCGCATGCCGGAGCTGGTGCCCGACGCGCTGCTCGCCGAGGTGGCCGTCAGCGCGCCGTTCCCGAAGCTTCGCGCCGCGATCGAGGAGCGCTACGCCGGCGGGCTCGCACACCGCGCGTCGCTGTACATGCCGGTGCCGAAGGACGCCGGCGACGACGACTGGCGCGCGCTCACCGGCGGCGGTTGAACGAGCGCCGGCCTTCAGCCCGGCACGAACCGCGTCCCGATCCCCGGCCGGCTGCGGCCCAGGCCGGGCAGCTCCCACACGCCGGCGCCGGACGGGTTCGCGTCGGCGCCGACGTGGGCGTCGATCACGCACGGCTTCCTCGCCGCGACCGCCGCGCGCACGGCCTCCGAGAGGTCCGCCGGGCGGTCCACGCGCACGCCGTCCACGCCCGCCGAGCGCGCCATCGCGGCGAAGTCCGGGCTGTAGGGCGCGCCGGTGTGCGGGTGGTGGAAGTCGGTCGCGAGCTCGCGACCGTCCAGGTAGCCGCGCTGCAGGCCGCGGATGGACGCGTACGCGTAGTTGTTCCACACCACCCAGACCACCGGCAGGTCGTACTCGACGGCGGTGCCGAGCGCGCTCGCGTGCATGAAGAACGCGCCGTCGCCGCACACGGACACGCACGGCCGCTCCGGCGCCGCGAGCGCCGCGCCCAGCACGCCGGCGACGCCGAAGCCCATCGGCCCGTAGCCCATCGACCCGATCAGCGAGTCCGGCCGCGACGGCTTGCAGTACAGCAGCAGCCAGTTGTGGTGCACGCCGATGTCGCTGACCAGGATCGCGTCCTCCGGCAGCGCGCGGTCGATCTCGTGCGCGGCGCGCTGCGGGTGGATCGGGGTGGCCTCGTCGACGAAGCCGGGCGCGACGAACTGCTCCCACTCGCGGCGGTAGCCGGCGATCGCGTCCAGCCACGGCGTCGTGCCGTCGGGCGGCGTGCGCGGCACGCCGCGCGCGTCCAGCGCCGCGTGGAGCTGGCCGATGAAGGTGCCCGCGTCCGCCATCAGGCCCAGCGTCACCGGGTAGTTGCGCGCGATCTCGTCGGGGTCGATGTCGACGTGGATGAGCCGCGTCGGCGGGATCGTGAACGAGTACCCCGGCAGCCAGCTCGACGACGTGCGGTCGTCGAAGCGCACCCCCAGCGCGAGCAGCACGTCGGCCTGGCGCGCGGCGTGGTTCGCCTGGTACGTGCCGCTGCGTGACACGAGGCCCAGCGACAGCGGGTGGTCCGCCGGCAGCGCGCCGGTGCCGCTGGCCGACAGCGCGACCGGGATGCGCAGCCGCTCCGCCAGCGTGCGCAAGCTCTCGCTCGCGCCGCCGTACTTCACGCCCTGGCCGACCACGATCACCGGGCGCTCGGCGGCGAGCAGCATGTCCAGCGCCTTGTCCACGCCGTCGGGGTCCGCGCCGCAGCGCGAGCTGATGCCGCCGTTCCAGGCCGCCGCGTCCGGCGCCGCCTCGCCGGTGTCCTCCTTGAAGATGTCGAAGGGCACGTCCAGCACCACCGGCCCGGGACGTCCGGTGACCATGGTCTTCCACGCCTGGCGCACCGCGACCGGCACCATGTCGCCGCGCGTCGGCTGGAACACCCGCTTGCAGTACGCGCGCACGGTGGACGGGAAGTCGGCCTGGTAGTGGCGGTAGGTCTCCTGGAACGCGCCGCGGTTGAACTGGCTGGTGGGCACGTTGCCGGTCACCGCGAGGAAGGGCACCGAGTCGAAGAACGAGTTCGCGAGGCAGATCGGCAGGTTCGCGGAGCCCGGCCCGCAGGACGTGAAGGTCGCGGTGGGGCGGCCGGACACCCGGTAGTACACGTCGGCCATGAAGCCCGCGACCGACTCGTGGTGCACGGAGATGGTGCTGATCTCCGACGATCGCTCGTGCAGGGCGTCGATGAACCCGATGTTGCCGTGCCCGCACAGGCCGAACACGTAGGGCACCTTCTCCTGCACCAGGTAGTCGACGATCACCTGGCCGCCGTTCGGCGTGTTGGCTGCGGGCATCGGGGGCTCCTTGTGCTTCCTCGCGCTGGCGGGCAATGTTCGCACACCGTGAGCGCGAGTCTGTCCACCTGCCGTCGGCGGCGCCGCGCCGGGAACGCGGACGGCCGGGCGCGCGTGGATCGCTCACCGTGCCCGGCGCGACGCACGCCGGATGCCCGTTGCCGCCCCGCGGGGAGCCCGCCGGGCCGCCGCGCGGGCGCCCGGCGGACGCCGCGCGGCGGCGGCCGGCGACGCCGCGGGCGCTGAGCGCGCACCGATGCCGTGCGCCGATCGCCAGGTCGACCTGCTGATCGCCGGCAGCGGCGCGGCCGGCATGACCGCGGCGGCCGTGGCCGCCGCCGAGGGCCTGCGCCCGCTCGTCGTCGAGAAGACGCCCACCGTGGGCGGCACCACCGCGATCTCCGGCGGCATGGTGTGGATCCCGTGCCAGGAGTTCCTCGAGTCCGGCGACGAGCCGGACAGCGTGGAGCGCGCCCGCGCTTACGTCGAGGCGGTGATCGCCGACGAGGACGGGCGCGCGATGCGCGAGCGCTTCTTCGAGGCCGGGCCGCGGGCGGTCGCGTACCTCGCGCGGCACACCGCGGTGAAGCTGCGCCCGCTGGCCTTCTATCCCGACTACTACCCCGACGTGGAGGGCTTCAGCACCGGGCGCCGGGTGCTCGAGCCGGAGCCCTACGACGGCGCCCGGCTCGGGCGCCACTTCGCGCTGCTGCGCCCGCCGATGGAGGCCTTCACGCTGTTCGGCGGCATGATGGTCGCGCGCGAGGACATCCCGCACCTGCGCCGCGCGCTGCGCTCGCCGCTGTCCTTCGCGCGCACGGCGCACCTGCTCGCGGAGTACGGCCTGCAGCGGCTGCGCCATCCGCGCGGCACGCGCCTGGTGCTGGGCAACGCGCTCGCGGGCCGCCTGCTCGAGTCGGTGCTGGACCGCGGCGTGCCCGTGCTCACCCGCACCGCGGTGCGCGAGCTGACGCGCGACGGCGCCCGCATCACCGGCGCGGTCGTCGACGGGCCGGGCGGCGTCGAGCGCATCGTCGCCCGCCGCGGCGTGCTGCTCGCGACGGGCGGCTTCTCGCACGACCCGGAGCTGCGCGCGCGCTACCTGCCGCCCGAGGTGAGCGCGTTCAGCCCGTTCGCGCCCGGCAGCACCGGCGACGGGCTGCGCCTCGGCACCGGCGCCGGCGGCGTGGTCGAGGATCGCAACACCGACAACGCGTACTGGACGCCCGCGTCCGTGTACCGGCGCGCCGACGGCGAGGTGATCACGTACCCCCACACCGTGACCGATCGCGGCAAGCCGGGCTCGCTCGCGGTGGACGCGAGCGGGCGGCGCTTCACCAACGAGGCGGTGTCGTACCACCGCTTCGTGCAGGCGATGCTGCGCGGGCACAACCGCGGCCCCGCCATTCCCGCATTCCTGATCTGCGACCGGACCTTCCTGTGGCGCTACGGCCTGGGCGCGATCCGTCCGTTCACCCGCGCGCTGGGGCCGTACCTCGAGTCGGGGTACCTCGTGCAGGCGCCGACCCTGCGCGCGCTCGCGCACACGCTCGGCATCGACGCCGACGGCCTGGAGCGCACCGTGGCCGAGTACAACGCCGATGCACTGAGCGGCACCGACCGCGCGTTCGCGCGCGGCGCCGACGCGTACTCGCGCTACCTGGGCGACGCCGACGTCGGGCCGAACCCGTGCCTGGCGCCGCTGGAGACGCCGCCGTTCCACGCGGTCGAGCTGGTGGCCAGCGATCTCGGCACCGCGGCGGGGCTGCGCACCGACGGCCACGCCCGCGTGCTGGACGCCGACGGCGTGCCGGTGCGCGGCCTGTACGCGGCCGGCGGTGACATGCGCTCGATCATGTGCGGGCGCTACCCCGGGCCCGGGATCACGCTGGGCCCGGCGATCGCGTTCGGCTTCCTGGCCGCGATGCACGCGGCCGGCCACTCGCGCATTCACCCCCGACGCGGAGGACACTGACCCATGGCCGCCGATCTCAACGCCCGCTTCGCGCTGAACACCTACTCGTACCTGCTGCGCGGTCCGCTGCCGCCGCTGCTGCCGGACTTCGCCGAGGCCGGATTCGCGGAGCTGGAGCTGATGATGTACCCGGGCCACCTGTGGCCGCCCGCGATGGACGCGGCGGCGCGCTCGGCGCTGCGCCGGGATCTCGACGCGCTGGGACTCACCGTGCGCACCCTGAACCAGCCCAACGTGGACCTGAACGTCGCTGCGGCCAGCCCCGAGATGCGCCGCTACACGCTGGACGTGCTGTGCTCTGTGGTCACGCTCGCCGGCGAGCTGGGTGCCGAGGGCGTGGTGGTCGGCCCGGGCAAGGCGAACCCGCTGCAGCCGGCGCCGGAGGAGACCCTGCTCGGCTGGACCTTCGAGGCGCTGGACGAGCTGCTGCCGCACGCCGACGCGTGCGGCACGCGGCTGCTGGTCGAGAACATGCCGGTGGCGTACCTCGCGGACGCCGAGCGCATGATGGCCGCGATCGAGCGCTACGGCGCGGAGCAGATCGGGGTCGTCTACGACGTCGCCAACGCGCACTTCATCGGCGAGGACCTCGCCGCGGGCTTCGCCCGCGTCGCGCCGCGCCTGCATACCGTGCACGTGTCCGACACCACCCGCGCGAAGTACCTGCACGCGCGCGTCGGCGACGGCGACGTCGACTTCGCGCAGGGCCTGGCCGGCGCCGAGGCGGTGGGCCACGCGCGGCGTGCGGTGCTCGAGATCATCAGCGAGCATCCGGAGCACGACGTCGCCGACTCGGCGCGCCGCCTCGCCGCGATCGGGTGGGATCGGCTCGCGCGCTAGCGTGCCGCCGCGGCGGTTGCCCGCGCCGGACTCGTCCGGGCGCGCGGCGCTCGCCCGGAGCCGGCCCGCCGGCCCGACCATCGCGGCGCCCCGCGCCTGCCTGCAACGACCGTCGGGTTGCCGCGCAAGCCATTGATTGAAAATGCGATTTGTGCCGTGTGCGCGCGCGCAGGCGGCGCCGCCAGGGGCGCTCCCCGTTTCCCCTGGCGCGCCGCTATCATGTCGCGCTTCCGTCGAATTCACGCGATCACGAACAGGAGCCTCGGATGCCCCAGGACCAGAAGGCCTTCAAGTGGGTGGGTACGCGCCCGGTGCGCCCGGACGGCGTGGCCAAGGTGACCGGCGAGGCGCGCTACGGCGCGGACTACTACCTGCCGGGGGCGCTGTTCGGGAAGGTGCTGCGAAGCCCGCACGCCCACGCGCGCATCAAGTCCATCGACACCTCGCGCGCCGAGGCGCTGCCCGGGGTGAAGGCGGTGATGACCGCCGAGGATCTGCCGGGCCAGGAGTTCGCGTACGTCGGCCCGGAGCGCCTCGCGGTGAACTTCTGGCACATCACGCGCAACATCATGGCGCGCGAGAAGGTGCTCTACGAAGGGCACGCGGTGGCCGCGGTGGCGGCCACCAGCCAGTCCATCGCGCGCAAGGCGATCAAGCTCATCGACGTCGAGTACGAGGTGCTGCCGCACGTGATCGACGTCGACGAGGCGATGGCCGACGACGCGCCGCTGCTGTTCGAGGACATGATCACGCGCGGCGTCGATCCGGCGCCGAACCGCGCGTCGAACGTGTCGAAGAAGGTGGGCTTCGAGATCGGCGATCTGGACAAGGGCTTCGCCGAGGCCGACGAGGTCGTCGAGCGCCACTACAAGACCAGCCCGATCCACCAGGCCTACATCGAGCCGCAGGCCTGCATGGCGAACTACGAGGAGAACGGCCGCGTCGAGCTCTGGAGCTCCAGCCAGGGCCACTTCACGGTGCGCAACCTCACGTCGAAGATCACCGGCATCACGGTCGGCAACATCAAGGTGAACCCGGCCGAGATCGGCGGCGGCTTCGGCGGCAAGACGGTGGTCTACCTCGAGCCCCTCGCGGTCACGCTGTCGCGCAAGTCCGGCAAGCCGGTGCGCATGAGCATGAGCCGCGAGGAGGTGTTCCTCGCGACCGGCCCGACCTCCGGCGCGTCGATGACGGTGAAGATCGGCGTCAAGCGCGACGGCACCATCACCGCCGCGGACGCGCTGCTCAAGTACCAGGCCGGCGCGTTCCCGGGCTCGCCGGTGATGAACGGGTGCATGTGCGCGTTCGCGCCCTACGACATCCCGAACCAGCGCACCACCGGCTACGACGTGGTCTCCAACCGCCCGAAGGCCGCCGCGTACCGCGCCCCGGGCTCGCCGATCTCCGCGTTCGCGGTCGAGAGCACGATGGACATCGCGGCGAAGACCATCGGCATGGACCCGGCCGAGTTCCGGCTGAAGAACGCGGCGGACATCGGCACGCAGATGATCTACGGGCCCAAGCTCGCCCACGGCGGCTACAAGGAGACCGTCGAGGCGGTGCTGAACCACCCCGCGTACAAGACTCCGCTCGGCCCGAACCAGGGCCGCGGCGTCGCGTCGGGCTACTGGTTCAACGGCGCCGGCGATTCCGGCGCGACCATCGCGGTGAACGTCGACGGCACCGTGACGGTGGCCACCGGCAGCCCGGACATCGGCGGCTCGCGCGCGTCCATGGCGCTGATGGCGGCGGAGACGCTGGGCATCGACTACTACGCGATCCAGTCCAAGGTCTCGGACACCGAGTCGGTGCCCTTCTGCTTCGTGACCGGCGGGTCGCGCGTCACCTTCGCGACCGGCATGGCGGTCATCGACGCGTGCAACAAGGTCATCGCGGACATGCGCCGGCGCGCCGCGCTGATCTGGGACGTGGACGTGGAAGGCGTGGTCTGGGAGGACGGGTTCGCGAAGCCCGCGAGCAGCAACGTGGGCGACTTCGAGCCGCTGTCGTTCAAGGAGATCGCCGCCCAGTTCAGCACCACCGGCGGCCCCATCGGCGCCACCGGCACCGTCAGCGCCAGCGGCCAGGCGCCGGGCTTCTCCACGCAGTTCTGCGACGTCGAGGTGGACCCGGAAACGGGGCACGTGACGATCCTGCGCTTCGTGGCCGCGCAGGACTGCGGCCGCGCGATCCACCCCGACTACGTGGAGGGGCAGATCCAGGGCGGCGTGGTGCAGGGCATCGGCTGGGCGCTGAACGAGGAGTACATCTACGGCGCCGACGGCAAGCTGCAGAACGCGGGCTTCCTGGACTACCGCATCCCGGTCGCGTCGGACCTGCCGATGATCGAGCCGGTGCTGGTCGAGGTGCCGAACCCGAACCATCCGTTCGGCGTGAAGGGCGTGGGCGAGGTCAACATCTGCCCGCCGATGGCGGCGATCGCGAACGCGATCGCGAACGCGACCGGCCGGCGCATGCAGGAGTTGCCGATCTCCCCGCCGCGGCTGCGCGCGGCTATCGAGCACCGCACCGGCACGGAGATCTGACGTGACGGTGCACGTGGTGCTGTCCACCGGCGTGAGCATGGAGCGCACCGGCGGCGAGAAGGAGTTCGACATCGACGCGCGCAACGTGCGCGGGGTGATCAAGGCGCTGGACCAGCGCTTCCCGGGCCTCGGCGAGTGGCTGGAGGGGGAGACCACGGTCGCCATCGACGGGCAGCTGCATGAGGAGGCCGGCTTCCAGCCGCTGCCCGACGGCTGCGAGGTGTACTTCCTGCCGAAGCTGGACGCGGGCTGAGCGCGACGCGCAGACGCCGCGTCCCGTCAGCCGGGGGCGTCGTCGTCCACCGCGTCCAGCGGCGTCTGCGGCTCGGCGACCCGGCGGCGCAGCTGCCAGGTGCGCTCGCCGTTTCGCAGGTACTGGCCGTCGGTCGCGTTGCTCGCCGCGCGCTCCCACGTGTCGCTCCACTCGCCCAGCGAGTAGCCGTGCCACGGTGACTCGGGCTTCAGCGGCGGCAGCCCGAGCCGATCCCACAGCGCGCGGGCGTTCTCCATGAACTCGCGCTTCGGCAGCGCGACCGGCGGCATGTCGTGCTTCAGCGTCGCGTCGATCAGCATCGTCGAGTCGCTCTCCACGCCTTTCAGGACCGGGCCGTGGCCGCGCGCGCGGTGGCCCAGGATCTGCACGTCCAGCGCCGGGTTCGCGCGGTAGCCCATCGCCCAGAACACCGAGTCGCCGTTGTCCGGGTCGATGTCGTCGTTGATCGCGATGACGTACTTGCCGACCGCCGGCATCAGCGCCGCGGCGCCGTACAGCGCGCGCCAGATCTCGGTCTTCGCGACGCCGCGCTCGAAGGTCACCATCACGAAGCGGCGCAGATTCGTCAGCGGCTCGTGCATGGACACCCGCGTCACGCCCTTGACGCCCAGGGTGTCGCGAAGGTGCGAGAGGTACATCGGCTCGTAGGCCACGCGCTTGATCACCGACGACTCGCTGGGCGTGACCTGCGAGATGATGGACGGCACGATGGGCTCGCGGCGGCGCGTGATCGCGGTGACCTGCATCGAGAAGTTGTACTCCTCCAGCGCGACGTAGCCGTGCGACTCGCCGAACGGACCCTCGGGCTCCAGGTACTCGGTGTCGATCAGCCCCTCGATCACGATCTCGGACTCCGCGGGCACCTCGAGGTCCACCGTCTTCGCCTTCACGACGTTGATCGGGCCGCCGGCCAGCGCGCCGGCGACGGTGAGCTCGTCGACGCCTACCTTGAGCTTCTGCGGCCCGGTGAACGCGACCATCGGCGGGCAGCCGAGCACGATGGCCACCGGCATCTTCTCGCCGCGCGCGCGGTACTTCTTCCAGTGGAAGTAGCCGCCCGCGGACAGCGAGATCAGCATCATCACCGCGACCCGGTCCGGCGCCTTGACCTGCCCGCGGTACACGCCCATGTTCGGCACGCCGTCCTCGGGGTCCTTCGTGATCCAGGTCGCCGCGGTGAAGTACGGGCCGGCGTCGAAGCCCGGCGTGGACACCGGTATCGGCAGCGCGTCGAGGCCGTTGCCCTCGCCGCGCAGGTTCTCGCCGGTGAGCACCACCTCCTGGCACGGCGCGTCGTCCACGTGGCGCACCGGCACCGGGTTCGCGATCGCGTGATTCCACTTGTCGCCGATCGCGTCGAGCGCGCAGTCCATGCCGATGCGGTAGATCTCGGCGTTGGCCGCGAGCGCGCCGATCACGACCGGGATGTCGTAGCGCCGGCCGCGGCTGTCGGTGACGTGCGTGAACAGGAACGCCTTGCGCTCGGGCTCGGGGATGCCGCCGCGGAACTGCCAGCGCACCAGCGGGTGCATCTCCGTGTCCTTGTTCACGGGGGCGTCGATGGTGTGCAGCAGCCCCGCCGCGTCGAGGCGCTCCAGGTGCTCGTGAAGGTCGCGGTAGCTGCGCGCGGTGTCGCCCATGGCCGTCCTCCGGTGGCGCCGCGAGGTTAGCAGACGCCGGCGCCGGGCCGCGCCGGCCGGCGCAGCGAGCGATTCACGAGGCCTCAGTCGAGGATCGGCCCGCCGCCGCAGCGCGGGTTCACCCGCCCGCCGTCGGCCACCGCCATCACCACCATGATCTCGTGCGGGCGCGGGCTGTCCGCGACGCTGAGGCTCAGGGTGTCGAAGTGGTCGAAGGACCACGGCTCGTCCTTGTGCCCCAGCGGCACGTCGATCACCGTGCCCGGCGGTCCGACCTTCACGTTGGACGGGATCACCGCCTTGCCGCCGCCCACCGCCGCGCGCATCGGCTTGCCGAGCTTCGGGTGGATGCACGCGCCGCCGTGCTCGAAGTCGCCCAGCGCACCCACCAGCGCGGCCTTGCCGTAGCTCACCGCCGGGCCCGGCAGCCGCGCGACCACGTCGCCCATCAGGCGTTCGCCCAGCGCACCGCCCGCGTCGAACAGCGCGGACAGGTCCTCGACCTGCGAGCCGGCGAACGGGTTCGGGATCATCGCGATCGCGGCGGCGCGGGTGATCGGCTCGGCGGCGGATGCGCCGGCCTCCGAGTACACCACCTCGTGGTGGAAGACGATCTTGCGGATGTCCACGTGCTGC
>CBDUCN010000068.1:0-18495 GCA_965365655.1 uncultured Gammaproteobacteria bacterium | reverse complement strand
CCGACGTGCAGCCGGAGCAGGAACGGGGTCTCGGTCCACGGCCGCACGTCCCGCGGCAGCGGCATCACGTTCACCGCGATCAGGCTCTCGTAGCCGCCCCAGGAGGAGCCGATGTGGAACAGCTCGAGGCCGTCCACCATGCGCTTGACCGCCTCCAGGTCGGTGGTCTCGAGGGCCAGCCCGAACAGGCTCGCGCCGGCCGCGAAGTCCCGGCGGTACAGCGCGTGACCCGGGTCGCCGGCCAGCGGCGGGTACAGCACCCGGCGCACCGCCGGCTGCTCCGCGAGCCAGCCCGCGACCTGCAGCGCCGAGGCCTGCTGCTCGCGCAGGCGCACGGCCAGCGTGCGCATGCCGCGCAGCGTGAGGTAGCAGTCGTCGGGGCTCGCCACGTCACCAAAGCTCATGACGTGATCGGCGATCCTCCGGTAGTGCTCCTCGCCGGCCGCGGTGATCATTCCGATGACCAGATCCGAGTGACCGGCCAGGTACTTGGTGCCGGCCTGTATGGACACGTCCACGCCGTGCGCCAGCGGCTTGAAGCCGAGCGGCGTCGCCCAGGTGTTGTCCATCGCGGTGATCGCGCCGCGCGCGCGCGCGACGGCGGCCAGCGCCGGCACGTCCTGCATCTCGAAGGTCAGCGAGCCCGGCGCCTCGAGGTACAGCAGGCGGGTGTCGTCGCGAAACAGCGCATCCAGCGCCTCGGGCTCGATGCACGGGTCGAAGTACGTCGTCTCGACCCCGAAGCGAGCCAGCACCTCGTCGCACACGCGCCGCGCCGGCGTATACACCGAGTCGCTGACCAGCACGTGGTCGCCGGCGGCGACGAACGCGGTGAGCGCGTGCGCGACGGCCGACAGGCCGCTGGCCGTGACCACGCAGCCGTGCCCGCCCTCGAGCGTCGCGACCGCCTGGCCCAGCGCACGCGCGTTCTGCGTGCCGGTCGCGCCGTAGGTGACGCGCGCGTAGCGGTTGTCGCCGGCGCGCCGGTCCAGGTAGCTCTGCACGTCCGGGGACAGGATGGTGGACGCGCGGTACACGGGCAGGTTCACCGGCGTCTCGGGCCGCGGCTCGCCGCGCGCGAGATGAACGAGTCGGGTGCTGTCTTTCATGCGGATCCCCGGTGCGGACGGCGGGAGGCGGGCAGGGCCGGCGGCGCCGCGCGAGTATAGCCGGCGGCCGCTGGTGCATACTCGCGGCCACCTGTGTCGGCAGGCGGGTGAGGAGCTCGGACTTCCGCCCGCCTGCGTCCGGTGCACGGATGCACCGGCAGACATCGAGCACGCAAGTGATCGATGCCTGCAGCAAGCCGTAGACCGCGTCTTCGGCGCTGGCCGAGGTGAACAAGCGCGGGACGCGCTCTTTCACCGTCCTGTCAACCGTCCGACCTGGAGCCTGCCTGCCGTGGCCTTCGATTTCACGCCCCTGTTCCGCGACGATCTCCCGCCCCCCGCGCAGCCGTGGACCGGCTTCGCGCGCTACAACTTCATCGGCGGCCACATCGACGGCCCCAGCGTGCCGAAGGAGCTGCTCGCGCGCATGGCCAGCGACGCGCTGCTGGCCGAGGGCGCGGATCTCGCGACCTACTCGCTGCGCAGCGGCCCGCTGGGCTACCGGCCGCTGCGCGAGGGCATCGCGGCGGCGCTGGAACGCCGCGCCGGCCTGCCCACCGACCCCGACCAGGTGCTGGTCACGTCCGGCTCGCTGCAGGCGCTGGACCTGGTCAACGCCGCGCTGCTCGCGCCGGGCGACACCGTGATCGTCGAGGAGGCGTCCTACGGCGGCGCGTACGCGCGGCTCGCGCGCTGCGGCGTGCGCCAGGTCGCCGTCGAGCTCGACGACGACGGCATCCGCATGGACCGGCTGGAGGCGATCCTCGAGCGCCTCGCCGGCGAAGGCGTGCGCCCGAAGTTCATCTACACGATCCCGTCGGTGCAGAATCCCACCGGCTCCGTGATGAGCCGCGAGCGCCGCGTGCAGCTGCTGGAGATCGCGACGCGCTTCGACGTCGCGATCTTCGAGGACGACTGCTACGCCGATCTCGTGTGGGAGGGCGAGCGGCCCCCGGCGATCCGCGCGCTGGACCGCGATGCGCGCGTGATCTACTGCGGCTCGTTCTCGAAGACCGTCGCGCCCGCGCTGCGCATCGGCTACCTGGTCGCCGACTGGCCGGTGATGAGCCGCCTGCTGTCGCTGAAGACCGATGCCGGCACCGGCGCGCTGGCGCAGATGGTGCTCGCGCGCTTCCTCGCGCACGACTTCGACCGCCACGTCGACGAGGAGCTGCTGCCGCTCCTGAAGGCGAAGTGCGACGCGATGATGGAGGCGGTAGCGCGCGAGTTCGGCACCAGCGCCGAGTTTCCGGTGCCGAAGGGCGGCATCTTCCTGTGGGTGACGCTGCCCGAGGAGGTCGACACCTCGGCGCTGGCCGCCGCGGCGCTGAAGGAAGGCGTCGCCATCAACCCGGGCGCCGAGTGGGCGGCGGACCCGGTGAGCGGGCGCCCGCGCATGCGGCTGTGCTTCGGCCACCCGCCGGTCGAGGACATCCGCGACGGCGTCGCGAAGCTTGCCGAGGTGTGCCACCGCGAGTTCGGGGTGCCGGTGCGCGGCGGGAACGTCGCGCGGGGAGCGGGTTACCCGAGCAGCGACACCGCGTGACGGGTGCTCGCGAACGCGAGCTCCGGCAGCGCGTCGCGCGCGAAGAAGGCGGCCTGCGTCGCGTCATCGCCGGCCTGCAGCGCGCCGCCGGTGCGCTCGCCGCGGTACAGGATGAACACCGTCGCGCCGCCCTGCGACGGCGGGTTGTGGAACACGCCCATCAGCGACGTGATGCGCACCTCCAGGCCCGTCTCCTCGCGCACCTCCTCGATCGCGTGCGCCTGCGGATCCTCGCCGTGGTCCAGGTAACCGGCGGGCAGGCTCCACTTGCCCTTCTCCGGCGCGAAGCCGCGCTTCACGAGCAGCACACGGCCGGCCTCGACCACGCACACGCCCACCCCGACCTTGGGCTCGACGAAGTGCACGTGGCGGCATTCGGTGCACACGCGGCGCGGCTTGCCGCCGATCTCCCGGGTCGTCATCGGCGCGCGGCAGCGGTGACACCAGCGCACGTCCTCGGGCGCGCTGCGATGCCCGCCGGCGCTCATCGCGCGCGGCTCCCGCCGCCCGTGCCGGGGGCTGACCGGGCCGCGGGCGCCCGCCGCGCGTTCACGGCGGCGGCTCCAGCCCGTCCAGCAGCACCCGCACGTCGGGTGCGTCCGGCAGCGCGTCGACCAGCGCGATCACCTCGTCGGCCGCGCCCACGGCAGGCGGCTCGGCGGCGGCCGCGCAGTTGCCGCGGAACTTCTCCAGATGCGCATCCCGGCTCATCGGCCGCGCCGGGCTGCCGTACACCACGTCCAGCGAGCGGCGGTGGATTGCGCCTGCGCGCAGGCGCACCTCGACGCTGACCGGCGTCAGCGCGTTGGGGTCCGGGTTGTCGTCTGCGACCACGCGCACGCGTGCGGCGAGCTCCAGGCTGCCCGCGTCCGCGAGCGCCGCGGGCTCGAAATCCGCGAGGCCCAGTCCGCCGCCGGCCAGCGCGCGCGCCGCGGCCCAGGCGCCGCACAGCCGCGCGTAGTTCACGCCCATCCCGGCGACCGCGGGTCGCCCGACGAGGCGGTGCGTGAGCGGCGGCACCGACGCGATCACCGTGTCCACCTCGTGCGCGGCGAAGCCGTGCTCGCGCGCGAGCGACAGGCACGCGTCCACGATGCCATGGGTCGCGCGCCCGCTCGGGAAGGGCTTGTGCGCGACCTCCGCGATGCGCCACGCGCGCCCGAGCTCGGGCAGCACCTCGTGCGCGCGATCGTCGCCCTCGAACAGCGCGAGGTAACCGAACGTCCCCTGCAGCACCCGGCGCGGTCCGCTGACACCGCGCGCGGCGAGGTCGCATGCGACCAGCGCGTTGCGCGCGTTGAATCCCGCCTGCAGCGCGAGCGCCGGCGAGCCCTCCACGTGCGCCTGCATCGTGCCGCACAGCTGCGCGTAGACGAGGCCCATCGCGTCGCCGAGGCGCGCCTCGTCGAAGCCCGCGAGCCGCGCGAGCGCGGCGGTCGCGCCGAACGCGCCGGCGGTCGCGGGACGGAAGAAGCGCATCGGCGCGCGCGACGCGAGGCCCACGCTCACCGCGACGTCCACGCCCGTTGCGACCGCCGCCAGCAGCTCGCGCCCGCTCACCGCGCGCCCGCGCACGCCCTCGCGCTCGATCCACGCGAGCAGCGCACCCGACAGCACCGCCATCGGGTGCACCACCGCACCCTCGTGGATGCAGTCGTACTCGCTGTTGTGCACCTGGTAGGCCGTGAGCAGCGCAGCCGCCCCGGCGGGCAGCCAGCCGCGCCGCCCGAGCAGGCGCGACTCGGCGCCGCCGGCGTGGGCCGCGATCAGCTCCTCGACGAACGGGCCCCGGCTGCCCGCGAGCCCCACGCCCAGGCTGTCGAGCAGGAACACGCGCGACGCGGCCAGCGCGGCGGGCGGCAGGTCCTCGTAGCGGGTGCGCAGCGCGTGACGGCCGAGCACGGCGATTGCGTCCTCGCCGCGGGCATCCTCGCCGCCGGCAGTCTCAGCCATCGTCCGGCGGCCAGCGGCCCGCGAAGGGGCGCTCCAGGGCCCGCGCGACCAGCTCCAGCTGATCCTGGCCGTAGAACATGTCACCGTCGACGAAGTACGTGGGCGAGCCGAACACGGAGCGGCGAACGGCCTCGGCGGTGTTCGCCTCGTACGCGGCGCGCGCCGCGTCGCGGTCGGCGTCATCCAGCAGCCGGCCGGCGTCCAGACCCGCGCCGGCACCGATGCGACGCAGCGTGTCACGGTCCGCGAGATCCGCGTCGTCGCGCCAGTGCGCCTGCAGCATCGCGTGCGCCAGCGCGTCGACGCGCGCGCCGTGCGCGGCGGCCGCGACGAGCATGCGGTTCGCGAGCCCGGGGTCGTTGTCATGGTGCGCGGGCCAGCCATCCAGCAGCGGCGCGCCACGGAACTCCGCCCAGCGGCGAAGCGCGCGGCCGGAGAAGTACGCGCGGCGCTGCGGCGTCAGCGCGTTGGTCGGCCCGGGGCCGGTCGCGGCGACCACGCGGCGCAGATCGATGGGCCGGTGCTCGAGGCGGCGACCGCCCGCCGCGGCGACCGCGGCGAGCCGCGCAGAGCCGATGTACGCGTATGCGGAGTGCGCGGAGTAGAAGTACTCGACGACCGCCACGTGGGATCCCGCGCCCGGTCAGCGCCGGCGCAGCACGACGACCTTCGCCCGCACGCCCGCGCCCGGAAGGTGCGGCCCCGCCTCGTTGAACAGCGCGTCGGCGCTCCCGCTGTCGCAGGCCGACGCGATCTGCGCCTCGCAGGCCGCATCCGCCAGCGCGCGATCGTCGAGGGAGAACACCAGCAGCCCGCCGGGCGCGAGCCGCGCGAGCGCGTCGTCGATCGCCGACGGCGGCGCGTGGCCGGGCCCCAGCACGCCGACCATCGCGATGCTCGCGTACTCCCCCGTCTGCACCGGGATGGGGCGCTCGAGATCCGCGAGCACCAGTTCGCGGTACAGGCCCGGCTTCGCGCGCGCCAGCGACTGCATCTCGGCCGACACGTCGTGGCCGTCCACCCGGTGGAAGCCGGCCGCACGGAACGCGGCCCCGGACAGGCCCGTGCCGCACCCGAGGTCCAGCAGCGGCGCGGCGAGATCGGCGCCGCAGTCGAGCAGCGCCTCGGCGCAGCGCGCCGGGGCGGCGTAGCCCATGGCCGCCATCTCCGCGTCGTAGCTCGGCGCCCAGCCGGCGTAGAGGGCCCGGACGGCCTGCGCATCGGCGGTGGCGTGGGTGCGTTCCAGGAAACGCGGGGCGTTGCTCATGGCGGGATCCGGCTGCACCTGAGCACGCACGGTAGCCGCGCCGCGGCGCCGGCCACAAGGCGCGCGGCGCGTCAGCCGAAGTTCACCTCCTGCTCGACGCCGAAGATCTTCATCAGCAGCGCGGCGCGCATCCACATGCCGTTGCGCTCCTGGCGCCAGTACACCGCCCTCGGATCGGCGTCCACCACCGGGTCCAGCTCGGGGCCGCGGGGCAGCGGATGCATGATCGCGGCGTCGGGGTGCAGGCGCGCGAGCTGCTCGGGGCCGAAGTGGAAGCGCGCGTGGTCGAAGTCGGAGGACTCGCCGGAGACGTCGTGCTCGCTCTGCAGGCGGGTGATGTACAGGGCGTCCAGGTCGCCCAGCACCGGCGCGAGGTCGTCGAGCTTGCGCCACGAGATGCCGCGCGCGTCCAGGTACTGGCACACGTCGTCGGCGACCTGGAAGGCCTCCGGTGCGACGAACACGAGGTCGACGTCGCGGTAGTTCTCCATCAGGTAGGCCAGCGACCGCGCCGTGCGCCCGCGCTTGAGATCCCCCATCAGCACGATGGTCTTGCCGTCGATGCCGCCGCGGGTCTCGAAGCTGCGCTCCAGCGTGTAGATGTCGAGCAGCGCCTGGGTCGGGTGCTGGTCCTTGCCGCTGCCCGCGTTGATGATCGGAATGCGCCGGCGGATGCGATCCATGAGCTCGGCCGACACCTGCGCCATGCCCTCGCCCCAGGTGCGCATGATCACGATGTCCACGTAGGAGCTGAAGGTGCGGATGCTGTCCTCGAAGCTCTCGCCCTTGACCTCCGACGACGTGGACGGATCGCGGATCTCGCTGGTGCGGATGCCGAGCACGTGGCATGCGTTGTTGAACGACAGGAAGGTGCGCGTCGACGGCTGCGTGAAGTAGAGCATCGCGCGCTTGTGCGGCAGCAGCGTCTGCAGCATGCGCGCGCCTTCCTTGGTCTTCGCGAGGCCGCGGACGTGGGTCGTGAGCGCGCACAGCTCGTCGAGGTCGGCGCGGCGGAACTGCCGCGGGTCGAGGACGTGGAACAGGGGCTGCGGCTCGTCGACGCTCACGGGGGGATCCGCCAGGAAGACCGGAAATCCGGCCCGGCTTTTTACCAAGCGCCGCCCGCCGGCGCCAGCCGGGCGCCGCGCCGCGCGGTGTACACTCGCGGGCGATCGGCGTGCGGCCCGCCGCCGCCCGGAGCGCGGGCGCGGCAGGCGCCGCGACCCACTGCCCAACTCCCGAGCCCGCCCCGTGAGCCAGGATCACCGCAGCACCATCTTCCTCGAGGACGCGCGCATCCTCGCCCACCAGGCCCACCCGGGCGGGCAGCAGGTGCTGCGCATCGAGGCGCCGAAGCTGGCCGCCCGCGCCGAGCCCGGCTGCTTCGCGCACCTGCGCTGCGACGAGCGCCTTCCGATGCGCCGGCCCATGTCGGTGATGCGCACCGACCCGGAGGCGGGCTGGGCGGAGTTCCTCTACAAGACCGTGGGCGAGGGCACCCGCGCGCTGGCGGCGCGCGGCGTGGGCGAGACCCTGAGCGTGCTGGGCCCCATCGGGCGCGGCTTCCGCCCCGATCCGGCGCGCCCGCGGGCGCTGCTCGTGGGCGGCGGCGTCGGGATCCCGCCGATGGTGTTCCTCGCCGACCGGCTGCGCACGGCGCCCGGGCAGCGCCCGCTGGTGATCATGGGATCCGAGGTGCCGTTCCCGTTCACCGCGCGGCCGTCGGAGATCCTGGTGCCGGGCGTCCCCGAGGGCGTGATCGCGTGCATGCCGCTGATGGAGGACTGGGGCATCCCGAGCCGGCTCGCGAGCCTGCAGGGCTACCCCGGCTGTCACGACGGCTACGTCACGGACCTCGCACGCGCCTGGCTCGCGGCGCTGGCGCCGCAGGCGCGCGCCGAGGTCACGCTGTACACCTGCGGGCCCACGCCGATGCTGCGCGCCGCCGCGGCGCTCGCGGCGGAGTTCGAGCTGCCCTGCCAGGTGTGCATGGAGGAGTTCATGGCCTGCGCGGTGGGCGGCTGCGCAGGCTGCGTGGTGCGGCTCAACGAGAACGGGGAGGACGCGATGAGGCGGGTATGCGTGGACGGACCGGTGTTCGATGCCGGGCAGGTGGTCTGGGATGCCCTCCCCCACTGAGGCCGCGCCCACGGCGCGCCCGCTCGAGGGCATCCGGGTGCTGGAGCTGGGGCAGCTCATCGCAGGCCCCTTCGCCGGCTGCGTGCTGGGCTACTTCGGCGCGGAGGTGATCAAGGTGGAGCCGCCGGGCAGCGGCGACGCCCTTCGCAACTGGCGCGTGCTGGACGACGGCGGCACCTCCTGGTGGTGGCGCAGCATGAGCCGCAACAAGCGCTGCGTGACGGTGAACCTGCGCCACGAGCGCGGTCGCGAGCTGGTGCGCGAGCTCGCGATGAGCAGCGACGTGCTGATCGAGAACTTCCGCCCCGGCACGATGGAGAAGTGGGGCCTCGGACCCGAACACTTCGCCGGCGTGCGTCCGGAGCTGGTCTACGCGCGCATCTCGGGCTACGGGCAGGACGGGCCGTACGCCGGGCGCCCGGGCTTCGCGTCGGCCTGCGAGGCATTCGGGGGATTCCGCTACGTCAACGGCTACCCGGGCGAGGTGCCGGTGCGGCCCAACCTGAGCCTGGGCGACACGCTCGCGGCGCTGAACGCGGTCATCGGCATCCTGCTCGCGCTGATCGGCCGCGGGCGCATCGACGGCAACGGGCAGGTGGTGGACGTCGCGATCTACGAGGCCGTGTTCAACATGATGGAGTCGGTGGTGCCCGAGTTCGACGGCGCCGGCGTGGTGCGCGAGCCGTCCGGCTCCACGCTGACCGGCATCGTGCCCACGAACACCTACCGCTGCGCCGACGGCGGCTTCGTCGTGATCGGCGGCAACGGCGACTCCATCTTCAAGCGGCTGATGCGCGAGGCCGGGCGCGCCGACCTGGCCGACGACCCGCGCCTTGCCGACAACGCCGGCCGCGTGCGCCACCAGAAGGAGGTGGACGACGCGATCGCGGCGTGGACCGCGACGCTGGACACCGCCGACGTGTTCGCGCGCCTCGAGGCCGCGTCGGTCCCCGCCGGGCCCATCTACAGCGTGCGCGACATGGCGGAGGACGCCCACTACGCCGCGCGCGGCATGTTCGAGCGCGTGGAGGTGGACGGGCGCAGCCTCGCGGTGCCCGCGATCGCGCCGAAGCTCGCCGGCACCCCCGGGCGCACCGACTTCGCGGGCCCGGCGCTGGGTGCGCACAACCGCGACGTGTTCTGCGGCCTGCTGGGGCTGGACGAGCACGAGCTGGACGCGCTCGCCGCCGCGGGCGTGATCTGATCGCCGATGCGGCGGCCTCGACCGCGACGCCGGCCCCGGGGCCTCGCGCCGGCGCGCGCGGCTGACGGCAAGGGGGCGCGCCCGCGCGGCGCCTGATGGACAGTGCGGACCGCGCCCCGCCGACGCTGCCCGCCGGGACGCCGGCGCCCGGGGAGCGCACGCGCCACGGCTTCGAGTTCACCGGGGCGGCCGGCGAGTACTTCCGGATCTGGATCGTCAACGTCGCACTCACCGTGCTCACGCTGGGCATCTACTCGGCGTGGGCGAAGGTGCGCAACAAGCAGTACTTCTACGGCAACGCGCGCCTCGCCGGCGGAAGCTTCGAGTACACCGCGAACCCGCTGAACATCCTCAAGGGCCGCGTGCTGGTGCTGGGCGCGTTCGTCGCATACCAGGCCGCCGCCGTCTTCCAGCCGCTGCTCGCGGGCCTGCTCGCGCTCGCCCTCGTGCCGCTGGTTCCGTGGGTGGTGACACGCGCCATCGGCTTCAACCTGCGCTACTCGTCGTACCGCGGGCTGCGCTTCCACTTCGACGGCCGGTACTGGGAGGCGTTTCGCGTCTACATCCTGTGGACGCTCGCGATCGTCGTCACCTTCGGCCTCGCCTACCCCTACGTCGCGTGGCGGCGCAAGCAGTTCTTCGTCGACAACGCGCGTTACGGCCGCTCGCCTTTCCACTTCGAGGGCGAGGTCGGGTGGTTCTACGTCGTGTACATCGTCGGCAGCCTGGCCTACTCCGGCATCATGCTGGCCGTGATCCTCGCGCTGGTGGGCGGGGGAGTGGGCATCGCGGTGCTGACCGGGGGCGTGAATGCCGAGCAGCTGGACCCCGAGCAATGGGGCGAATGGGCTCATGTGCTGGCCGCCGCCGCATTCGTGATCGGCTACGGCGCGTTCCTGCTCACCGTCGTCGTGTTCAACGCGGCGGTGCAGGCGATGATCGCGAACCACGTCTGGCAACGCACCCGCACGGCGGACGTGACCTTCGACCTCAGGCTGAACCTGTTCCGCATCATCTGGCTGCAGGCGTCCAACATCGTCGCGATCGTCGCGAGCCTGGGGCTGCTGATCCCGTGGGCGCGGGTGCGCATGACGCGCTACAAGCTCTCGTGCTTCAGCCTGCTCGCGGTGCCGGGCGACCTCGAGCGTTTCGTCGCCGCGGAGCGCGAGGCGGTGACCGCGACCGGCGAGGAGCTGGGCGAGGCGCTGGACCTGGACCTTGGCCTGTGACCGGCTTCGCCGCGCGCTACTTCGACGGCCGCAGCTCCGCCGGGCACGAGGTAGAGGTCCACGTCGACGGGGCGGGCCGCGTGCACATCCACGGCGACGGCGTGACGCAGTCCTTTCCCCGCACCGAGGTGCGGGTCTCCGCGCGCCTCGGGTCCTCGCCGCGCTATCTCTACCTGCCCGACGGCGCGCGCTGCGAGACCGAGGATCACGACGCGGTGGACGCCGCGCTCGCCGCCGACGGCGGCGGGCTGCTGCACGCGCTGGAACGCCGCTGGAGCCTGGCGCTGACGGCGGTGCTGCTCACCGGCGCGTTCCTGTGGGCCTCGTTCCAGTACGGGCTGCCGTTCCTCGCGCGCCACGCCGCCCAGGCCATGCCGCCCGCGATGGAGGCCGAGATGGGCCGCCAGGCGATGGACCTGCTGGACCGCCGGCTGCTCTCGCCGACGGCGCTGGGCCCGCAGGAGCAGGCGCGGGTGCGCGCCGTGTTCGACCGGGTGACGGCCGGCGCGGACGTCGGCCAGCCGGTGCGCCTGGAGCTGCGCGGCGCCGACGCGCTGGGCGCGAACGCGCTCGCGTTGCCGTCCGGCATCGTCGTGCTCACCGACGAGATGGTCGCGCTGGCCGGCAACGACGAGGAGCTGATGAGCGTGATCGCGCACGAGCTGGGCCACGTGCGCGGGCGCCACATCATGCGCTCCATCCTGCAGAACTCCGCCGCGGCGCTGCTGGTCGCGACGCTGCTGGGCGACGTCACGTCGATCACGGGCCTCGCGGCGTCCGTCCCGACGTTCCTCGTGGAGCAGCATTACTCGCGCGCGTTCGAGTTCGAGGCTGACGCCTACGCGCTGGACTGGATGCGCGCGAACGGCGTCGACGCCTCGCACTTCGCCGCGATACTGCAACGGCTCGCCGCGCAGCACGGCGACGACGGCGGCGCGACCCGCTACCTTTCCACCCACCCGTCCATCGGCGAGCGCGTGCAGGCGATCGAGGGCGGCTGAACGCTCGTGAATTCCCCGCCACGCCCGCCGGGACACCGGCTGGGCGCGATGGATTCCCGAGCCCTGAGGAGAAGACGATGTTCGAAGCGGTCGAGCCGGAATCGGTGGGTCTGTGCGCCCGGCGTCTCGCGCGGATCACGCCGTGGATGGAGCGCTACGTCGACAGCGGCAGGCTGCCCGGCTGCCTGACCGCCGTCATGCGCGGGGGCCGGCTCGCGTACCTGGGCTGCGCGGGCTTCGCGGACCCCGCGACACGGCGCCCCGTGCAGCAGGACACCGTGTTCCGGATCCACTCGATGACCAAGCCGGTCGTCACGGCCGCCGCGATGACCTTCTTCGAGGAAGCGGCCTTCCAGCTCGACGATCCGCTGTCGCGCTTCCTGCCGGAGTTCGGCGATCCGCAGGTGTGGCTGGCCGGCGACGGCGACGCGATGCGCACCGAGCCCGCCGCCGGCCCGATCCGGATCTGGCATCTGATGACGCACACCTCGGGGCTGGTCTACGGCGCGCGCAACGACAGCCCGGTCGGTGCGATGTACCGCGCCGCCGGCATCGACTTCTCGCGGCGCAACGACGCGACGCTCGCGGACACGGTGCGGGCACTGGCCGCGATGCCGTTGCGCTGGCAGCCCGGGACGCGCTGGGAGTACAGCGTCTCCACCGACGTGCTGGGCCGCCTCGTCGAAGTGCTCGCCGGCAAGGCGCTGGACCGCGTCCTGCGCGAGCGCGTTCTCGACCCGCTCGGCATGGACGACACCGGCTTCGCGCTGCGCGAAGGGCAGCTGCCGCGATTCGCCGCGCTCTTCAACGCGCGCGACGGCGGGCTGGAGCTCGCCGAAAGCCCCGACGAGCGGGCGTCGCACGCGCGGGACGTCACGTTGTTCTCGGGCGGCGGGGGCCTGGTGTCGACCGCGCACGACTACCTGCGCTTCGCCGAGGCGATGCGCGGCATGGGCGCGCTGGGCGGAGCGCGCATCCTCGGGCGGCGCACGGTCGAGCTGATGACGCTGAACCACCTCCCCGGCAACGCCGACCTGGCCGGCATGGGAACGCCCGTGCACAGCGAGACCAGCTACGAGGGCATCGGGTTCGGCCTCGGATTCTCCGTGGTGCTGGACCCCGCGGCCGCGCGGGCCGCGTGCTCCGCCGGCGAGTACGCGTGGGGCGGCGCCGCGTCGACCGCGTTCTGGGTCGACCCGCGCGAGGACATCGTGGCCCTGTTCCTGACCCAGGTCATGCCCTCGGCGACCTACCCCATCCGGCGCGAGCTGCGCTCGCTGGTGTACCAGGCCGTGGTCGATTGACCCGCTGCGCCCCTCCCGGGGGGCTCGGTCACGCGCGGCCCGGCGGCGGCAAGGCCTTGATCGCCCGGCAGTCGTGCCCGGCATGGCCGATCGCCCGGGCCCCCGCGGGGCCCGGGCACGGCGCGTGCCGCAGGCCCGCCGCCGCGCGGGCGCGAGGCGCCACTAAACAGCCGCCGCCAGATCGCTCAAAATGGGCGCACCCCGGCGTTGGCGCGCAAACCGCCCGGCGGGGCACGATCCGCAGAGCCCGCGCGAGCGTAGGGTCTGCCCGTTTCCAGCAACACACGCCACGACGCGCTCGCGCGCGGGGTCACGAGGGCCGGCCGCCAGGCCTCCTGCCGCGCGAGCGGCAGGGCGAACGTCATGAAACCAGAAGGGGATGTACCGGTGTCCACGAAGCAATCGACGATCATCTACACACTTACCGACGAAGCTCCCCTGCTGGCGACCTGCTCGCTGCTGCCGATCATCCGCACCTTCACCGGGCCGGCCGGCATCCGGATCGAGAAGAGCGACATCTCGGTGTCCGCGCGGATCCTCGCGGAGTTCCCCGAGTTCCTGACCGACGAGCAGAAGGTGCCCGACAACCTCGCCGAGCTCGGGCGCCTGACCCAGTACCCGGACACGAACATCATCAAGCTGCCGAACATCAGCGCCTCGGTGCACCAGCTCACCGACGCGATCGCGGAGCTGCAGTCCAAGGGCTATGCCGTTCCGGACTACCCCGAGAACCCGCGCAACGACGAGGAGAAAGCCATCCAGGAACGCTACGGCAAGATCCTGGGAAGCGCGGTGAACCCCGTGCTGCGCGAAGGCAATTCCGACCGCCGCGCACCGCCGGCGGTGAAGCGCTACGCGCGCAAGCACCCGCACTCGATGGGCGAATGGAGCCCGGCCTCGCGCACGCACGTCTCGCACATGCGCAGCGGCGACTTCTACCACGGCGAGAAGTCGATGACGCTGGACCGTGCGCGCAAGGTCCGGATGGAGCTGATCAACAAGAACGGCAAGGCCACCGTGCTCAAGCCCGAGATCGCGCTCGAGGACGCGGAGATCATCGACAGCATGTTCATGAGCAAGAAGGCGCTGTGCGACTTCTACGAGGAGCAGATGGAGGACGCGCGCAAGACGGGAATCATGTTCTCGCTGCACGTGAAGGCGACGATGATGAAGGTGTCTCACCCCATCGTCTTCGGCCACGCCGTCAAGATCTTCTACAAGGAGGCCTTCGCGAAGCACGGCAAGCTGTTCGACGAGCTGGGCGTCAACGTCAACAACGGCATGGTCAACCTCTACGACAAGATCGCGGACCTGCCGCAGTCGAAGCGCGACGAGATCATCGAGGATCTGCACGCGTGCCACGAGCACCGCCCGGAGCTCGCGATGGTCGACTCGGCCAAGGGCATCTCGAACCTGCACGCGCCCAACGACGTCATCGTCGACGCGTCGATGCCGGCCATGATCCGCATCGGCGGCAAGATGTACGGCGCGGACGGCCGCCCGAAGGACACGAAGGCGGTGATCCCGGAGAGCACCTTCGCGCGCATCTACCAGGAGATCATCAACTTCTGCAAGACCAACGGCGCGTTCGACCCGGCGACCATGGGCACGGTCCCGAACGTCGGCCTGATGGCACAGAAGGCCGAGGAGTACGGCTCGCACGACAAGACCTTCGAGATCGCCGAGGACGGCGAGGCGCGCATCGTGGACAACGACAGCGGCGAGGTGCTGCTGGTGCAGAACGTCGAGAAGGGCGACATCTGGCGCATGTGCCAGGTCAAGGACGGCCCGATCCGCGACTGGGTCAAGCTGGCCGTGACCCGCGCCCGCAACTCCGGGATGCCGGCGCTGTTCTGGCTCGATCCCTACCGCCCGCACGAGGCGGAGCTGATCACGAAGGTGCAGACCTACCTGAAGGACCATGACACGGAAGGGCTGGACATCCAGATCATGTCCCAGGTCCGCGCGATGCGATACACGCTGGAGCGCGTGATCCGCGGCCTGGACACCATCTCGGTGACCGGCAACATCCTGCGCGACTACCTCACCGACCTGTTCCCGATCATGGAGCTCGGAACCAGCGCGAAGATGCTGTCCATCGTTCCGCTGATGGCGGGCGGCGGAATGTACGAGACCGGTGCCGGCGGCTCGGCGCCGAAGCACGTGCAGCAGCTCGTCGAGGAGAACCACCTGCGCTGGGACTCGCTCGGCGAGTTCCTGGCGCTGGCCGTGTCGCTGGAGGACATGGGGATCAAGACCGGCAACGCGAAGGCCAAGCTGCTCGCGAAGACGCTGGACGCCGCGACCGGGAAGCTGCTGGAGAACGGGAAGTCACCGTCGCGCAAGACCGGCGAGCTCGACAACCGCGGCAGCCACTTCTACCTCGCGCTGTACTGGGCGCAGGAGCTCGCGGCCCAGGACGAGGACGCCGAGCTGAAGGCGCACTTCGCGGCGCTCGCGAAGACCCTCGCGGAGAACGAGGAGACGATCGTCTCCGAGCTGCGCGCGGTGCAGGGCCACCCGGTGGACATCGGCGGCTACTACCTGGCCGACTCCGAGAAGACCAAGGCGGTGATGCGGCCCAGCCAGACGCTCAACGCCGCACTGGCGTCCGCCCGCGGCTGAGACCTCGTGAATCTGGCGCCCGCCGTGCCGGCGGGCGGCAACGCGGGGACACATCGCGCGGATGTGTCCCCGCCCCGGTCCTGTCTGCCAGCAGGCCGCCGGAAGACGCGGTTCCCCCTGCGGGACCTTCGGCTGCGGCATGCAACCGGGCACGCCGCGGACCGCGCCTTCGCCCGACCGGTCAGCCCTTGAGGCTCGCCAGCTTCTCCAGCGCCGCGTTCACGTCCGGCAGCGTGCCCTGGTGCAGCTCGCTGTGACGCACCACGCCCTCGGGATCGATGATGAACAGCGTGCGCATCGTGGCCCCGCTGTCCTCGTTCAGGATCCCTAGCGACCTGGCGGCGGCGCCGTGCGGCCAGAAATCGGCCAGCAACGGATGCTTGATCCCACCCATCGCGACCGCCCACGTCCTGAGCGCGAACATCGAATCCACGCTCATGCCCAGCAGCTGGGCGCCGACCTCGTCAAACCTCGTCAACGCACGGTTGAACGTCGAAGTCTGATTGCTTCAGCCGCCGGTGAACGCGAGCGGGAAGGTGTGCAGCACCACCCACTTGCCGCGGTACTGGGACAGGGCGATCTCCTCGCCCTCGTGACTCTTGAGCTTGAAATCGGGAGCCTTGCTTCCGGCTTCCAGCATGCTCGGATCCTCCGTAGTGGTTGTCGGGCGCGCCATGGTAACCCGCATCCATCGACCGTTCACGAGGGCCTTGCGTGTGCGCGGACCGCGGTGCTCCTCGCGCACGGGCGCACCGTGTCCGCCGCGGACGGCGTGCTCGCGCCCTGCCCCGCCTGCGCTGCCGGAAGTCCTCTGCTGCGCTCGCCGCATGTACGGGCCTTCTCCACGGCAAGCTCGCGCACCTGATCCACCGTCGCGCGGGTGCACCAAGCACGGCGCCCGCGGCTCCGTCACTCCGCCGGGACGTAGTCGTAGGTGCCGACCCCCTGCACGATCATGAACCTGCAGGGGCCGTCGTCGAGGCCGGTCACCCGGTGCGGCGTGCCCGGCCCCACCGCGAGCGTGCCGCCCGGGTGCAGCACGTGGCGCGCGTGCGGATCGCGCGTGTGCACGAGCATCGGCCCTTCCATGCAGAAGAAGGTGTCGGTGATCCGCGTGTGGTAGTGCCACGGCACGCACTGGCCGCGGGACAGCACGAGCTCGCGCACCCGCAGGCCCGGCGCCTCGGCCACCGTGATGCGCCTCTCGATCGGGTAGTCCGCCCCTGTACCGGACATCGCGCCGCTCCTGCCAGACGTGCCGGCGATGGTGCTCCCGGCCGTCCGGGGCATCAAGCCGCGTCGCGGCGGGACCGCCGGCCTCGCGCGCGGCACCGCAACGGTGCGCCGGCGCCGGCCGTCGTCCCGCGGCCAGCGCCCGCGCACGCATCGGACGCACACCCGGTTTCGGTTACCCTCCCGCCTCGGCATCGAACATCGCGGAGATCCCAGGTGGAGTACAAGTGGCTCGGGCGCACCGGCGTCAAGGTGTCTGCGCTGTGCTTCGGCACGATGTCTTTCGGCAACGAGGCCGACGAGGGCGAGTCGGAGCGTATGTTCCGGGCGTGCCGGGACAAGGGCATCAACTTCTTCGACTGTGCCGACGGCTACACCCGGGGCGCCGCGGAGAAGATTCTCGGCGCGCTGATGCGCTCCGAGCGCGACGAGCTGGTGATCACGTCGAAGTGCTTCACGCCGATGGGCAGCGACGTGAACGCCCGGGGCGGCAACCGCCGCCACGTGCTGCGCGCGGTGGAGGCGAGCCTCGAGCGCCTGGGCACGGACCGGCTGGACGTGCTGTTCATGCATCGCTGGGATCCCGACACGCCGGTCGAGGAGACGCTGCGCGCCCTCGAGAAGCTGGTCAGCGACGGCAAGGTGCTGTACCTGGGCGCGAGCAACTACGCCGCGTGGCAGGTCGCGAAGAGCCTGGGTGTCAGCGCGCGCATGGGCTGGCCGCGCTTCGACGTGATCCAGCCGATGTACTCGCTGGTGAAGCGCCAGGCCGAGTCTGAGATCCTGCCGCTGGCCCGCGAGGAGGGGCTCGGCGTGATCACGTACAGCCCCGTGGGCGGAGGCCTGCTGAGCGGCAAGTACGCGCCGGGGCAGAACCCGGACGCCGGGCGCATCGTCGACAACGCGATGTACAAGTCGCGCTACCGCGAGGCGTGGATGCTGGAGACCGCCGCCGCCTTCACCGGCAAGGCCCGCGCGCTGGGCGTGCACCCGGTGAGCCTCGCGGTGGCGTGGGTCGCGGCCCACCCCGACGTGACCTGCCCGATCGTCGGCGCCCGCAGCCTGGAGCAGCTCGCGCCGTCGCTGGAGGCCCTGGAGGCGGTCGACATGACGCCCGCGCTGCGCGACGAGCTGAGCGCCCTGTCGCGCACCCCGGCCCCGGCCACCGACCGGCTCGAGGACCAGGCAGGCTGAGCCCGGAGGACGACGTCACGGCCCTGGCGGCCCGAACGGCTGTCGCGAATCGCGGGGCGGCTTCGACTCCGTGTCCACGCTGGGCGAGCGCGCCAGGCAGCGGCGTGACGGCACGTGTGTTGCGTTGCGCTCGGTGCGGCCCTGCGGTGAAAGACGGTCGCGAAGGCCTCCGACGGGGCCGTCTCACCCGAAGTTGATCTTCGCCTCCAGGTTGGTCCGCGAGTCGGCGTTGTTGAGCGCCTCGTCGAGGCTGACGCGCCCTTCCTTGTAGAGATTGTAGAGGGCGTCGTCGAAGGTCTGCATGCCGCGGCTCGAGCTCTCCTGCATGGCCTCCTTCACGCCGTCGATCTCGCCCTTGAGGATCAGCTCCGCGATGTGCGGCGTGTTGACCATGACCTCCAGCGCCGCGCAGCGCTTGCCGTTCACGTCCGGCACCAGGCGCTGGGAGATCACGCCGCGCAGGTTCAGCGACAGGTCCATGAAGAGCTGCTTGTGCAGGTCCTGCGGGAACATGTTGATCACGCGCTCCATCGCCTGGTTGGCGTTGTTCGCGTGCAGCGTGGACACGGCGAGGTGGCCGGTGTTCGCGAGCTCCAGCGCCGCCTCCATCGTCGTGCGATCACGGATCTCGCCGATGAGGATGACGTCCGGCGCCTCGCGCAGCGAGGCCTTCAGGGCGCGCGCGTAGGAC
>CBDUCN010000067.1:0-18620 GCA_965365655.1 uncultured Gammaproteobacteria bacterium | reverse complement strand
GTCAGCCCGCCGGCGGCGCCGCCGCGTCGCGCACCTCGAACAGCTCGCGCAGCACCACCGTCGCGTAGGCCCCGGCGGCCAGCGTGAACGAGACCCAGCACGCGTCGTCGCCGTCCGCGTCCACCGACGCGTCGCGCACCGCGACCCGCAGCGCGCGCCGCGCGTGCTCCAGACCGGCCTTCGCGAGCCCGTCGACCAGCGCCGCATCCGCCGCGAGCACGGCGCGCTCCAGCGCCAGCGCCGATCCCCGCGCGGGGCTCTCCCCTGCGCCGCACATCGGCCCGCTGGGATGCACGTCGAGGCGCGCGAGCCGCGCCTCGAGGTCCGCGTCCACCTCCGACGCGGTGAAGAAGCTGTTGCTGCCGTCCAGCGACACCGCCTCGCCGTCGAGCAGCCGGCACCAGCTCCCGTCCGTGACCCGCGCGGCCAGCACCCGGTTGAACAGCAGCGCGCGTACCGCCGACAGGTAGAGCCCGCGGCGGTGCCGGTCGCGCACCGGCCGCGTGCCGTCGAGCAGCGCGCGGGCGTGCGCCAGGTTTCCCGCGCCGTGTCCGAAGCGCTGCGGGCCGAAGTAGTTCGGCGCGCCCCGCGCCGCGAGCGACGCGAGTCGCTGCGCGACGGCCTCGGCGCCGCCGGTGGCGCCCGCGACCCGGATCCGGAAGCGGTTGCCGGCCAGCGCGCCGCGGCGCAGCTTGCGCGCGCTGGGCGCCGCCGCGAGCACGCGCACGCCGTCGGCGCACAGCGCGTCCGCGATGCCGTCCGGCGCCGGGGCGACGCCGCGCGCGGCCGGGACGCTGAACCATTGCCGGGTCAGCGCGTGCCGGTCCTTGAGCCCCGCGTAGCCCACGTCCCGCACCGCGACGCCGGCGGCGCGCGCGAGCCGGCGCGCGAGGAACTCCGTGTTCATGCCGGTGCGCTCGAGCTCCACCCACAGGTGCGCACCGTCGCCGTCCGGCGCGTGGGACGGGATCTCGGTGACCTGGAAGTGCTCCGGGGCGGCCTTGATCGTCACGTGCCCGAGCGGCGCACCGCCGGCCCGCGGCGGAGTCAGCGCGTCGGCGTCCGCGCTCGCCGGCGCGTCGCTCAGCGCACGCGCTCCAGCAGCACCACCGCGTGGGTCGCGATGCCCTCGCCGCGTCCGACCCAGCCCATGCGCTCGGTGGTCGTGGCCTTCACGTTGACCGCGTCCTCGCCGACACCGAGGCCCGCCGCGATGCACGCGCGCATCGCCGCGACGTGGGGCCGGAGCCGCGGCGCCTGCGCGATCACGGTGACGTCCGCGTTGACCGGCTCGAGACCGCGACCGCGCACCGCGTCCATCACGCGCGCCAGCAGCACCGCGCTGTCGATGCCGGCGAAGGCCGCGTCGTCGTCCGGGAAATGGGTGCCGATGTCGCCCAGCGCGGCCGCGCCGAGCAACGCGTCGCACAGCGCGTGCAGCACCACGTCGCCGTCCGAGTGCGCCTCCAGGCCATGGCTGTGGGGCACCTGCACGCCGCCCAGCACCAGGCGCCCGCCGGCCCGGAAGCGGTGGGCGTCGAAGCCGTGTCCCACGCGCAGCGCACTCATCGCTGCGCCTGCGCTGCGGCTGTCCGGCGCGGCGTCACGCCGTCGCCTCCAGGTGCTCCAGGAACCACGCCGCGAGCGCAAGGTCCTCGCGGCGGGTGATCTTGATGTTGTCGGCGCGCCCGGGCACGACCCGCACCGCCCGGCCGGCGCGCTCCATGGCCTGCGCCTCGTCGGTGACCGTGACGCCGGCGTCGCGCGCCGCTTCGAGCGCGCGACGCAGCTCGCCGAGCCGGAACATCTGCGGCGTCAGCGCGTGCCACAGGCCCTCGCGGGGCACCGTCGCGGTGACCGTGCCGCCGACGACGCGCTTCATCGTGTCGCGCACCGGCACCGCGAGCAGCCCCCCTTCGCCGCTCGCACGGATCTGCTCGATCAGGGCCGCCAGATCGGCCGGGTGCAGGCACGGGCGCACCGCGTCGTGCACCAGCACCCAGTCGTCGTCGGCCGCGTCCGCGGCGAGGCGCTCGAGCGCACACAGCACGCTGTCCGCGCGCTCCGCGCCGCCCGGCGCGCGGCGCACGCGCGACGCGATCGCGAGCGCGCCGAAACGCGCGTCGTCCGCGCCGACCGCGACCGCGACGCCGCTGACCGCCGGCGACGCGAGCAGCCGCTCGACGCTGTGCTCGAGAACCGCACGCCCGGCGAGCGCCAGGTACTGCTTCGGAACGTCGCCGCCGAAGCGCCGGCCGACGCCGGCGGCCGGCACCGCGGCCCACACCCGCTCGCTCACCGGCGCCGGCGCACGCGGCGCGGGCGAGCCGCGGCCCGCGGCCGCTCAGCGGCCACTGAACTGGTAGAGGGTCTCGTCGCGGTGGATCATGCCGAGCTCCTCGCGCGCACGGCTCTCGACCGCCGCCAGCCCGTCCTTGAGGTCGCGCACGTCGGCGGCGAGGCGGGCGTTGCGCGCCGCGAGGGCCGCGTTCTCCTCGGTCTGCGCGGCCACGCGCCCCTCGAGCCGCCACACGTCCGCGAGGCTGTCCTCGCCGACCCAGATCCGGTACTGCACGGCGAGAACCAGCAGCGTCAGCACCGTGACCAGGGTCCGCATGACCTATGACACCCCGGCGAAGGCCGAGAGACCCGGGTAGCGGCACCCGCCCGCGGCGCTCAGCCGCTCCTCGATCCGGATCAGCCGGTTGTACTTCGCGGTGCGATCGGAGCGCGACAGCGAGCCGGTCTTGATCTGCCCCGCGCTGGTCGCGACCGCGAGGTCGGCGATCGTGGTGTCCTCGGTCTCGCCGGATCTGTGCGAGATCACCGCCGCGTACTCCGCCTTGCGGCACAGATCGATCGCGTCCAGCGTCTCGCTCAGCGTGCCGATCTGGTTGAGCTTGATCAGCACCGCGTTCGCGACGCGCCGCTCGATGCCGTCGGCGATGATCGCCGGGTTGGTGACGAACAGGTCGTCGCCCACCAGCTGGCAGCGGTTGCCGAGCTTGCGCGTGAGCAGCGCCCAGCCGTCCCAGTCGTCCTCTGCCATGCCGTCCTCGATGGACACGATCGGGAAGCGCGTCGCCCAGTCCGACAGCATGTCGGCGAGCTCCGCGGCGCTCAGGCTGCGCTTCTCCGACGCCAGCTCGTAGCGCCCGTCGCGGTAGAACTCGGAGCTCGCGACGTCCAGCGCCAGGTGCACGTCGCGCCCGGCGTGGTAGCCCGCCTTGTCGATCGCCTCGAGGATCACCTCGATGGCCTCCTCGTTGGACCGCAGGTCCGGCGCGAATCCCCCCTCGTCGCCCACCGCCGTGCTCATGCCGCGCGCGGAGAGCACCTGCTTCAGGTGGTGGAAGATCTCGGCGCCGGCGCGCACCGCCTCGCGCACGCTGCCCGCGCCGGAGGGCACGATCATGAACTCCTGCAGGTCCACGCTGTTGTCGGCGTGGGCGCCGCCGTTGATGATGTTCATCATCGGCACCGGCATGCGAAACGGCCCGCTGCCGCCGATGTGCTCGTAGAGCGACTTCGCGCCGGCGCGCGCCGCCGCGCGGGCGACGCCAAGCGACACCGCGAGCATCGCGTTCGCGCCGAGACGGCCCTTGTTGTCGGTGCCGTCGAGGTCGATCATCGCCTGGTCGACGGCGCGCTGGTCCTTCGCGTCCATGCCCACGAGCGCGCTGCGGATCTCGCCCTGCACGTTCATGACGGCCTTCTTGACGCCCTTGCCCATGTAGCGCGCGGGGTTGCCGTCGCGAAGCTCGAGCGCCTCGCGCGCGCCGGTCGACGCACCGGACGGCGCGATGCCGCGCCCGACGGCGCCGCTGTGCAGCAGAACGTCCGCTTCCACGGTCGGATTGCCCCGGGAGTCCAGCACCTCGCGTGCCGCAATGTCCTTGATGGTGGTCCTGCTCATGCCCGCCTGCGTGGCGCCTCCTCGTTGATGGCAGCCTCGTCCAGCGGCCGCGCCTTCACTGTCCGGTCAATCTCCGCGAGCGTTTGCAGCAGCGCCTCCATGCGCCCCAGCGGCCACGCGTTCGGCCCGTCGCTCAGCGCGCGCTCGGGATCGGGATGCGTCTCCATGAACACGCCCGCGACGCCGGCCGCGACCGCGGCGCGCGCGAGCACCGGCACGAACTCGCGCTGCCCGCCCGAAGAGGTCCCCTGGCCGCCCGGCATCTGCACCGAGTGCGTGGCGTCGAAGACCACCGGGCAGCCGGTGTCACGCATCACGGCCAGCGCGCGCATGTCGGAGACCAGGTAGTTGTAGCCGAAGCTCGCGCCGCGCTCGCAGACCATGATCTGCTCGTTGCCGGTCGCGCGCGCCTTGTTCACGACGTTGGCCATGTCCCACGGCGCGAGGAACTGGCCCTTCTTGATGTTCACCGGCTTGCCGGCGGCGGCGACGCGCCGGATGAAGTCGGTCTGCCTGCACAGGAACGCGGGCGTCTGCAGCACGTCCACCACCGACGCGACCTCGTCCACCGGCGTGTCCTCGTGCACGTCGGTGAGCACCGGCACGCCGACCTCCGCGCGCACCCGCTCCAGGATGCGCAGGCCCTGCTCCACGCCGGGCCCGCGGAAGCTCTGGTGCGAGCTGCGGTTGGCCTTGTCGAAGGATGACTTGTAGACCAGCGGCACCCCCGCGCGCGCCGCGATGTCGCGAAGCGCAATCGCGGTCTCGAACGCGAGCGCCTCGGACTCGATCACGCACGGACCCGCGATCAGGAACAGGGGCCGGTCGATCCCGACGTCGAAGCCGCACAGATTCATCTACTCTCCCGCCATCGCGGGCTCGCCGGCGACGCTCTCGTGGAAGTCGTTCGCCGCCTCGATGAAACCGCTGAACAGCGGATGGCCGTCACGCGGCGTGGACGTGAACTCGGGGTGGAACTGGCAGCCGACGAACCACGGGTGGTTGGGCAGCTCCACGACCTCGACCAGCGAGCCGTCCAGGGTCTTGCCGGCGATGGACAGCCCCGCCTCCTGCAGCGGGTCCATGTAGGTGTTGTTGAACTCGTAGCGGTGGCGGTGACGCTCGCTGATGACCTCCTTGCCGTACATCGCGCGCACGCGCGACTCGCGGCGCAGGCGGATGTCCTGCGCGCCGAGGCGCATCGTGCCGCCCAGGTCGCTGCCCTCGTGGCGGCTCTCCAGCGAGCCGTCCGGGTTCACCCACTCGGTGATCAGCGCGATCACCGGGTGCGGCGTGCCGCGGTTGAACTCGGTGCTGTCGGCGTCCTTCAGCCCGGCCTTGTGGCGCGCGAACTCGATCACCGCGGCCTGCATCCCGAGACAGATCCCGAGGTAGGGCACCTTGTTCTCGCGCGCGAAGCGCGCCGCCTGGATCTTGCCCTCGATGCCGCGCTTGCCGAAGCCGCCCGGAACCAGGATCGCGTCCATGCCCTCCAGACAGCCGGTGCCGGTCGACTCGATGTCCTCGGAGTCCACGTAGCGGATCTCCACCCGGGTGCCGGTGTGGATGCCGGCGTGGATCAACGCCTCGGACAGCGACTTGTAGGACTCGGTGAGGTCCACGTACTTGCCCACCATCGCGATGCGCACCTTGCGCTTCGCGTTCTCCAGGCTCGCCACCACCTTGTCCCACTCGCCGAGATCGATCGCATCGGCGGTGAGGTGCAGCTTGTCCACCACGAGGTCGTCCAGCCCCTGCTCGTGGTACAGGCGCGGGATGCGGTAGATGCTGTCGACGTCGACGGCCGAGATCACCGCGCGCTCGGCGACGTTCGTGAACAGCGCGATCTTGCGCCGCTCGTTGGCCGGCAGCGGCATCGTCGACCGGCACAGCAGCACGTCGGGCTGGATGCCGATGGAGCGAAGCTCCTTCACCGAGTGCTGGGTCGGCTTGGTCTTCACCTCGCCGGCGTTCGGCAGGTAGGGCACGAGCGTCAGGTGGATGAACAGCGACTGGTGCTCGCCCAGCTCGATGCGCATCTGGCGGATGGTCTCCAGGAACGGCAGCGACTCGATGTCGCCCACCGTGCCGCCGATCTCGACCATGCACACGTCGGCGTTGCCGGCGGCCTGGCGGATGCAGGACTTGATCTCGTCGGTGATGTGCGGGATCACCTGCACCGTGGCGCCCAGGTACTCGCCGCGGCGCTCCTTGCGGATCACGTTCTCGTAGATCTGGCCGGTGGTGTAGTTGTTGACCTTGCCCATGGTCGTGCGCACGAAGCGCTCGTAGTGGCCCAGGTCCAGGTCGGTCTCGGCCCCGTCCGCGGTCACGAACACCTCGCCGTGCTGCAGCGGATTCATCGTGCCCGGATCCACGTTGATGTACGGGTCGAGCTTCATGAGCGTGACCTTCAGGCCACGCGCTTCGAGGATTGCGGCGAGCGACGCGGAGGCGATGCCCTTGCCGAGCGATGACACCACGCCGCCCGTGATGAAGATGAAGCGGGACATGCAGTTCCTTACACTTCGGGCCCCGGCAGAAGGCGGGCCCCGGACGGGCCGTCATGATACCGACTCGGCCGGGACGGGGGAATCGGAGCGCCCGCCTGCCGGCGCGCCGCGCGGCCGGAGCGCCCGCGGGGCCGGTCAGTAGCCCGTCATCTCCAGGTAGCCCCGCCCGCGCACCGGCGCGCCGCCGCGCCCGGACACGTCCATCGCGCCCTCCCAGTAGCGGAAGGTTCCGGCGTGCTCCTGTGCGTCCAGCAGCGGCTCGACCGCGAGGTCCAGCCCCGGCGCCTGCAGGCGCCAGGCCACCGGGTAGCGGGTGCCGGCAGGACTGGTCCAGTGGCGAACGGGCGAAAGGCGCACGTCCGCGGGCCCCAGCCGGCGCGGCGGGCCGTCGCCGGGCCCGACCAGCACCCCGGCGCTGAACGGGTGCACGCCGCCGTCGCGGGTCCGCAGGCGGTAGTACATCAGGTCCCGGCCGTCGGCGAGCTGCAGCGCGAACCAGTCCCAGCCGGCCTGCTCCGGCGACAGCGCGCTGGTGCTCCACTCGCGGTCCAGCCACGCCGCGCCGTGCACCGCGAAGCGCGCGCCGTCCGTGCGCACCTCGCCGGCCGCCGGCAGCCGCGTGTACGAGTAGTAATAAGACGCGTTGCCCGGCGCCGCGCTCTTGCGGCTCAGGCCGCGGTCGCCCTGCAGCACCGGGCCGCGCCCGGGACCCAGCGTGAGGTCCAGGCTGACCCCGTCGCGTGCGGCCCGCACGCGCAGCGGCAGGAAGCGCGCCGGGTCCAGCGACTCGATGCGCCAGTCCTCCAGCCACACGCGGAACGGGCGCGCCGAGGCGCCGGCCAGTCCGGCCGCGCCGCGCGCGAAGCGCTCGAACGCGTGGAAGCGGCCCGCGGCGGCATCGGTCAGCGCGAAGTGGCCCATCCAGGCCTGGCGCGTCGCGAACGCGGACGCGCGGCGGGGCGCATCCGGCGCGAGCGCGAAACGGAACAGCGTGAGCTGGAAGCCGAAGCGCCGCCCGTCGCGGTCCTCGAGGTTGCCCGTCAGGTACCACCACTCGGTGCGGAAGTCCGGGTGCGGTCCGTGATCTTCCGGGAAGCGCAGCGGTCGCGGCGCGTAGGCGCGCGCGAACCCGTCCTCGGCCGGGGCGGACATCGCGGCCGCGACGGGCTCGCCGGCCGCCTGCGGCGCCTGCGCACGCTCGCAGCCGGCGAGCGCCGGCAGCAGGCACGCGGCGCCGAGCAGCGCGAGCCCGCGCGCGCCCGCGACCCGCCTGCCGCGGCCACGGGTCGCGGACGCGCGACGGTGCAGGATCACTCGCCGGGCTCCGCGGCCTCCTCCAGCGCGCGCAGCACGCGCAGCAGCTCGCGGAAACGCCGCGGCGGCGCCTCGCGGGCCCGCTCGGCGCGCGCGAGCCGCACGAGGGTGCGCAGCTGCTGGCGATCCGCGCCGGGATGGCGCTCGAGCAGCTCGGTGATCGCGTCGTCGTCGGACGCGTCCAGCAGGCGCTCGCGCCAGCGCTCCGCGCGGTGCAGCTGCCCGGTCGCGCGCGCGCTCTCGCCGCGCAGCGCCGCGAGCGCCTCCTCGATGGGCTCGAGGTCCGCGCGCGCGAGCAGGTTGCCGAGGTGACGCACCTGGCGGGCGCGGGCGCCCTTCTTGAAATCGCGGCCCGCCGCGACCGCGGCGCGCAGCTCCGGGTCCGCGCACACGCGCTCCAGCTCCGCCGGGCTCAGGGCCATCAGGGTGTCGCCCAGCGACTGCAATGCCTTGTGGGCGCGCTTGCGCGCGGACTTCGACGGCGCGCCTTGCGCCGCATCCTCGTGCTCGTCGCGTTGCGCGTCCGTCACGGCCACAGGCCTCCCGCGGTTCACCGCCGTCGTGGCGCGCGCGGCCCGCGCCGCGCCTCCGGCTCACAGCGTACCCCCGCGCCGCCGTGCGCGGCGCCCGCCTCTATACTGCCCGGCCGCCCTCGCAGCACCCGTCGCCCGATGAGCAACGCCCAGCCCTCCGTCACCCGCCTCGCCGACTACCGCCCGCCGCCGTTCCTGGTCGAGAGCGTGCACCTGCACTTCGACCTGCACGAGTCGCACACCGACGTGCGCTCGCGGCTCGCGGTGCGCCGCAATCCCGCCGCGGAGCCCGCGGACGACCTCGTGCTGGACGGCCAGGACCTGCCGCTGCGCGCGGCGCGCCTCGACGGCGACACGCTGCCCGACGAGCGGATCGCGCTCGGGCGCGAGCGGCTCACCGTGCGCGGCGTGCCGGAGCGCTTCGAGCTCGAGCTCGAGACCCGCATCCTGCCGCAGGACAACACCGCGCTCGAGGGGCTGTACAAGTCGGCCGGCAGCTTCTGCACCCAGTGCGAGGCCGAGGGCTTCCGGCGCATCACCTGGTTCCCGGATCGCCCGGACGTGATGAGCGTGTTCACGACCACGGTCACCGCCGACCGGGAGCGCTACCCGGTGCTGCTGTCGAACGGCGACGCGGTCGACTCCGGCGCGCTGGACGGCGGCCGGCACTTCGTGACCTGGCACGACCCCTTCCCGAAGCCCACGTACCTGTTCGCGCTGGTCGCCGGCGATCTCGCGTGCATCGAGGACCGCTTCACGACGATGAGCGGGCGCGAGGTGGCGCTACGCATCTACGTCGAGCACCACAACGCGGATCGCTGCGACCACGCGATGGCGTCGCTGAAGAAGGCGATGCGCTGGGACGAGCAGGTCTACGGCCTGGAGTACGACCTCGACACCTACATGATCGTCGCCGTCGACCACTTCAACATGGGCGCGATGGAGAACAAGGGGCTCAACGTCTTCAACTCGAAGTACGTGCTCGCGCGCCCGGAGACCGCCACCGACGGCGACTTCGCGAACATCGAGGGCGTGATCGCCCACGAGTACTTCCACAACTGGACCGGCAACCGCGTCACCTGCCGCGACTGGTTCCAGCTGAGCCTCAAGGAAGGGCTCACGGTGTACCGCGATCAGGAGTTCTCCGCCGACGAGGGCTCGCGGGCGGTGAAGCGCATCCAGGACGTGCGCGTGCTGCGCAGCCACCAGTTCGCGGAGGACGCGGGGCCGATGGCGCACCCGGTGCGCCCGGACTCGTACATCGAGATCAGCAACTTCTACACCGTCACCGTGTACAACAAGGGCGCCGAGGTGATCCGGATGATGCACACCATCCTCGGCGATGCGGGCTTCAAGGCCGGGATGCGGCTGTACTTCGAGCGCCACGACGGCCAGGCGGTGACCACCGAGGACTTCGTGCGCGCGATGGAGGACGCGAGCGGCGCGGACCTCGCGCGCTTCCGCCGCTGGTACACCCAGGCCGGCACGCCGGTCGTGAAGGCCGCCACCGACTACGACCCGCAGGCCGCGCGCCTGCGCCTGGACCTCGAGCAGACCTGCCCGCCCACCCCGGGCCAGCCGGAGAAGGAGCCGTTCCACGTGCCGCTCGCGGTGGCGCTGCTCGACGCCGACGGCCGCGCGCTGCCGGCGCGCGCGGCCGAGGTGCGCGACGGCGTGCTGCACCTGACCGAGGCGCGCCAGCAGGTGGTGTTCGAGAACGTCACCGCGCCGCCGGTGCTGTCGCTGGGCCGGGGCTTCTCGGCGCCGGTGAAGATCGAGATCGAGCGCGGCGACGAGGAGCTCGCGTTCCTGATGAGCCGCGACGACGATCCGTTCAACCGCTGGGATGCGGCGCAGAGCTTCGCGCTGCGCATCCTGCTCGACCTCGCGGGCCGGGCGCCCGGCGCGGCGCCCGATCTGCCGGAGTGCTTCGTCGCGGGCTTCGAGCGCCTCCTGACCGCCCGCGACGCCGACAGGGCCCTCGTCGCGGAGGCCCTGACCCTGCCGTCGGAGAGCTACGTGGCCGACCAGATGGCGCGCGTCGACCCGGCGGCGATACACGACGCGCGCCAGGGCCTGCGCCGGCGCCTTGCCGGCGCGCTGCAGGAACCGTTGCGCGCGGTGATGGCCGAGAACCGCACGAACGCTCCCTACGCGTTCACCCCGGCGGACGTCGGGCGGCGCGCGCTGGGCAACCTGTGCCTGGGCTACCTGATGACGCTGGACGATCCCGAGGTGCGGCGCACCTGCGTCGCGCAGCTCGAGAACGCGGACAACATGACCGACCAGCTCGCGGCGCTGCAGATGCTCGCCGACAGCGACGGCGAGGAGCGCGCGCAGGCGATCGCCGCGTTCGAGACGCGCTGGCGCGACGACCCGCTGGTGATGGACAAGTGGCTCTCCGCGCAGGCGACGTCGCATCTGCCGGACACGCTGGATCGCGTGCGCGCCCTGCTCGAGCACCCGTGCTTCGACCGGCGCAACCCGAACCGCGTGCGCGCGCTGGTCGGCGCGTTCTGCCACGGCAACCCGGTGCGCTTCCACGCGGCGGACGGCGCCGGCTACCGGTTCGCCGCCGAGCAGGTGATCGCGATCGACCCCGCGAACCCGCAGGTCGCGGCGCGGCTGCTGGGCGCGTTCAGCCGCTGGCGGCGCTTCGACGACGCACGCCAGGCGCTGATGCGCGCGGAGCTCGAGCGCGTGCTCGCGGCGCCGGGGCTGTCCAAGGACTGTTACGAGGTGGCTTCGAAGACGCTCGCGTAGAGGCCCGGCCGGCGCCGTGCGGCGCGAGCGCGCGAGATATCAGGGCAACTGCGCGGTGCGCCTGCACCCGTGCGGGCACGACGCACGTCCGCCGCCGCGGCGCCGTCCCCCGGCGCCTGCCGGCGCGGCGCGATCTCAGCCCCCGGCGACCTTCACCGGGATGTCGAGCGCGGTGTGCTCCTTGCCCTTCGCGCGGGCGATCACGGCCTCGCGCCGCTTCGCCTTCTGGACCGCGGAACGCGCCGCCTCGGTGACGCCGAACATCTCGAAGCCGCCCTCGTCGCCGTCGGCCACCGGGGCGATGGCGAGATCGGTGTACGTCTTCGACGCCGGGTCGTGCTGGATGCGCTTGCGCACCCGGGTCAGGCGCAGGAAATACAGCAGCCCCGGCACGTAGGTGCGCAGGATCTCCCACGCCCGGCGCGGGTAGAACACCAGCGGGTTCTCCAGCGCCATGCCGTGGCGGCGCTGCGTGCGCACCTTGCGCCTGAGCACCCCGCTCTGCAGCGGGTGCACCCGCTCGTAGCGGTAGCTGCCGTAGAAGTCGAAGATCATGCCGGCGAGACGCGCCGGCTTGATGCCGGTCGCGACCGCGCGCTTGAGCAGCGTCTCGATGTGCTCCGGCGAGTAGTAGATGTCCCACGCCCGGTCGTAGATCCCCTGCCACTCCTCCTTGCTCATCAGCGGATGCCCGGTGACCACGTGCTCGAGGTCGTACTTGTTCATGTCCGGGTCCATCCACACGCCCTTCTCGGTGAGCTCCTTGTGGTCCTGGGACCCCGGCAGCGGCGTGAGGCAGAAGAACTCGAGCATGTCGATCGGCAGCTCGCGCTGGATGATCCTGATGTCGCGCTCGATGGTCTGCGGCGTGTCGGTGGGAAAGCCGAGGATGTAGCCCGCATAGGTGATGACGCCGGCGTTGCGCCACGCCTGCAGCATCTTGCGGTACTCGGTGATCCGGTTCTGGCCCTTTGACGCGCTCTTCAGGCTGTCCGGGTTGATGTTCTCGAGCCCGATGAACACCCGCTTGCAGCCGGCGCGAGCCGCCTTCTCGACGAAGTTCGGAATCTTGTGGGCCAGGGTGTCGACCTGGATGATGAAGTTGGTGTTGAGCCCCTCGCGCTCGTGCAGATCGATGATGCGATCGAAGATCGCCTCCCAGTTCTTGTTGCGAGCGAAGTTGTCGTCGGTGATGAAGTAGCGGTCGACGCCCTGTGCGGCGTTGGCGCGGATCAGGCGCTCGATGTCGTCGGCGTCGCGAAAGCGCGACTTGCGGCCCTGCACGTTGATGATGGTGCAGAAGCTGCACGTGAACGGGCAGCCGCGGCCGGCGTCGAAGCACGCGAGCTCACCCGCGTAACGGCGCACCAGGTGCTCGGGGAGGAACGGCGTCGGCTGTTCCTGCAGCCCCGGCAGGTCGTCCATGAAGTCGTACACCGGCTTCAGGGACCCGTCCAGCGCATCGCGGTACACCTGCTCGAGGCGGCCCTCGGCCTCGCCGGCGAACAGGCTCACCCCCAGATCCAGCGCTTCGCGCAGATCCGCCGGCATCTCCGGCAGCATCGCGAGGCACCCCGAGACGTGGAAGCCGCCGATCGCCACCTGCACGCCCTCGGCGCGGAACTGCCGCGCGAGATCCACCGCGCGCGGGTACTGGTTGCTCTGCACCCCGACCAGGCAGACGAGGCCGCAGTTGCCGTCGCCGCGGATGCGCGCGGCGATCTCGCGCACCGGGATCACGGTGTTGGTCTCGTCGTACGCGTTCACCTCGAGGCGCACGTCGTCGCCGAGCAGGCCCGCGGCGTCGATGGCCTGGGTGAGGCCGTACACGCTGGACAGGGAGTTCGACGGGATCCACGCCTTCCACCACTGGATCACGTAGCCGTCGTCGTCGTAGTGCGACGGCTTGATCAGCTCGACGTGGAACGTGCGCGCGGCATTGGCTGGCGCCATGCGGTCGGCCCTGGATGCAAAACCGCCGCTAGTCTATCCGAACCCGGCAAGGCCCGAAAAAAAGCCGCCCGCGGGCACTCCTGCACCCGCGGGCGGCCGCTCCGTCCGCCTCGTGCCCTGATCAGGCGTCGGCGAGGCGCCGGATGGTCTCCTTCATCGCCGAGCGCTCGGGCTCCTTGAGCCGGTTCCATGCGCGGGCGACCTGCACCGCTTCCTCGTCGAGGTCCTCGACCTCGTTCACGCCGAACATCAGCCACGCCGGACGCACGTCCAGCGCCTCGGCGATGCGCTCGATGTTGCGCGGGCGCAGGCTCTTGCCGTTCTCGATCTTCTGGATCACGGCCTGCGAGGTGTCGGCACGCTGGGCCAGGAACTCCTGGGACCAGCCCTTCTGCTTGCGCGCACGGCGCAGGCGGTCGGCGAGGGTCTCCAGGATCGGCGCGAGGCGCGGCGAATTGTCCAGTTCGGTCTTGGTCATCATGTTGAGCATCGTTGGGTTACCACCTGAGTTGGGCTTCGCGTCCTAGGCGGACAGGTCGGTACGCGCTGGGCCTGTCGTTCCTACCCGACACCCGATCGCGGAGGATCGTGCATCGGCTCAGTAGATTCAATGTCTTAGACTCATCTCGTACCGCTTCACAGGGATAACTGCAACCGCCGTGCCAGGATTCGGAGGCCCATCCCGGTCAGCCCGCGACGAACGTACGTCACATGCAACGCACGACGCCACCCCGCGCCGGAAGGCGCGGGGTGGGTCGGAATCCGGAGAGTGGGGGCGCCGCCGCGGCGGCGCGGGAGGAGAACGCGAGCCGGCGACTGGGGTCAGTCGCGGCCGCCGATGCGCATGATGGCTTCGCGCATCGCGGTGCGGTGCGGCTCCTTGAGCCGCGCCCACGCGCGGGCCAGCTCGATGGCGTCGTCCGACAGCTCTCCCGCCTCTTCGACGCCGAACATCAGCCACGCGGGCTTCACGTCCAGCGCGTCGGCGAGCTGCTCGAGGATCCGCGGGCGCAGGCTCTTGCCGTTCTCGATCTTCTGCACCACCGCCTGCGAGGTGCCCACCTTGTCGGCGAGCTCGGTCTGCGTCCAGCCGAGGTCCTTGCGCCGCTTGCGCAGCCTCGACCCCAGACCCGACTCTTCCGTCCCTCCATCCGTGTTGCGGCCCTTGCCATGCCGCGTAAATTCGACGTCCTGGGGACGCTGGGGAGCCTGTTGCTGCATCGGACCACCTCTGTTTAGCTGGTGCACCGGTTTTCGGCATATCAGCACAATTCTTGAGCCTAACTTGCCACGCGTTCCTCACCCGAAACGGTGAACCGCTTCACAATGCGGCCCGAATCATTCCCATTTTCAATGTCTTGCAGGGGCGTTTCGTGACCTGGCTCAAGTTCGGGCCGCGTCAGAGGCCCGACGCGGCCCGAACCCGCTTCCGTGCCGCGCGCATTCCAGCGCCCCACCATGGCTCACGTGCCGCGCGATCCGACGCCCGCACACCGGGCCGGCGCGGCGCGTCGCGGGCCGGCAGCCGCCGTGCAGGACTCGACGCGACCACCCGGGGCCGGAGCCCCTGATGTCCGCCCGGCCCATCGAGCAGGTCGTGGCCGACGTCATTGCGCAGACCGGCAAGGGTCGCGTGCTGCTGCTCGGCCCGGTGCCGGTCGACGACGCGCTGGCCGGCGACGCGCGCTGCGAGCGCGCGCGCATCGAGGATCTTCTGAAGCCTACCGCCACCGACGAACCGCGCGCTGACCTCGCGGTGCTCGTCGGGGTGCTCGAGACGCTGGCGCCCGACGAGGGCGCGCGCCTGCTGGGGTCGCTGCGCGACCTGCGCGCGCGCCGGCTGCTGGTCGCGGTGCCGGCGCACGACGCGCGCTGGGGGCTGGACGCGATGCTGGCACTGGGCCTCGAGGCCGCAGGGCACGCCACCGGCGGCGACGGGCCCCTCGCGCTCTACACGTTCGACATCGACCGCTACAAGCGCACCCCAGACTGGCTCAACGCCCGCAACTGGGCGAACCCGGAGCTCTGGGGCCGCCACCGCTGGTGACGACCGCGCGCGAGAGCGGCGCGTCGGCGTCACCGGCCCGCCCGGCGCTCAGCCGGCGAGCGCCCGGGCCGCCTCCCGGAACAACACCGCGTGACGGCCGACCAGCGCGTCCAGATCGTGCGTGTAGCCGCCACCCAGCACGCCGGCGACCGGGACGCCGGCCGCCCGGCACGCGCCGAGCACCGTGCGCTCGCGGCGCGCGAGCCCGGCGTCGGTGAGCGAGAGGCGCCCGAGGCGATCCTCGCCGTGCGGGTCGACCCCGGCGTTGTAGAACACGAGGTCCGGATCGGCGGATTCGAGCAGCGGATGCAGCTCGCGCTCGAGCGCCTCCAGGTAGCCGTCGTCCCCGGTGCCCGGGGGCAGCTCGACGTCGCGATCGCTTCGCTGCTTGACGGCCGGGAAGTTCGAGCCGCAGTGCATGGAGAAGGTGACGATGCGCGGCTCGTGCGCGCACATCGCGGCCGTGCCGTCGCCCTGGTGCACGTCGAGGTCGACGACCAGCACGCGACGCACGGCGCCCTCGGCCAGCAGCGCGCGGGCGGACACCGCGACGTCGTTGAACACGCAGTACCCGGCGCCGTGGCCCGCGAACGCGTGGTGGCTGCCGCCGGCGGTGTTGCATGCGATGCCGCGCGCGAGGGCGAGGCGCGCGGCGAGCAGCGTGCCCGCGACCGCCGCGCGGCTGCGGGCCACCACCGACGCGGTGACCGGGAAGCCGATGCGGCGCACCGCGCGTTCGTCGAGGCGGCCCGCGAGCACGCCGTCCACGTACGCGGGGTCGTGGGCGCCGGCGAGCAGCTCGCGCGAGGCCGGCTGCGGGCGGTGCAGCGCGCCGGCCTCGGCGAGGCCGCTGTCCACCAGGTGCTCCTTCAGGCGGCGGAACTTGGCCATCGGGAAGCGATGACCCGGCGGCAGGTCGGCCGAGTAGTCCTCGTGGTAGACGACCGCGAGCGCGGCCGCGTCGTCACGCGCCGCGGTCGCGGCGACGCTCAGCGCCCCGCTCCGGTGGTCACGCCAGCGCGCGCGGGGGCGGCCAGGCATCGCGCGGCGGGCGGTGCATGGTCCGCGGCGTCGTGCATCGCGAAGGCAGCTGGCATTGCGGGCTCCTCTCAGGCCGCGCGGTCGGTGACCACGAACGCGTGCTCGGTCAGCGCGTCCAGGCCGCGCGCGCGAAGGTGCGGCTCGTCGTCCAGGATCGCGACGGAGGCTACCCGCTCGACCGCGAAGCGCGCCTCGTACAGCGCGCGCACCCGCGCCTCGTCGACGCTGAACGGGGGGCCTTCCATGCGCGCGGTGTCGTACTGCAGCGTGAGCAGGAGCTGCGACGCGCCCGGCGGGAGGCAGCGCGCGAGCAGCGACGCGTAGCGAGCCTGCTCGTCGCCGTCCAGCGCGACCAGCGCGGCGCGGTCGTAGACCGCGGCGACGTCCGACAGCAGCTCCGGCGTGAGCCGGAACACGTCGCCGCACAGGATCCGGACCCGGTCGCCGTCGAAGAGCCGGAAGCCGGCCGCGTCGCGCTCGCGGAAGCGCAGGCCGTGGTCCGCGAAGAACCCGCGCACCGCGATCTCGCTCAGCTCGACGCCGAGCACGCGGAAGCGGTGCTCGAGCAGCCAGCGCATGTCCAGCGCGCGGCCGCACAGCGGCACCAGCACCTGGTCCCCGGGCGCGAGGTCCAGCGCGTCGAAGTGCGCGGTGAGGCGGGCGTTGGGCGCGCGCTGGTGCCACGGCGTGTTGCCCGCCGACCAGCGCGCGTGCCAGAAGTCCGGGTTCATCGACGCGGGCCGGCCGTCCGGCCCTCGGGGGCCGTGACCCCCGGGCCCGCCGCCGCGGGACGCCTGCCGGGCGTCGCCGGCAACGCGCGGCGGGACGCGTCACCCGGGCACCCGCCCGGCGCGGCGCGAGCGGACGGCCGCGCGACGCCGCGCGTGCCGCACGCCCCGCGCGGCACGCGCCGCGCCCGCTGCGGCGAGACCGTCACGGGCCGTCAGTCACGGAAGTTCGTGAACTGCAGCGGCAGCCCCATCTCCGCGCCCTTCAGGTCCGCGATCACGGCCTGCAGGTCGTCGCGCTTCTTGCCGGTGACCCGCACCTGCTCGCCCTGCACCGCCGCCTGCACCTTGAGCTTGCGGTCCTTGATGCGCTTCACGATGCGCCGCGCGAGGTCCTTGTCGATGCCCTGGCGCAGCGTGATCCGCTGGCGCGCCTCCTGCCCGGCCAGCTCCGGCTCGGCGCTGTCCAGGCACGCGACGTCCACGCCGCGCTTCGCGAGCTTGCCGACGAGGATGTCCAGCATCTGCTTGAGCTGGAAGTCGGACTGCGTGAACAGCGTGACCACCCCGGCGTCGACCTCGTAGCGCGAGCCGGTGCCCTTGAAGTCGAAGCGCGTGGTCACCTCGCGGTTCGCCTGGTCCACGGCGTTGGTCACCTCGTGCATGTCCACCTCGGACACGACGTCGAACGACGGCATCGGCGGGCTCCTGTCGCTGGTTGTAGGGATCGGGCCTGCGCGGTGCGACCCGGGCCGGCGAGCGGTTGGCGCGGCGCCGCGACCCGCACGGCGGGCGCCCTTCGGCGCCGCGCGGCGATTCGCCGGGCGTCGCTCAGCGCGCGTGCACCGGCATCCGGCGGCCGATCGCCACCGTCAGCACCACGATCACGGCGAACGCGATCGTAGTGGCGTCGATCCGCTCGTTCAACAGCACCGCGGACGCGCCCAGCGTGAAGAACGGCTGCAGCAGCTGCGCCTGGCTGACGCGCGCGATGCCGCCGATCGCGAGGCCGCGGTACCAGAGCAGGAACGCGCCGAGCTGGCTCACCAGCGCGAGGTACAGGAATCCCGCCCAGCCGGCGCCGGACACGGCCGGCACGCGCGCGGCGAGGTCCAGGATCACCGCGACGCCGGTGAACGGCAGCCCGATCACCAGCGCCCAGCAGATCACCTGCCAGGCCGGCATGTGGCGCGCGAGGCGTCCCCCCTCGGCGTAGCCCACCGCGGCGGCGAGCACCGCGCCGAGCAGCGCGAGATCCGCGACGTGCAGCCCGCCGGCGCCCTCCAGCAGCGCGAACGCGATCACCGCGGCGCTGCCCGCGACGCCGGCGAGCCAGAACCCCGTCGACGGCCGCTCGCCGCCGATCAGCGCACCGACGATCGCGGTCGCCAGCGGCAGCACGCCCAGCACCACCCCGCCGTGGGCCGCCGGCACGTGCTGCATCGCCCACGCGCTGAGCAGCGGGAAGCCGAGCACCACGCCCGCCGAGACCACCGCGAGACGCACCCCCTCGGCACGCGACGGCACCCGCGCGCGGGCCGCCAGCAGCAGCGCCGCGGCGATCAAGCCCGCGAGCACCGCACGGCCCAGCCCCACCGTCACCGGCGACATCTCGGCCACGACGAAGCGGGTGACCGGCAGGGTGAGGCCGAACGCCGCGACGGCCCCGACGCCGAGCAGCATCCCCAGGCTCTCGCGCCGGCGCCGGCCCGCGGCGTCGTCGTCGGCCTCGTCGTCGGCCCCCTGGTCGGCAATCGGCTCCATGTCGGCAGTCCGTCCTTCGCGCGCGCCGCGCGTGGGTCCCGTCCCGCG
>CBDUCN010000066.1:0-18645 GCA_965365655.1 uncultured Gammaproteobacteria bacterium | reverse complement strand
TGCGAGCGGCCCGGCACGCCTGCCGGCGGCGCGAATGGGGCGGCGTTATAGCACGCTGGTCGCGCCCCCGCAGCCCGCAGGCGCTGCCGTGCGTTCCCGCGCAGCCGCCAAGACAGCGCGGCGGCGTCGGCCGGGGACGGCGCCGCCGGGCGCCGGACCGGTGTCCGCGCATGGCCTGTCCGTGCCGTGCCGGCCGCGCCCGTGAACGCCCGTGACCGGGCGCGGATGCCCGGCGCCGCGTCGCGCTCACGCGTCGCGCAGCAGCGCCTTCAGCGTCTGCACGTAGCGCCGCGCGACGGGCTCGCGGGCGGCGTGCCGGCCGCCGCAGACCCGGCGGCGCCCGCCCACCCAGACGTCGCTGACCGCGGCCGTGCCGGCGGCGAACACCCAGCCGTCCAGCCAGCCGTCGTCCTTCGCCGCCGCCAGCGACGGGTGCTGCGCGTCCAGCGCCACGAGATCCGCGCGCGCGCCCGGCTCGATGCGCCCGAGCGCCATCCCCGCCGCCAGCGCGCCGCCGGCGAGGGCGCCGTCGAGCAGCGCCCGCGCGCAGGAGCCGCCGGCGGCCATCCGGTTGCGCGCGCGGTCGTTCAGCCGCTGCCCGTACTCCAGAAGCCGCAGCTCTTCCGCGGCGCCGATCTCGACGTTGCTGTCGGAGCCCACCCCGAAGCGCCCGCCGGCGGCCGCGAAGCCGGCCGCCGGGAAGATCCCGTCGCCGAGGTTGGCCTCGGTGATCGGGCACAGCCCGACGACCGCGCCGCTGCGCGCCAGCGCCGCGCACTCCGATGCGTCGACGTGGGTCGCGTGCACCAGGCACCAGCTCCCGTCCACCGGCGCGTGATCCAGCAGCCATTGCACCGGGCGCGCGCCGCTCCACGCGACGCACGCGTCGACCTCGCGCTCCTGCTCGGCAACGTGCAGGTGCAGCGGGGCGCCGTGCGCCGCGGTCGCGACGGCGTCGAGCTGCGGCGGCGTGACCGCGCGCAGGGAATGCACCGCGAGGCCGGTGCGCGCGAAGTCGATCCCGCGTGCGCGCTGCGCGCAGGCGTCGGCCAGCGACAGGTAGTCGTCGAGATCGTTCACGAAGCGCCGCTGCGCGGGCAGCGCCGGCGCGCCGCCGAAGTCGGAGTGCGCGTAGAGCACCGGCAGCAGGGTGATGCCGATGCCGGTGTCGGCCGCGGCCTGCAGCACGGCCTGCGCCATCGCGCAGCGCTCGGCGTACGGGCGGCCCTGCGGGTCGTGGTGCAGGTAGTGGAACTCGACGCAGTGCGTGAAGCCCGCCTCCAGCATCTCGACGCAGGCCTGCGCGGCGATCGCGTGCACCTGCTCCGGATCGAGGCGCGCGAGGAAGCGGTACATCAGGTCGCGCCAGCTCCAGAAGCTGTCGGCGCCGCTGCGCGTCTCGGCGAGCCCGGCCATCGCGCGCTGGAACAGGTGGCTGTGCACGTTGGGCACGCCGGGCACGGCGATCGCGGCGCCGGGGCCGGGCTGGCCGGTGCCGACGGCCGTGATGTGCCCGTCGGCGTCGACGTCGATGCGCACGTCGCGCGCCCACCCTCCGGGCAGCAGCGCGTGGCGGAAGTGCAGTGCGGTCACGGGGCGGTCATCGCGAGGCGGCGCCGCGACGGCTCGCGCGGGTCACGCGTGACCGTCGCGCACGGCCGGTGTGCGTCGCCGCGCCGTGAGCGTGCCCCGGAGCTCCTGTCAGAGCCAGTCGTAGGCCTCCCGATGGCGCCGCTCGAAGGCCTCGAAGTCGGCGTCGTACTCGAGCGTGAGCGCGATGTCGTCCAGCCCCTCCAGCATGCGGTGCTTGTCGAAGGGATCGATCTCGAACGCGTGCGTCGCACCGTCGGGGCCGGTGACCGTCTGCGCCCGCAGGTCGATCGCCACGCGGGCGCCCGGATTCGCGTGCAGCGCGGCGCGCATCGCGTCGCAGGTCTCGCGCGGCAGGCGCACCGGCAGCACGCCGTGCTTCATGCAGTTGCCGTAGTGGATGTCGCCGAAGCTGGGCGCGATCACCGCGCGGATGCCGTTCGCGACCAGCGCGTACACGGCGTTCTCGCGCGACGACCCGCAGCCCCAGTTGACGTCCGCGACCAGGATGCGCCCGTCGCGGAACGGCGCGCGGTTGTACACGAAGTCCTCGCGCGGGTTGCCGTCGCCGTCGAAGCGCAGATCGTGGAACAGGTAGCGGTCGTAGCCGCCGTCATCCATCGAGTAGCGCAGGAAGCGCGCCGGGATGATCTGGTCGGTGTCGCAGTTCGCGATGTCGATGGGCACCGCGACGGACTCGAAGGTCGTGAAGGCTTCCACGCTCAGTCCCCCTCCATCAGCTCGCGAACGTCGGTGAAGTGTCCCGTCACGGCGGCGGCCGCCGCCATCGCCGGGCTCACCAGGTGGGTGCGGCTGCCGGGGCCCTGGCGGCCGCGGAAGTTGCGGTTGCTGGTCGACGCCGAGCGCTCGCCGGGACCCACGAGGTCGCCGTTCATCGCGACGCACATGGAGCAGCCGGGCAGGCGCCACTCGAAGCCCGCGTCCAGGAACACCTTGTCGAGGCCCTCGCGCTCGGCCTGCTCCTTGACCAGCCCCGAGCCCGGCACGACCAGCGCGCGCACCCGCGCGCGGCGTCCGCGCGCGACCGCTGCGGCGGCGCGCAGATCCTCGATGCGGGCGTTGGTGCAGGCGCCGATGAACACCTTGTCCACCGCGACCTCGCGCATCGGCGTGCCGGGGGCGAGGCCCATGTACTCCAGCGCCTCACGCATCGCGCGGCGCCGGTCCGCGTCCGGCTCCGCGTCCGGGTCCGGCACCGCGTCGCCGATCGCCACCGCGTCCTGCGGGCTGTTGCCCCAGGTCACCATCGGCGCGATGGCCGCGCCGTCGAGGCGCACCTCGGTGTCGAACGAGGCGTCGGCGTCGGACGGCAGCGTGCGCCAGAAGTCCAGCGCACGCTCCCACTTCGCGCCCGCCGGCGCGAACGGGCGCCCCTCGATGTAGGCGTAGGTGGTGTCGTCCGGCGCGACCATGCCGACGCGGCTGCCGGCCTCGATGGTCATGTTGCACAGCGTGAGGCGCCCCTCCATCGACAGCCCGCGGATCGCGTCGCCGGTGTACTCGATCGCGTGCCCGGTGCCGCCCGCGGTGCCGATCGAGCGGATGATCGCGAGGATCACGTCCTTGGCCGTGACCCCGAATCCGAGCGCGCCGTCCACCGTGACGCGCATCGTCTTCGGGCGGCGCTGCCACAGCGCCTGCGTCGCGAGCACGTGCGCCACCTCGGACGCGCCGATGCCGAACGCGATGCAGCCCAGCGCGCCGTGGGTGGAGGTGTGGGAGTCGCCGCACACCATCGTCAGCCCCGGCAGCGTGATGCCCTGTTCCGGCCCCACCACGTGCGCGATGCCCTGGCGGCGGTCGCCCCACGGGAACAGGTGCACGCCGAAGTCCGCGGCGTTGGCGTCGATGGCCTCGATGATCTCGCGTGCCTTGGGGTCGCGCACGTCGGCGATGTCGCCCGTGTCGGTCGGCACGTAGTGATCCGGCGTCGCGAAGGTCTGCTGCGGCCGGCGCACCGGGCGCCCCTGCGCGCGCAGGCGGCGGAACGCGTTGAAGGAGCCGTCGTGGGCGAGGTGGCGGTCCACGTAGAGCAGCGTCTGGCCGTCCTCGCGCTCCACCACCACGTGGCGTTCCCAGATCTTCTCGAACAGGGTCTTGCCGGGCATCGTCCTGTGTCTCCTCGCCGGGTTCCGGGGCTCAGGTCTTCGGGGCGCTGGCGATCATCGACGGGCGCTTCGAGAACTCCTCGTACCACGCCGCCACCTCCGGATGCCCCTCGCGCCAGTCCACCTGGTCCTTCAGCCGCACGTCGAGGTAGCCCAGCGTGCAGCCGGCGGTCACCTGGGCCATGTCGACCGCGTCCGGCCACTCGCCGATCTCCGCCTCCAGCGCGTCGACGGTGCGCAGGATCGCGGTGCACCAGTGCGCGATCCACTTCTGCGAGCGCTCGCCGGGCTCGCGGCGATGCACCTCGCAGGCCAGCGCGAACGCGATGTCCATGATGCCGCCCACCATCGCGTTGCGGCGCAGCACCTCGAAGCGCGCGGGTCCCTCGGCCGGCAGCAGGCGCGGCCCGTCGCCCAGGGTGTCCAGGTACTCGCAGATCACAGGGCTGTCGAACAGCGCGGTGCCGTCGTCGGTCACGAGGGTGGGCACCTTGCACAGCGGGTTCGCGGCGTGCAGGCGCTCCGGCGCCTCGTACGGATTGACCGCGGTGAGGGTCACGCGGCCGGCGAGGCCCTTCTCCTCGATCACGGCGCGCACCTTGCGGGCGAAGGGGGAGAGGTCGGCGTAGAACAGTTCCATGGGGGCTCCTCGCGGGCCGGCGCCGGGGGGTGGCGGCCGGGCCGCGCGATGTTAATCCATGGCCGCCGGCGCGGCGGGGGACGCGACACCCGGCTCGCCGAAGCGGCGGCAGTCTCTACAATGTCGCCCCGGCGCCGCGCCGCCGGCCGTCGCCTCATCGTCCGTCCCGTCTCGCCCAAGGAGTCCCCATGCTGCTCGACGTGCGCACCTACACCTGCCGACCCGGCACCCTGAAGGCCCACCTCGCGCTCTACGAGCGCATGGGCAAGACGCCGCAGACCCGCCACCTGGGCCAGCCGCTCGCGTACATGACCACCGAGACCGGCAACCCGAACCAGTACGTGCACATCTGGGTGTACGAGAACGCGGGCGACCGCGAGCAGCGCCGCGCCGCGATGTGGGCGGACCCGGAGTGGCTGGCCTACACCCAGGAGAGCGCGAAGCTGGGCGCGCTGGACGCCCAGGAGAACCGGCTCATGACGCCGGTGGGCTTCTTCCCCCCGCCGCGCGCCGCGTAGCGCGCGCGAGGGGCGCCGGCTTCCCCCGGCGACCGGCGTGCGAAATCGCACGCGCCGGGTCCCGGGGCCGGGATAGGCTGTACGCGAGCGGCGCCCGCCCGCGGCGTGCGTGGACGACCACCCAGGAGGTCCCCGACGTGGAACGCAACTACCGCAAGGTGGAGCTGTCCCCCGACTCGCTGCTCGGCAGCCGCTTCTTCGACCGCCTGGAACGCGCCGAGCGTGCCCACATCGCGCGTTTCTGCGAGGGGCGCTGCTACCAGGCCGGCGCCGACATCATCCGCCACGGCGAGGGCACCCGCGACGTGTTCTTCATCCTGTCCGGCAAGGTGCAGGCGTCGCTGCTCACCGCGCAGGGCAAGATGATCAGCTTCCAGGATCTGTCCGGCGGCGAGATGTTCGGCGAGCTGAGCGCGATCGACGCCGCACCGCGCTCCACCAACGTGACGGCGGTGGAGGAGACCGTGCTGATCCGCATGTCGGGGCCGAACTTCAAGGACCTCATCGCGCGCATCCCAAGCCTCGCCGAGCAGACGATGCTGCGCCTGTGCGGGCTCGCGCGCTTCCTGTGCGAGCGCGCGTTCGTGACGCGCGCGCTGAGCATTCCGGACCAGATCCGCCTCGAGCTGTGCAGCATCGTGTCCCTGCACCGCACCCAGGACGGCCCGCTCACCATCGACCCGGCGCCCACCCACGCCGAGATCGCGCAGCGCGTGGGCACGACCCGCGAGCAGGTCACGCGGGTGATGCGCGACTTCGCGCGCCGCGGGCTGATCGTGCAGTCTCGCAAGTCGTGGACGGTCAGCGACCCGCGCGCGATCTGCGACGAGGTGCCCGACGGCTGAGCCCCGGCGCGTGCGCGGTCAGCGCTCGTGAATCTTCCGGGTGTACAGGCGGTGCCGCCGCAGGCGTGGTGAACGATTCACGAGCGCTCAGCGCGCGTGCGGCAGCAGGCACACCTCGGCGTCGCGCACGCCGTCGGGCGTCTCGACGCTGACCCGTGTTCCCGGCTCCAGCCAGGCGGCGTCGATCATCGCGATGGCCACGTTGCAGCCGAAGTCCGGGGACCACGCGGCGGAGGTGACCTGGCCGGCCGGCTCGCCGGCACCGCTCACCGGCCAGGCCTCGGTGCACGGCGCGACCGCCTCGCCGGCGATGCGCAGGCCCCGCACCTGGCGCGCGGGCCCGTCGCGCAGCATCCGCATCAGCGCGTCGCGGCCCACGCAGCCCACCGCCTCCGCGGTGTCGCAGAAGCGACCCAGGCCGCACTCGTGGGGCGTGTTCTCCTGCGTCATGTCGTTGCCGTAGGACAGCAGCCCGCCCTCGATGCGCTCGATCAGGTTCGGGCAGCCGGCGCGCACGCCGAGATCGGCGCCGGCCGCGAACAGCGCGTCCCACAGCGGCTCGCCGAGGTCCGCGCCCTCGACGTAGATCTCGAATCCGCCCTGGCGCGAGTAGCCCGAGCGCGCGACGCGCAGCAGCCGGCCCTGGAACGGCAGCTCGCGAAAGCGGAAGAACGGGATGTGGCGCACCGCGTCGCCGAACACGCGTGCGGTGAGGTCGTCTGCCCGCGGCCCCTGCACCGCGAGCGGCGACACGTCGGGCTCGTGCACGTCCACCTCGAGGCGCAGCCCGACGGCCAGCCCCTTCACCCACAGCAGCAGGTCGGAGTCCGCGATCGAGACCCAGAAGCGGTCGTCGGCCAGGCGCAGCGTCACCGGGTCGTTCAGCATGCCGCCGGTCTCGTCCACCATCGGCGTGTACCAGCACTGCCCCACCGACATGCGCGCGAGGTCGCGCGGCGTCAGCATCTGCACCAGGCGCGCGGCGTCCGGGCCGCGCACCTCGACCTGGCGCTCGCACGCGACGTCCCACACCTGCACCCGCGTCTTCAGGTGCCGGTAGTCCGCCTCCAGCGACTCGAACACGCTGGGCAGCAGCATGTGGTTGTAGACGGTGTAGGCGCGCACTCCCGCGGCCTCCACCCGCGCGCTGAAGGGCGTGCGCCGTGTGCGGCGCGATGCCGCGAGGAGTGGAGGTGTCATCGGCGGCTCCAGGCAATGGTGTGGGGGATGGCGTCGGCGGCGCGCAGTGTACGGGAGCGCCGGCGGCGGACCGTCCTGCACGCGCCGCGAGGATGCCGCGCCGCGCCCGGCGTGGGAAGATGTCGCGACACGCGGGCGGGCGGCGACGCGCGACCGCGGCGCGCGGCGGGACATGGATCAACGGAGGCGCGGCATGCGCACGTGCATCAAGGACGCGACGGTGATCACCGTCGACGGCGCGCGCCGCGTGCACGCGCCGGGAGCGCTGGTCATCGAGGACGACCGCATCGCCGACGTCGGGCCGGCGCGCGAGGTGACGGCGCGCTGCGGCACGCCGGACGAGGTGATCGACGGGCGCGGCAAGGTGGTGCTGCCGGGCTTCGTGAGCGCGCACAACCACGTCGGCTATGCGCTGTTCCGCGGGCGCGCCGAGGACGTGGGCCACGCCCCCACGCATCGCCTGTACCTGCCGATGGCGCGGATCGTCAGCCGCGAGGAGCGCCGCGACATCGGCAACCTGGCCATCGCGGAGCTGCTGCGCGGCGGCGTCACCACGGTGCTCGAGATGGAGGAGGACGCGGATCTGTTCCCGCCGTTCCTCGAGGCGGTGGGCATGCGCGCGGGCGTGGGCGTGATGGTCAACGACGTGGACCTCGAGGCGCTGGCCGCGGGGCGAACGGTGTTCGATGCGCGCGTGCGCGCTGCGCAGCTCGACCAGGCCACCGCGCTCGCCGAGCGCTGGCACGGCGCCGCCGGCGGGCGGCTGCACGCGGTGATGGCGCTGACCGGACTGTCCACGTCGTCGCCGGAGCTGCTGCGCGGCGTGCGCGACGCGGCCGATCGCCTGGGCCTTCGCCTGTCCATGCACCTCGGCTTCGGCGAGAGGGCGCTGGTGCGCGAGGTGCACGGCCGCGAGCAGCTCGACCTCGCGTCGGACGCGGGCCTGCTCGGCGGCGACATGACCGCGGTGCACTGCTACGAGCTGGACGCGGCCGAGGTGCGCACCCTCGCCGCCAGCGGCACCCACCTTGCACACTGCCCGTTGATGAACCAGTTCCGCGGCGAGATCGCGCCGGTGCGCGCGCTGCGCGAGGCGGGCATGAACGTGGGCCTCGGCATCGACAACTACTTCTCCGACTTCTTCGAGGTGCTGCGCGCCTGCATCGCGTGCGCGCGCATCCGCGACCACGATCCGGAGCTGCTGTCGGCGGCCGAGGCGCTGGAGCTCGCGACCATCGACTCCGCGCGGGCGCTGGGCCTGGCCGACACGATCGGGTCGCTGGAACCGGGCAAGAAGGCAGACGTGCAGATCGTCGACATGCGGCGTTTCGGCCTCACGCCGGTCAACGACCCGGTGGGCACGCTCGTCTACCACGGCCACGCGAAGGACGTGGACACGGTGTTCGTCGACGGCCGGGTGTGCGTGCGCGGCGGGACGGTGCTGGGCGTGGACGAGTCGGCGCTGCTCGACGCGGCATCCGCGGCCGCAGGTGCCGCGTGGGGCCGCTTCGCCGAGCGCCACGGCGGCTACACGGCGCCGGCGCCGGGGGCGGCGACGCCGGGCTGAGACGCCGTGAAGCGGTGCCGCGCCGGACGGCGCGCACGGCAGCGCGTTGCGCCCGCAGCCGCCTTCCCGGATCCGGGAATCACGCGCGGGCGCACCCGTCGCGCGCGGTGCGTCGGTGCCGGTTGCCTGCACGCACCGATGCCACCACAATCGCCCGCCATGGCGTCTCCGTTTCCGACCCTCTCACGTCGCGGATTCCTGCGGCTCGGCGCCGGCGCCGCGCTCGCAAGCACGTGCCCGCTGAGCGCGGTGCGCGCCGACGGCGTGCGCGAGTTCGCGCTGTCCCTCGCGCCGGCGTCGGTGCAGCTCGCGCCGCCGCCGTTTCCCGCGACGCCCGTGTGGGCCTTCAACGGCTCCGTTCCGGGCCCCGAGATCCGCGTGAAGCGCGGTGAGCGCGTGCGCATCCGGGTGCGCAACGGTCTCGACCAGGAGACCACCGTGCACTGGCACGGCCTGCGCATCCCGAACCACGTGGACGGCGTGCCGTACCTGACGCAGGTGCCCATCGCGCCGGGTGACGAGTACGTGTACGAGTTCGTGCCGCCGGACGCCGGCACCTACTGGTACCACCCGCACACCAACACCGCGGAGCAGATCGGGCGGGGCCTCTACGGGCCGCTGATCGTCGAGGAGACCGAGCCGGTGAGCGTCGACCGCGAGGCCACCTGGGTGCTGGACGACTGGCGCCTGACCCGCGACGCGACCATCAAGGACGACTTCCACAACCCCGCGGACTTCGCGCGGGCGGGACGCCTGGGCAGCACCATCACCGTCAACGGTCGGGTGCCGGCGCCGTTCGCGGTGCGCAGCGGCGAGCGCGTGCGGCTGCGCCTCGTGAACAGCGCCAACGCGCGCATCTTCTCCCTGCGCTTCCAGAACCTCGAGCCGCAGATCGTCGCGCTCGACGGCCAGCCGGTGGAGCCGTTCACGCCGCCCGGCGGCGCGATCCAGCTCGCGCCGGCGCAGCGCGCGGACCTGGTGCTGGACATGCAGGGCGACCCCGGCTCGCGCAGCCAGGTGCTGGACACCTTCTACCCGCAAGCCCCGTACAAGCTGCTGGACATCGCGTACTCCGACGAGCGCCCGCTGCGCGAGTCGCCGCTGGACGCGCCGGTGCGCCTGCCGCCGAACGGCGTGCCCACGCCGGACCTTTCGGAGAGCATGCGCGAGGACGTGATCATCGAGGGCGGCGACATGGGCCAGCTCGACGAGGCGAACCTCAGGGGCCGCGACGTCAGCGTGTCCGAGCTGTTCCTGCTCGGCAAGATGTGGGCGATCAACGGCATCGCCGGTTTCCGCACCGTGATGCCGCCGCTGTTCACCGTGCCGCGCGGGCGCACGTGCGTGCTGCACTTCAAGAACCTGACCGCGTGGCCGCACCCGATGCACCTGCACGGCCATCACTTCAAGGTGCTCGCCCACGACGGCGACGCGTCGAACGTGGGCACGTTGCGCGACACGGTGCAGCTCGGGCCGGGCGAGCACGCGCAGGCCGCGTTCGTCGCGGACAACCCGGGCGACTGGCTGTTCCACTGCCACATCAACACGCACGCCGAGGCGGGGATGATGACGGTGGTGCGCGTCGCCTGAGCGCACGGGGGAACCGGCGCGGTTCAGCCGGGGATTGCGAGCCCCATCGTCTGCAGCGCGCGGACCATGCTCTTGTTCGCGTCTTCCATGGTCTTGATCGCGGCGGGATGATCGCCCACGGCGGCTTGCTCGCGCGCCTCGGACGCGAGCCGGCTCGCGTCCTCGAGGAAGCGGTCCACCAGGGACTGCCGCGAGCCCTGGGCGGCACCCTGCGACACCATCTGGTGCACCAGCAGCGCGTAGCTCTCGTGGCGCTTCTCCTCGTAGCGGTACTCGTCGGCCGGCGTGCGGAACTCGAGCGCATACACCACCGTCTCGTTGCGGCGCAGCCGCGTCACCGCGTCCACCGTGAGCTGGTAGGCCTCGCGCAGCGGCTCGCCGGCCTTCCCGTGCTCGCCCGCGCGGGTCAGCTCGTCGGCGCGCGCGAGCAGCGCGTCGACGCGTTCCCCGTCGAGCAGGCTCGCGAACTGCGGCCCCTTGTCGAGCACGCTGCGATCGAAGGACTCGCGGTAGCCCACGATCTCCTCGCGCAGCCGGGCGTTGCGCGCCGCGGTCTCGCCGTCCGGCGCGTTGCCCTGGGACAGCGCGCTGTTGGCCGCGGAGATGCTGCGCAGCGCGAGGCCGATCTCGCGCTCCGCGAGCGCCAGATCGCCGTCCGCGAGCGCGCGGCGGGCCTCCTCGTGCAGCTTCGCGGCGCGCTCGAGCAGATCCTGGGCGCGGCGGTTGTCGCTCTCTCGGATGCGCGTGGAGGTCGCGGAATCGAGGTAGTAGCCGACCAGGTACAGCTTCTTCTGCAGCCCCTCGGCCGCCTCGGCCCGGGCGCCGGGCGCGGCGAGCGAGAGCGCGAGCAGCGCGCACGCGAGCAGGCCCCCGCGGAGGCGCGGCGGGCGCCGCGGGTGGGCACCCACGGCGCGGTGCGGACGCTGGCCGGCGGAAGTGTTCCAGATCATCATGCCAGGCGCCTTGCAACGCCCCTGAGCGCGCGTGAGCCGGCGGGAATGCAGGCTTCGCGGAAGGATGCGATCGCATCGGGCGATTTGCAAACGGGCCCCGGACGTATTCCCCGCGGGCAGGATCACGGTGGACACGCACGGAGAGGACACATGGGGACGATGCCGGGCGCGGCCGGGCTCAGCGGCCGCCGGACGCCGATGGGGACGCGCGGGCGACGCGGCGGGGGGAGATCGGCATGCGGGTGCTGCTGACGGGCTTCGAGCCTTTCGACGGCGAGAGCGTGAATCCGTCCGCCCGCGTGGTGGAGGCGCTGGCGGCTGCGCCGCCGCGCGGGCTCACCCTCGACACCCTGATCCTGCCGGTCGACCGCGAGCGCGCCGGGCCTGCCGTGCTCGCGGCGCTGCACGAGCGCAGCCCCGACGCCGTGGTGATGCTGGGCGAGGCCGGCGGACGCACCTGCGTCACGCCCGAGCGGGTCGCGGTCAACGTCGACGACTTCCGCATCCCGGACCAGGGCGGGCGGCAGCCGGTGGACGAGCCGGTGGTGCGCGGCGGACCGGCCGCGTACTTCGCGACGCTGCCGCTGCGCGCGATGGTCGACGCGATGCTCGCGGCCGATCTCCCGGCAGCGATCTCGAACTCCGCCGGCACGTACCTGTGCAACCACGTCTTCTACCGTGTCATGCACGACATCGCGACGCGCGGCGCCTCGATGCCCGCGGGCTTCGTGCACCTGCCCTACCTGCCGCGGCAGGCCCGCGCCAAGGGCGACGCGGTCGCGAGCCTGCCGTTCGCGGTGCTGCGAGAGACCGTCACGATCGCGCTGCGCGCGCTGCGCTGACCCGCTCGTCCGCCGCGCTGGGTCCGCGTACCCGCCCGCAGCGCCGACGCCGCGGCGTGTGTCCGGGTGAACGCCGGTCACGGGCGTGCGTGTCTGGTTCTGCCCCCGGGCGCGAAGGAGTGGCCGCTCGGGTCACGACGAGAAGAGCGGGAAGCCGGGTCCGCGAAGGGTGGCCGGCCGGTCAGCCCCGGGCGTCTCGCCAGCGCACCCGCTGCGGCGGGCCTCCCGTCCGGTACCCCGCTCGGGAAAAAAAAGCCGCCCGGCATCGCCGGGCGGCACGCAGTGCCCCGGGGGCGGGGCGGGGGAGGAGAGGGGAGAACCGGCGCTGCTGGACGTCAGTTCAGCGACTGCGACTTCTGCACCTGGTGCCAGCGCTTCTCGTCGACGCTCGTCGCGTGCGTGTCGTCGCGCCGCTCGCTGCGCTCGCGGGCGACCTCCCCGGCGGCGGTGCCGCGCACGTCGCTGACGCCGAAGGTGCGTGCCTCCTCGAGCAGACGGGAGGCGAAGCGCGCGTCGGCGTCCCCGGCGAGTGCCGGTGCGGCGGTGCCCGCGGCGGCGGCGGCGATCGCGATGGCGGCGATGGTCTTGCGGTTGATCATGTCGTGTCCTCTTCGGTCGTTGCGGTTCCGGCAATTGCCGGAATGTGGTTCGAGGTCCGTTGCCGTGACCTCGCGTCTGACGTCGGGAGGAAGCCTAGGGACGCGCCGGCGGCGCGGCGTTGACATTTCGCAAGCGCATTCGTGAACGGCCGGAAAGGGTCGCGGGCGCGATGCCCGCGCGGGTGACGCGGGGCTACGCTGCCGCGCCGGCCACGCTGTCGCCGAGGGCGCCGATGTCGATCACCACCAGATCGTTGCCGCGGCGCTGCACCAGCCCTTCGCGGCCCATGCGCGAGATCTCCCGCGACACCGCCTCGCGCGTGGTGCTGACGCGGCTCGCGAGATCGGCGAGCGTGGGTGCGGGTGAAAGCACCGCGCGTGTGCCGTCGCGCGAGCATTCCGCGGCGAGGCGCAGGATCTGCAGCCGGATGCGGGTGTCCACGCCGAGGGTGCTGAGCTCGTAGACGCGCTGCGAGTAGCGCCGGATCAGCGCCACCAGGTGGCGCAGGAGCGACTCGTTGACCGCCGGGTTGCGCGCGACCAGGTCCAGGAAGGCCTGGCGCGACATCACCGCCAGGGTGGAGTCCACGCCGGCGACCACGCTGGCCGAGCGCGGGCCGCCGTCGAGGGCCGCGAGCTCGCCGAACACCTCTCCGGCGTGCAGGTCGCGGAAGCTCACGTCGCGTCCCGACGGCGCGTAGAGCAGCACGCGCACACGCCCGCCGAGCACGAAGAACAGCTCGTCGCTGCGGTCCTCGTGGTGCAGCACGTGCTCACCGGCGCGGTAGCGGCGCACGCGGCAGCGCGCGGCGACGTCGCTCAGCACGTCGTGCGGCAGGCCGCCGAAGAGCTGCAGCCGGGCGAGCTGCCCGGGCTCGAGGCTGATGTCCGCATCGCCCATGTGCGCATCCGGCTGCAGCCCGCTGGACAGGCTTCGATGCTACACGGGGGCCGGACCGGCGCGTCTCGTGCGGTGCGCCGGAGGTTCCGCGGCGGCGGGCGCGCGGCCCGCCGGGCGGCGCCTCGGGGGTGTCAGCGTCGGATCAGTGCCGGGTCAGAGCCGCGCGCAGCCGCTCACAGGCGTCCTGCACGGAGTCGCGGGCGTCGCGGACCCAGATCCGCAGCCGGCGCATGCGCGTCATGCGGTAGCGGGCCCGTGGCGCGGAGGGCGCGGAGGGCGCGAGGGTGGACAGCCTGCGCACGCGCACCGCGGCCTCGGGCCCCAGCGCCTTCATCACGCGCACGGAAACGGCGTCGACGCCGTAGCCCTTGCGCTGCAGATCCCCGAGCAGGTTCGCGAGCCGGGCATCGCTGACCTCTCGGCGAAGCGCGACGAACAGCGAGTCGAACATGCTCTGGCTCCACAGGGTTCCACCGGTGAGGGTGTTCTCGCTCATCGTTCTCTCCTCGTGTCGTGCGGGGGCGGTGTCGCGTGCGCGTGCGGCGGGCGCCTGCCGGCGCCCGCGTCCGGCGCGTCGCGCCGGGACGCACGGTGCGATTTTCGCGACCGCCGGTGTTGTCGTGTGTGCATGGGCCTTCTTATCGCGCCGTGGGCGGGACGAAGGTTGTGACGCGGTTCTCCGAACGCGCGGGAAGATCCCGTGTAATGCGGGCTTTACGCCGGAAACGGCACCCGCCGGCGCGCATGGACACGCGCGCTTCGTGCGCGTTGCACGACCGGGGGCGCTGCGCCGGGTGCGGCCTCCGGCTTGCTCCGGGCAACGGGCACGTGCGCGCTCGCTGCACGCCGGCACGCCGGCACGCCGGCACGGTGCCTGGCACCGCCGTGGGCGGAGGGATTCGAGTCCGGACAAGGCCGACCGGCATCGGGCCGGCTGCCCGCGGGATGCCGTCAGCCGATCACGAATGCGCGCGGGGGCCGCGCGTCACGCGGTCAGGCGTCGGACATCACGTGGATGACGCGCGACGCGAGCATGTCCTTCACCTTCGCGCCGTACGCCTTCATGTGCTCGGACGCGGCGTGCGCCTTCAGGTGCTCCATGCTCTGCCACTTCTCGACGACCACGAAGGCGTCCGGGCCGACCGGCGTCTGGATCGGGCCGGCGTCCGGAGTGTCGACCGTCGCGCCGTACTCGATGCAGCCGTCCTCGGCGTGCACCGCCGGCACGTTGGCGCGGAAGGCGTCGAGCACCGTGTCGCGCATGCCGGGCTTCGCGGTGATGAAGGCGAGAACGTGGACCCTGGACATCGTGTCGCTCCGTGTGGGGTTGGGGGGAGAGGCGCGATTATGGACGCCCGGGTCGCGCGGGCCCAGGCGTGCGGCGGGGCCTCAGAGCCAGGTGGCCTTGCTGCCGACCAGGGTGACGGTGATGTGGCTGAGGGTGGTGTCCGCGCGGGCGCCGTGCCAGTGCTTCTCGCCGGCCTTGATGTGCACCACGTCGCCGGTGCGGATCTCGCGCTCCTCGTCCTCCGTGGCCACGATGCCGGTGCCGTGGGTCACCACGAGGATCTGGTCGCAGTCGTGGATGTGCCAGCCGGTGGTCGCGCCCTGGCTGAAGTTGACGACGCTGCAGTTGTAGTTCTCGGAGTCGCCGGCCGGGATGATGGTCTGGCGCGAGCGGCTCACCGAGCCGCCGGTCCAGCCGGCCACCGGGGTGGCTTCGCCGAGGTCCTCGGCCGGGATATCCTTCAGGCTCACCACCCGCATGGCGCTCTCCTCGCGTTAATCTGTTTGGGAATCGTCGTGCCGGCGTCTCGCCGGGCGGTGATTATGGCCGATCGTCGGGCGCGCGAGGTCTGCGAGGGCAGGGGTCGCGGGGCCCGCGCGTCCAGGCACGCAGAGGCGATTGGGAACAAGCCGTTTCAATTTGTTCGCGTGATTTATACGGATCTGGCCATAACCCCCTTGTTCTTCCTATACTCCCGTCCATGATCAGCCTCAGGCATGCGGTCCTGCACGCCATGCGCGCGCTGCTGTGCGCGTGTGCGCTGCTCGTTCTCCCCGCGACCGCGGCCGCTCAGGCCCCCGTTCCCGAGGTGCGCTTCACCGTCACCGGCTTCGACGTGGTTGGCGACAACCCGCTGCCGGACGAGCAGACGCAGGCCCTGCTCGCGGGCTACACCGGCGAGTACGCGGGCCTGGACGGACTGCTCGCGGCCGCCGACGCGCTCGAGCAGGCACTGGCCGAGGCGGGCCACGGCTTCCACCGCGTCGCGCTGCCGCCGCAGACGCTGGACGGCGGGCGGGTCACGCTGCGCGTGGTGCGCTTCCGTCTCGGCCAGGTGCGCATCGAGGGCAACCGCTTCTTCCCGTCGGAGCAGATCCGCGCCGCGCTGCCGACGCTGGTGCCCGGCGAGGCGCCCCACACGCGCGAGATCGCGCGCACGGTCGCGTCCGCGAACCGCCACCCGGCGCGCCAGCTCTCGGTGAGCATGCGCCAGGGCGAGGCGCCGGACACCGTCGACGCGGTGGTGAACGTGAAGGACGAGAAGCCGTGGGCGCTGTTCGGCCTCGTGAACAACATGGGCGCGCCGGACACCAAGCGCGGCCGCCTGACGCTCGGGGCGCAGTACTCCGATCTGTTCGACAAGGGCCACGTGCTCACCGCGAGCTGGACGACGGCGCCGACGAACATGGGCGGCGTGCGTCAGGGCGGCATCAGCTACCAGGTGCCGTTCCCGGAGATCGCGGCCTGGCTCAGCCTGTCGTGGGTCAAGTCCGACGTCGACACCGGCCTGGTGCAGCAGGTGTTCGACGTCAGCGGCTCGGGCAAGTTCTGGATCGCGAGCTTCCGACAGGAGCTGCACCGCATCGGCGCCCTGCGCCACGCGTGGACGCTGGGGCTGCAGGACCGCGACTTCGACAACAACGTCCTGTTCGCCACGACGACTTCGCTCGGCACCACGGTGCGCAGCCGGCCGCTGTCGCTGCGCTGGGACGGCGAGTACGTGCGCCGCGCCGGCAACCTCACGGGCTACGTCGCCTTCGTGCACAACCTGCCGGGCGGCAGCGACAACGATGACGGCGCGTACAACGCCGCGCGCTTCGGCGCCGACAGCGGCTGGAACGCGCTGCGCGCCGGCGGCACCGCGGTGCAGCACCTGCCCGAGCGCTGGGAAGCGCGCACCCGGGTCGACGCGCAGTGGTCCAACGAGACCCTGATCCCGGGCGAGCAGCTCGGCTTCGGCGGCGCGTACAGCATCCGCGGCTTCGAGGAGCGTACGACCTCCGGCGACAGCGGCCTCGTCGGCTCGGTGGAGCTGTGGACGCCGCCGATCGCGACCTTCGAGGGGCTGCGCCTGCTCGGGTTCATGGACGTGGGCTTCAAGGCGCTGGAGAACCCTGCGGTGGGAGAGGAGGCCAACGACACCCTCCTCAGCATGGGCTTCGGCGCGCGCTGGCAGTGGCGGCGCAACCTCCACGTCAGCCTCGACTGGGGAAGCGTGATCAAGCAGGCCGAGGGTGCGGTCGCGGATGCGGGCAACAGCCGCTGGCACCTGAACGTGCTGTATCGCTACTGATCGCGCCGCCGCGCGCCGCGGGAACGCGGCGGCCGGGCCGCCGGGGCGGCGGTTCGGTGAACCAGGTTACGGTGCCCGGCCGAGCGGCCGTGCTATAGGTGAACACCTCACCGCAGGGGGAAGGACCGGCATGACATTCCGCCCGCAGCGCGCAGCGTCACGCGCCATCGCCGCCGGGATCGTGCTCGCGGTCGCGGCCGGGGGACTCGCGCCCGGCATCGCGCGCGCGGCCGACGCCGTCGGCAAGGCCACCCTGGTGCGCGGCGCCGTGACCGCGCATCCCGAGGGCGGCACGGCGCGCATCCTGGGCCCCGGCTCGGAGGTGTTCCCCGGCGACGTGGTGAGCACCGGCGCGCGCAGCGTCGGCGTGCTGGAGATGGTAGACGGCACGCGCATGGCGCTCAGGCCCCGCACCGTGTTCAAGGTCGAGGAGTACGAGACCGAGCCGCAGCGTGAGAGCAGCATCATGCGCCTGTTCCGCGGCGGCCTGCGCGCGATCACCGGCTTCATCAGCAAGCGCAACCGCGATGCGTTCAAGGTGCGCACCGCGACCGCGACGATCGGTATCCGCGGCACCACCTTCGACGTGCGCGTGTGCGAGGGCGACTGCCAGCAGGAGGCGGAGGCCTCGGCGCCCGTCGCGGGGCGCCTCGCGCTGGCGCGCGGCCAGGTCGTGCTCGCGAGCGAGGGCGGCGTGGAGCGCCCGGTGCGTGCCGGCGCGCGGGTGCGCGAGGGCGAGACCGTGCGCACCGGCGTGCGCGCGTTCGCGATCCTGCTGCTGCAGGACGGCACGCGGGTCAGCGTCGATCAGGACTCCGAGTTCCGCGTCGACCGCATGCGCCACCGGCCCGACGAGCCGTCCACCGGCGAGGCGATCCTGAGCTTCCTGCGCGGCGGGCTGCGGGTGCTCACCGGCGCCATCGCGCGCGGCTCCCCCGACCGCTACAAGATCCGCACCCCGGTCGCCACGATCGGCATCCGCGGCACCGGCATGGACCTCCGGTGCCAGGGCCTGTGCGTGAGCCCGCCCGGCGGTCCGGTGGACCCCGAGACCTCCGACGGCATGACCGCCGACGCGTGGCAGGGCACCATCGACTTCGACGGCAAGCACCCGCTGTCCGGCGGCGCGCTGTTCTTCTCCAACCTCGTCGACGAGCCGGTGCCGGTGCCGGGCGTGCCGGGGGCGTTCATCGTGCCGCGCCCGGATCAGATCACCCTGCCGCCGCTGCCGCCGGGCGCCGGACCCGCGCTGGGCCAGGGCGTGTACGTCAGCTGCTACGAGGGCGAGTGCTCGCTGCAGGGCCTCGGCGGCGACGAGATCGGGCTCGCGGCCGGCGAGTCGGCGGTGCTCGTGGAGGGCGACGTGAACCCGACCCGCCTCGACGCGCCGCCGCCGTTCCTGACCAACGACCCGTACCTGCGCGCCGTGCGGCCGGAGTTCCGCCGCATCTTCGAGCTGCTCGGGGATCCGGCGGCAGCGGGGGGGGAGATGGAGTGCCGGATCTGACCCCGATCGCCCGGCTCGACCTGGCGCGGCGGGGGCGCCGCGCGGGGGCGGCGCTGTGCCTCGCGGGTGCGATGTCGGCGCCGACGGTGTGCCAGGGCAACCCGCAGGGCGCTCAGGTGGTGCACGGGGCGGCGACGTTCGCGATGCCGGATGCGAGCACGCTGAACATCACGAACGCGCCGG
>CBDUCN010000065.1:0-18769 GCA_965365655.1 uncultured Gammaproteobacteria bacterium | reverse complement strand
CGGCCGCGGCGCGCGCGTCCTCGCCCTGGCTCTCCCACTCGCGCGCGAAGTGGCGTAATACGCCGGCGGTGATCTCGCGCCGCTCGCGTTCCTCGGTCCACCAGCCACGCGTGCCGGAAGCGCCGACGGGATCCGCGAGCAGCCGCTCGAGCGTGCGCACCGGCTCGCTGTCGCCGAGATCGGGCAGCCTGGACAGATCCCGCGCCGAGAGATCGCCGAGCTCGGCGCGGATCCGCACCCACTGCGGCAACGCGCGCTCCAGGGTCGCGCGATCGTCCGCGCCGGCCCGCGCGAGGGCGACCTCGAGCAGCTCGACCGCCTCGCGGTCGTGGCCGAGCTCGCGCAGGTTCCGCGCGAGCTCGAGCGCCCTGGGCGGCGTCACCCCGTCGTCCTCGCGCGCGAGCGAGACGATACGACGTGCCGCCTCCCGCTCCCCTGGCCGGGTGCGCAGCGAGCGCTCGTAGAAGGCCATCGCCGCGCCGCGGTCTCCCGCAGCCTCCCGCAGGTCGCCGAGGAACAGCTGGTAGTCCGCGGTGCGCTCGGGATCGGCCGCCATCGCGGCGCGGATCTGCTCCTCGGCGGCGCGCAGCTCGCCGAGCTCGCGCAGCACCAGTGCGAGGTTCTTGCGGATCTGGGCGTTCTCCCCGACCAGATCCAGCGACGTCCCGTAGGCCTCCGCGGACCGCTCGTAGTACTCCCGGCGGCGCTCGGGGTCGGCCTGCGCGCGCTGCTCGTAGAGGTAGCCCTCGGTGAACTTGAGCAGTGTCCGGCACTCGCGCGGGTTCTGGCGCGCGCCGCAGCCGGACAGCGTCTCGACCAGGAGGTCGCGCGCGTCGTCCCAGCTCCGCTTCGCGATCAGCTCCTGCGCGCTCGCCGCGACGTCGCGCGGCGCCGGGTCGGGCTGCGCCGCGAGCGGCGCGGCCGCGACGAGGGCGATCGCCGCCGATATGAGCACGGGGCGCGCCCGGCTCACGGCGGCGTCCCCGTGTCGAGCTCGGCCGGCAGCGTCGAGCTCAGCGCGGGCTGGCTCGGCGTGCGGTAGACGACGACGAAGATCCCTTCGGACTCGACCGACCGCGCGCCTTGCATCGAGTGCTCGCCGACGACCTTCGCGAGGATCTTCGAGTGCAGCTCGGCCGGGAGCGCCGAGCCCGGCGGCACCCTGCCCTCGAGCTCGGCGCGCTGCTCCTCCGTCGACTCGAACAGATCCGTGCGGATTGTCGCGCGGATGAGGAACACCGACTTCACGTCGATGTGCAGATCGTCGCTGGTGAAGGGCAGGACCCAGCGCCCGTGCGCGGCGAGCGGGTGCGCGTCCTTCTCGAGCATCACGCGGCTCAGCACGCGCTCCACGAGGAGACCGGCATTCGACTCGAGCTGGCCTGCAAACTTCGACACGATCTCCTCGACGAAGCGCCGCGGCTCGCCGGGAGAGTCGTTGAACCGCGTGAGCGGGCGGAAATCCCACGCGAGCGGCGCGCCGTCGCTGCGCACGCGATCGCCCTCCGCGCTGATCCAGAAGCGGATCGGACGTATTCCGTTCGCGCCGGGGTCGCCCGCCCGCTTGCCGAGCCTGACGACCAGTCGATTGCCGGTGGCGGTCTGCGAGAAATCGATGAAGCCGATCCGCGCACCCAGCGCCTCGACCAGCCCGGCCTCCACCGCGTTCTCGATCTCGGCCTCCTGGGCATCGTCGAGCGCCTGGCGGTAGTTCTCCTCCGCCAGCTCGAACTTCACCGCCATCGCCGGCTTGCCGAGCTCGGCCCGCAGCGGCGCCGGCGCGGCGAGCCACGCCGCGGCGAGCAGGAGCAGTGCCGCAGGGCCGGCGCGTCTCGGGCTCACGGCACGATCCTCTCCAGGTAGACGTCCTGCACGGGCTCCGACGTGACCACGAACCTGGCGCCGGCCACCGGCGTACCGTCGCGAGACGTGAACGTCGCCTCGATCGTCGTGCCGGGCATGACCACGGGGATCTGCTCGGCGACCGTGTGGCGGCGCCAGCCGCGGAGGAGCTGCTCGCGCGCGACCTCGCGGTCCTCGTCGCGCGCGCCGGGGTCCGCGACGATCGGCTCCGCCGCCAGCTCGCTGCGCCACTCGGCGATCAGGGCGCGTGACACGCGCGCCGGATGACCGATCAGCACCGATGCGACGCCGGCCTCGGTCGGCACCGTGACGGGCTCCGCGCCGGGGACGGACACGACCACCGCGCCGCCATCGAGCAGCCCGAACTTCTCGTAGGGAACCCGCAGCAGGACCGCGGGCGCGCGGCGCAGATCGCGATCGACGCGGATCGTCGTACCGGTGAACGGGAACAGATCGAAGGAGTGATGCAGGTAGCCCGTGACCTCGAGCGTGAACGGCCGCCCGAAGGGCGAGGTCGCCTCGAGGAAGCGGACGATCCCGTTCGCCTCGAGCGGGCGCTCGTGCGCCTCGTCGGCCGGCTCGCCCTGCGCGAGGAGCTTGACCTGGACGCCTCCGGTCCCGGCGCCCGCGATCACGCGCACCGAGGAGACGAACGAGCCGACCAGCGCGAGCGTCAGGCCGAGCGCGAGCAGCGCCTGGCCTTCCGCGAGCCGTCGCAGCAGGCCGCGGATACGTCCCTCCACGGCCTGCTTCGCGGGAGCGCCCGCATGGCCGAAGAGCAGCGCGGCGGCTGCGACGAACGCGTTCACCGCGGCGAGCCCGGAGACGTCGATGCCGGCGTGATGGATCAGCCAGGCGTTCGCCGCCGCGACCAGCCCCGCGAGCACCAGCAGGCGGACCGCGAAGGTCTCGCTCCCGTGGTCAGACGCTGCTTCGCCCATCGTTGCGCGACCGTTGCGTGGCGCGACCGTCCCGTGGCCGACGAGAAGGAAAAGGCTAGCACAAAGGGCCTCTTCGCGGCCGGCATCCCCCCGCCAGGTCTCGGGACAGGGCGATCGGAAGAAGTGAAGGCGGCAGGGCGGTCCTGACAGAGGGACGAGTGCCTCCCCGTTGGCGACTGCCCCGGTGGGCTACTTCTTCGCGTTGGCCTTCTTGACTTGCTGCACGATGCCGTCGACGAAGGTCCACAGCCCGTCCGGGTCACTGCTGGCCTCGATGTGGCGGAACTCGAGCGGTATGAGTCCCTGCTTCTTCGTGTCCTCCTCGTCCGGCGAGGAGATGTCCTTGCTGAGACGGTGGGTGTCCGACTCGATGGTGCGCCCGCACAGCCACTGCACCGTTATGCCGTCGTCGCGGCCGGCGAGGACGTCGCGGAGGAAGCCGTTTTCCCAGTCTCCGAGCGGGCCGCCGTCGTGGCCGGTGGACTGCCAGTACTGCTTGATGACCTCGTCGTCCACGTTCGCCTTCACCCGCGTCACTATCGCGTCACGGAGAGCCGCGCGGACGTCGGCGTCCATCTGGTCCGGGCGCACCGCCGTGTCGAGCTGCTCCTGGGCCTTGTCGAGCGGCTGCTTGGCGAGGAACGAGACCATGTTCTTGCCGACCGTGGTGCCCTTGCCGCGGTAGAAATAGTTGCCGTGCAGATACGAGACCACGAGCGACAGGTAGCCGAGCAGCGACGAGCTCTTCTTCTGCTTCTTCGAGAGGCCCCGCGTCGCCTTGATGGCGCCCTTGGCAGCGGCCACCGAGTCCGTCGTCAGGAGCTTCACGAACTTCGCACCGGTGTTTGCCGACCCGACGCTCTTGGTCAGGCTCGACATCTCGGCACTCTTCGCCGCGCGCTTCATGAGATTGGTGATCCGACCCGGCAGGATGCCGGCCGTCACCTGCAGATAGATGGAATCCTTCACGAAGCCGAGGATGAAGTTTCGCGCGCCCTCCATCTTTCTGCCCGGGAGATGCATCGCGACTGCGAACGCCCGCCAGTCCGACTCCCTAGGCACGCCCATGCGCAGCCCCCCGCCGGCGGGAGTGGAGTCGTCGATGACGCTCTCGTACTTGTCGTTCATGTCCCCGGCCATCGCCTCGACACAGGCCTTGAGGTCTCGGTAGCCCTGGGCGGTCTCCTCGTCGAAGGGCTCGCTCACGTACTCCATGTTGCCGAGCTTCTCGGCGTCGAAGTGCAGCTCGACGTCCTCGATCTCCTCCGCGATCTTGAGCCCTAGACTGCGGCTCTCGGTGCTGAGCTTGTCGTGGTCGGTCTCGATGTGGAAACCGTCGGCCAGGCCCTGGAACGTGTTGCCTTCCTGGACGCCGCCGGTCAGGAAGCTCGCCACCCGGTGGGCGCCGTCGGCCACGCCGTACCTCGGGTTGTAGATGGGCATCGAGATCTCGGCCTCGACGCCGACCCGCCGGCGCACCGTGCCATCCGACGCCGGTCGCGTGCGCGCCAGGGGAAACGTCCGACCCGCCACGGCGGCGTCCGCCGCGGCGTCCGCCTCGCGTTCCGCCGCGCTGTCCGCGGCGCCGACCACGAGCCGGGCACGAGGGTGCCCGTCATCGCGCTGGAGCGTGTGGGCGACCTCGTGCGCGAGAAGCTCGAAGCCCGCGTGGGTCGACGGGCGATACCCGCCTGCCGCGAAGTGCACATCGGCGCCGCGGGTGAAGGCCTGTGCCTGGATGGCACGCGCGGCCGCGTCGGAGGAAGACCCGGCGTGGACCCGGACGCCGCCGAGGTCCGCGCCATAGGCTTGCTCCAGCCGGGCCCGCGGGCCGGGCGGCAAGGCCCGGCCGGACGAACGAATCCCCGCCGCTTGCACGAGGTCCGCGGCGCGGCCGCCGGACGACTCGGCGTTGGCGACGCCGCGAGGCCGGGCGCGATCGGGACCGCCGCCCGGCAGGGCCCGCGCTTCCCCGCGTCGCCGCACGTTCGTCGCGCCGACCGGCGCGACGGCGACCGTCCCGAAGCTGTGCCCGACGAATGCGGCTTGCGTCGCGGGCGCACGGCGATCCGGCATCACGGCGCCAGGGGACGCCGGCTCGCCGCGGATCGCGAAGCCACGCGGCTGCGGCAGCGTCCTCGACGTGGCGTCTGCTGACGGATCGCCCAGGCGAGCGGGATGTCGGCTGTGCATATTTCCTCAACGGCGCTCACGAGAAACCAGTCTCGCATACGTCCATTTATAGACCACCCGGGCGGGCAATTGATCGTCTCGGAGGGAAGGCGGCGCACCCGAGCCGCAATCCTGTACAGCACACACGAGCACACGAGGCTTCGGCCCGCAGCGCGAGCGGCGGCCCCCCGCCTGGCGGGCCGTTCCGAGCCGCCGTACGCGTGCCGCCCGCCCCCTGTGCCCCGCACCGCTTGATCACCGTCAAGACTGTCCCGGCGCAGATGCGTTTAGCTGCATGCTCCCCGAACCGCCGAGCACAAGGAGGATGTTCGACGTGGCCCCCGATCCGACGGGCCGTGCAGGAGTGCGGCAGGCGCCGGAACGCGGCGACAGACAGGCGAGTACGCGCCGGCGGCAGGGCGCCGCACGCAGGCGAGGGGTCGAAGGCCGAAGCCGTACGGTTCCACGACGACGTGCCGGCGGTGGACACCGTCGCCGGGACGTTCCGTCGACTCACACCCGCCCGTGGTGCTGCTTCGCGAGAGCGGGGAGGCCTGCATGATCCGCGTGCGCGAGATACTCGAGGACGTCATCGGCCCCGAGCCCTGGCCGGACGCTCTGTCGGCGCCCTGATGCACGAGGCATACGGCCAGGAAACGCCACCGAACCCGGGCACCTGGATGCAGGACGTACGCCCGGGTGGGATGGTCAGCCGGCTCGGGACGCCGCTGGTCAGGGTTCTCGGTCCCGCGCTCGGCGGCGTGTTCCTGATCTCGCATCCGTGGGTCGGCGCGTTCCTGTGGCTCGCGCTCTTCCAGGACGTGCGCCATGTCTCGTTCGCGCTGCTCGGCCTGACCGTCGGGGAGGCCACGAGCCGGATGTTCGGAATTCGCGACGAGTCTCCCATCGAGGGCAGCCTGAAGGCGAACGCCCTGCTCGCGGCGCTCGCGGTGGCGTGGCTGACCGGGACGAGCGGGATCTCCGTGCAGGCCCAGCTCGTGGTGGCCGCTGTCTCCTCGGTCTCCGCCGCCGTTCTCACCGCCGCGGCGCTGAAGGTCCTGGGCGGCGTCAATCTGCCGGCGCTCGTCACGGGCTACGCGACGGTGGCGGTGATGCTGTTCGCGATCTTCCCGAAATGGACCGAGGCGGCGCTGGTCGCGACGCGCTGGTGGCCGACGCCGGTCGACGCGGTGGACTGGGTGATCACGTTCTTCAGAACCCTGGGCGGCCTGCTCTACGCGCCCACCGTCGGCGCCGGCATGGTGATCGCCGCCGCGGTTCTGCTGTGGTCGCCGATCTCGTTCGTGACCGGCGCCTGCGGCTGGGTGGCAGGCGTGATCGTCGCGACCGCGCTCGGTCACCAGGAGGTCGTCTACTTCTGGATGCCGACCGCCTACAACTACTTCCTCGCGGGGATGGGCCTCGGTGCGGTGTTCTTCCTGCCGGGCCGCTACAGCCTCGTACGCGCTGCCATCGGCGGGTGTGGCGCGTCGTTCCTGGCCGTCGCCTTCCAGCACCTGTTCGCCGGCACCGCCATCGGCTACCTGCCCATCGTCGCGGCCGTGACGATCTGGACCGCGATCTACGCTCTGACGCTGTCGGGCGAGCATCCGGCCGCCCGGCGCAACGAGAGGCGGGACATCGCTCCCGAGGAGGCCTGGTGGCGCTGCGCTTACTGGACGCGACGCTCCGGTCGGAGCGGGCCGTTTCTAGTAGTGCCGACCGGCAGCCCCTCGCGCATCGTCCAGGGCACCGACGGAGGGTTCAGTCACATCGGCGCATGGCGACATGCACTGGACTTCGCGGACGTCGCCAGCGCCGGAGTGGGGCCGTCCGCCACGGCCGCGATTCCCGTTCTGGCGCCGGCCGCGGGGATCGTCGAGCGCGTGCGCAACGACGTCGAGGACAACTCCCCGGGACTGATGAACCATGCGCAGCAGTGGGGCAACTTCGTGATGATCCGCCTCGATCAGGGTGGCTGGGCGGTGCTCGCGCACCTGCAGAAGGGCAGCGTCGCGGTGTTTCCCGGTGCGCGGGTGGAGATCGGCTCGCAGCTCGGGGTCGTGGGCAATTCGGGCCGCGCCGCCAGGCGACATCTTCACCTGCACGTCCAGTCATCGCCGCGGCCCGGGGATGCGTCGGTGCCCTTCCGTCTCGCGAACTTCGTCTCGGCGCCCGCCGCGGATCAGGCGCTGATGAACTGGCACTCCGTGTGGTGGCCACCGGAGGGCACCATCGTCGCCCGCGCGCCGCCGGTCCCCGCGCTTTCCCGACTCCTCGGCAGTGCCGTGCCGGGACGTGCGCTTTGGGCCGTCGAGTCCAGCGGACTGATTCCGCGGCCCATGCGCAGCCCTCGCGAGCGCACCACGACCCGGGTCGACATCGTGCTCGATGTGTCCGGAAGGCACGTGATGCGCGATCCGGATGGTGGCGGGATGCTGCGTTGGAGTGCTGACGCGGACGCGTGGCGCGTGCTGGAGCTGGAGCCGGGGTCGCCGCCCCTGATGACCATGCTCGCGCTGGCCGTGCCGTCCATTCCCTACGCGGCCGTGCACGGCATGGTCTGGGAGGAGCCGGCGCCGGTGATCCCTATCGCCGCCGTCCGGCGGGCAAGGCTCGCCATCGCCCCCTACGTCGGAGAGCCCTTCGCCTACGTGCGCTGCCGCTCGGGCGGTCTCCTCGAAGAGGGCGAGGATCGGCTGGTCGTGGACTCGACGCTGGTCACTCCGAGCCCCTGGCTGCCATCGCGCCTGGTCTGCCAAGTGGATCGCATCCGCGGTCCGGTGCGGCTGGAGGCAACGTTCGCGCGCGGCACGCTGGTGTATTCGCAGCTCTCCTTCGAGCCGGCGCGGCCCCCGGGGTGCTGCCCCGTGGTGTGACGGTCGGCCCCGAAGCATGCGTCAGGTGCCTGCGGAAGAAGTCGCGCATCCGCAGCCGGCTGTCGTCGGTCGCCGCATGGTTGCCTCCGACCCAGCGCCCCAGGTAGAGCTGCGGCGGGATGTCCAGGTCGAAGGAGTGGAGTGCCCCCGGATAGACGTGCACGCTCAGCGGCGCGCCGGTGACGCGAACGCGAAGGCACTGCGCCGCGCTCACCCATCCGTCCTGGCCGGCCGCGAACACGAGCAGCGGTGATCTCAGCATGACCCCCGGCACATCGAGCTCGCCGCACCAGGGATAGTAGGCGACGACGGCCTTGAAGCCGCTGGCGCCGCCGGGCAGCGCGACGCTCGCGGCGCGCAGGGCGACCGTCCCCCCGTTGCTCTGCCCGACCAGGAAGACGTCGTCGGCCGAGACGAACGCCAGCGCCCTCAGGTAGCGCAGGGCATCGAAGGCGTCGAAGGTCCGGTACCAGAGTGCCTGCCGTAGCGCGGCCTCCTGCATGCACACGGCGGGACCGGAGATGCCACGCGGCGAGAAGCTGTCCAGGTTGAGCACGACGAAGCCGCTCTCGCGAAAGAAGTGAGCGTGCCCGCGAAGCGCATCGAGCACCGCGGGCTGCCATCCGGCACAGCCGTGCATCAGCAGCACCGCGGGGAACGGTCCCGTGCCCGGCGGACGATGCAGCTCGGCGCGAAGCTGCACGGCGTGAGTCGCGAAGGGCTGCGTGGCCGGGAACCGGACGAGGGTCTGTGCCCCGCCGGCGCCGGCCCAGAGCAGCGTGCCGGCAACGGTCAGCAGCATCGCCGCCGCGCGCCGAGCGCGCTCGCGCGAACGCGCCGAGCCCCGCAACCGACACTCGTCAGTGGTCGCCCGGACCGCGCGGCCGCCTGCCGTCGCGAGCTTCGTGGGTGCTCTCATCATGACCGGCGTGACGACTCTCCGCGGCGGGGAGGCCCACCGACCTGCTCGATTCTGAGGCATCGCCCGGGTCACCGAAAACCGACGCGCGTACGAGCAGACACAGGCGCACCGCACTACGGTGCCTGAATCCTGCTGGTGGAGGTGTTCGGCGCGCACGGCCGGCACACCCGCACCGTGCTCGGCGTCGCCGGAGATGCCGCCGGACGCGTGCGTGCAGCTCCGCGTCTGGGCACAGCTGCGGGACCGACGAGTTGGTGGCACGCAGCGCGGGTGGCTGAGCGACCGGCCAGCGGCGGCAGGGCGGCATCCGCACATGGACCGAGTCTCATTCGGCGGGCAGAACGAACGCCCGCCTCGCGGGTCGCCTAGCGCGACTGCTCCTCGATGACCTTGCCCTCGTCGATCATCCGGATGACTCGCAGCCTCGGCTTCGCCGTGATGGTGACCTCTTCCTCGGCCGCCGGGCGTAGCACGAGGCGGCGCGCGCCGCCCGCCACCACCGCGCCGGCGGGCAGGCCGTCGGGCAGCACGCCGAGCTCGTAGACGCCCGGGCGCAGGCCGGTGAACTCGAAGCGGCCGCCGCGTCCGGTGAGGCGCCGGTGCACCTCGTCGTCGCCGCGCAGCTCGACCACCACGCTGTTCAGCCCCTGCCCCACGGCGACGCCGGGCTGCACCGTCGCGACCGCGCTCGGCGTGCCGTCGCCGGCGCTCGGCTGCGCGTCCTCGAGGACCACCGCTCCGACGACCGCCGACGATCGGTCCACCGCGAGATCGATGGACATGGACTGGCCCGGCGTCACGCGGATCTCCAGCGGCAGCTTCGAGAGCACCACCTTGTCCAGCCCGGTGCGCCGGTAGTCGACCGTGAGCGAGTAGGTACCCACGGCGAGCGCGGGAAAGCTGAACCGCCCCTCCTGGTCGCTCACGGCGATCTCTCTGCCGAGCTTCACCACCAGTCCCGCGACCGGCTCGCCGTCCTGGTTGTCCAGCACCCGCCCTCGAACCGTTCCGACGTCGCTCCGCGGCCGCACGGGGAGCCCGAACGGCATGCGGTACTCGAGCAGGGCACTGGTCTCCTTCACCGATCCGCTGCTTCGATGGCGGCCACGCACCGAGACCACGTGCCGGTTCGGAAGCTCGTGGCGCACGCCGCCGCTGAACCCGTGCTGGATGGTCACCACGTTGCGCGCGCGCCGATCCACGCGGTAGTCGAGATCCAGGAACGTGGCGCCGCCCACGCGCATCGAGCCGCCCACGCTCGCGGTGAGCGTCGTCCCGAACACCTCGCCGCCGCGCTCGTAGCGCACGAAGCCATCCACGACCTGGCCCGGCGCGTGGCGGTACGTGCCGGCCGCGGTGAAGCTCATCAGCGTGTCCGACCGACCCGTGCGCCGATCGTCGACCCGGCCGATCTCGACGGAGGAGTCGACGACCAGGCGCTTGAAGCTTCGCTGCGCGGACAAGTTCACGGTGTCCTCGACCGTGTCGAAGGTGCGCCTGGGAGAGCGATCGCGGCGCACCTCGTGCTCGACGTCGAGCCCCAGCGTGGTGTGCGGCGCAACGCGCCAGCTCGCGCCCAGGATGAGCTGATTCTCGTACGGTGCGACGTCGTCCGGGCGGCCGCGCGGCGGGCCGCGATCGTCCACCCGCGCGCTCGCGTTGAGGGTCACGCGCTCGTTCAGCGCGCGCTGCAGCCCGAGCACGGCGAAGGTGCGATCGTGGTGTGCTCCCGCGAAGTCACGCCCCGCGTGCAGGTAGCGCGCCGTGTAGTCGACACCCCACAGCCTGCCGTAGGCGTCGGCCAGATGCGCGAGCCCGGTCCCCGCGTCGCCCGCGCTGTACGCGAGCTCGAGCTGCACGCGGCCACCGGGGAAGGGCTGGACGCCGTCGACGGCGAACACCCGGTCCGAACCGCCGTCGCCGGACTTGTCGAGCACCTGCAGGCCCAGCGTCCGCCCGCCGGCGGCGGACAGCAGGCCGCGGACCGCGCTCTGGCGCTCGTCGGATTCGTCGACCGGCGCGTCGAGGTGGTAGCCGCCCACATGCCAGCTCCCCAGCGCGATATCCGCCGCGAGCCCGCGGCCGAAACGCCCGGGCTCGGTCAGTGCGGACAGCGCGAACTGCTGGTCGCCGACGCGTCCGGCGAAGCCGCCGGAGCGGTAGCCGACGCTGTACTCGTCGAGCTGCCCGAAGGAGGAGCGGTCGCGCAGGCTGGGCGCCCGGAACAGGAAATCCACCTGGTGCGCGCCCGCCTCGTCCAGCGAGCCCGCCCCCACCCACTCCGCCTGCACGGCCGCGCCGTCGTCGTCGCCCACGACGCGCAGCGTCAGCCAGGTCGGGATGCGGTGGTAGAGGTCCGGCCGGTGGCGCGTAACCGGAAGCACCTCGACGTGGCTGGTCTGCTGCGCCTGCGCGCTGCCCTCCCCGGCACTGGAGGCGGTCAGCGTCAACCGGTGCTTGTAGGGCCGCTCGGCCGAGGCGTCGGTGTCGACCCGGATCGTCACCGGCATGGACTCGCCCGGCTCGAGGCGCGCACCAGCCGCGAGCAGCTCGAACGGCAGCTCGCCGGCACTGTCGACAGCCAGCTCGATCGGCGTCGCGGCGTTCCCGGCGTTGGCGACGACGAACCGCGTCTCGTAGGACTCGCCCGCGAACACCATGGCCGGAGCGTTCACGTGCTCGACGGACAGGCGCCACACCGGGCGCACGATCACGTCCACCTCGACGCGATCGGCAAAGCCCGACGCGCCGCGATCCTGCACGGCGTAGCCGATGCGGTATCGCCCCGCTGCGGCGGTGGCCGGCACGAGGAAGCTGATGAGGCGCAGATCGCTCGCGCCGGGGTCGAGCACGAACGGCATCTCCCGGGTGACGGCGCTCCAGCCGGCCGGGAGCTCGAGCGTCCCCGCGACGTCGCGTGCGTCGCGGGTGCGGTTCGTCGCGCGGAAGGTCGACGTGACGACCTGGCCCGGATCCGTGTCCAGCAGCGCCTTGCCGGCGATGGCGACTTCCAGCGAACGCGCCTGCGCGCCCACCGCCGCGCACAGCAGCGGCGCCAGCAGGACGATCAGCGGGAAGCGGCGGGGCGCCACTGGACGACGGCTACTGCCCGAGCTTGAGCGTGTAGCTGGCTCCGAACACGTTCTCGCCGCCGCCGTCGGCCACCACCAGTGCCTTGTAACGGCCCGGCGGAACCGCGCTCAGATCCACACGGAATCGCACGGACGTGCCCGGATAGGTGCGCAGCCTGCCGCCCTCGAAACGGCCGAGAGAACGGCCACTGTCGTCGAAGATCTCGGTCCACAACGCGAGGCGCAGGTAACGCTCGCCGGTGTTCTCCACGTCCACCTCGAAGGTGCGCGCGTCGGTCGCGCGGACCAGCCGCGTGTCGAGGAAGCGCAGCTCGCTCGATCCGGCGTCGCCGACGGTGGTGATCATCTGGATGCCGAAGCGGAAGATCTGCTGCAGGCCCAGCGTGACCTCGTTCTCCCGCGCGCGGACGGACTCCGGCGACGTCGCGGGAACGGGCTCGACCATCAGCATGCTCCAGCTCGTGCCCGGCGCCGGCGCGTCGCTCGGGACGCGCACCGTGTAGCTGACGGTCACGCTGCCGCCCGCAGGGATCGTGGCGCGATCGGGGGAGAACGAGATCCAGGAGGCGTTCGAGCGCGCGTGGCTTCCGGGCTCGCCATAGATGTTGCTGCCGTCGTGGCGGAACAGGTAGTCGGTCTGGTAGAACTTGACGTCCTCGGGCGCGTCGCCCGTGTTGACCACCGTGATCACGCCCTCGTAGATGTTGCCCGCCTGCACCACGAGCTCGTGGGTCAGCCCGTTGGTCACGTTCAGCCCGGCGCTCGCGAGCTGCGGCACCAGCGCGGCCGCAAGCAACAGGGTTCCCAGTCCGAATCTGCGCATCGTGTCCTTCCTCTCTTTCCTCAGTCGGTGTCCACCACCGTGTACACGACGGTGGTGGAGTAGATTGCGGGCGGCACGTTCACCGAGACGCCCGTGACGCGGAGCTGCACGTTCACCAGCGAGCGATCCCCGCTGCCGGAGAAGAAGCTCTGGGGGCTCTCGCCGACCGTGCGATAGGTTGTGCCCCCGGTGATGCCGCCGAGCCCGACCCCGGCGGACGTGCGGCGCACTGACAGCGTCAGGTCGCCGTGCCAGATGGCGTCGAGCCGGTGCACGTCGATCCGCCAGGCGTCCAGCGGGCCCGCCGTCGCGGAGATGTCGAGGAAGCCGACGCCGGGAGCGCTCTCGTGCGTGGCGACCAGGTCGCTGCCGGCCCCGCTCTGCAGGTCGGACGGACCGACGCTGGTCGACCAGTCGCCGGTCGCGGTCACCTGCGGCTGGGCGCACGGGGCCTGCGCGGCGACCAGGGACAGCACCACGACGAGACGCTGCGACAGCCGCCAGGCTGCCGCAGCGCGGGAGCGCCGCTCCCTCAAGCTCGTCTCCTCGCGATCAGGGTGCGGTCAGGGTGAACGTCACCGTCTTCGAGGCCGAGGCCACGACTCCGGCAGCCACCGTGGCGCTGAAGTTGTAGCTGATCCCGAGGCCGCTCTCCGCCACCGAGTCGACACCGGTCACCACGTCGGCGGCAGCGTTGGTCAGGGTGACCGCACCCGGGCTGGAGCCGCCGGTCGGCGCGCCCAGCGTGACGGTGAGCGTGGTGTTGGCAGGCATCGCCGTGTCGAGCACCGCGGTGATCTTGCGTGCGTCGGTACCGGCGTTCGTGGTCAGCGCGTAGGTGGTGGTCGCGTCGGTGACGGCGTCGGGCTGCGAGCCCGCCGTCGCGGTGTTGACGGTCAGCGCCCCGGGGTTGCCGCTCACCGACAGCTCGTCGATCGCGGCGACCTCGAAGGTCACGGTCTGGTTGGCGCTGTTCGCGGCGTTCACGGCCAGCGGGGCGAGCAGCGCCGCCGCCGCCAGGGCTCGGGTCAGGTAGTGGTCGAGTTTCATCGTCATCAGGCTCCGTTTCCGGCCTTGCATCGGCCCATCGGGTTTGTGCTGGCCGGCGCAGGCGTGCTGCGGCAGCCCTGTGGTCTAGCGCAATGCGTGCATTGCCTTCCGCCGCTATCGGCCGCCGCGACGGGAACCTTTAGCCTCCCCGGCAGGGGCCTGCTTCGGGCCTGCTTCGGGCCGGCGGGACCGGGACGTCGCTCGCTGGAGGGGGCCCGATCGCCGGGCGGGCGTTCGACATTTCCCGCTTCCTTCGTAGGGATCTCGGGCACGCACGATCCGGCGCGACTCGCGTCACGCTGGACGCGCGGCCTGTCCCTCGGGAGTGCTGTAGAGCCGGGCGGAGTCGGGGCAATCCGCGGCCAGTCGTGGCTTGCCGCGTGCTCGATCTCGCTGCGTCAGAGCGGGTGGATGAGCACGGTCTCATCCGGCTCCAGGACCGCCCGAGATCGCGCTGCTGAAGGTGACCGACGCACGCGCTTCATTCCTCGGCCCCGAGGCGGAACGAATGAGCCGGTGAACCTCGAAGTGCGAAGTCGGGGAACACGAAGCTGGCGGATGCCGCCATCGACATGCAGCCGGTCACCAGCCACGCGGCGAGATGGATGAGCGTGGATCAATTCTGCATGGGAATGTCGTCGTCCCATCGAAAGCCGACTCCTCCTCCCAGCCAGACGCCTTCCGGGGATGGGCTGGGCCCATGGATGTCGAGATAGGGCGGCAACCCATCGCGAGGAGCAAGATCTTCGACGCCACGAACGGTACTGCGGTGCATGATCCGCAGGCCCTGTTCGTCGGGAGGCAGGTGCGCCTCGGGGGCGGCCCGATGCGCCACGGCCAGATTGTCGACGAAAATGCAGTCGCGCTCCTGGTACTCGTAGGCGATCGCGTATCCGTCATGCAGGCCGGCATCGAGAATGTCGTTGTATTCGTGACAGAGACGCTTCAACTCGGCAGCATCCAGAAGGCGAAACCCATCGGCATCCGGCAGCTTTTCGATCACCGCACCGGTCATGCCCAGATGCAGCCAGATGCTCTTTCGCCTGGAGATGGGATGCTCATGCACGGCTGGATGAACGACTCCAGTACTGGAATTCACCGAGGAGAGACGACTCCAGAACTCTCGACGCTCTTCCGGGAGGGCATCATGAGCGGCACCCTGATGCGCGAAATGGGTGCCCCCGCCTTGCTCGGCCGGGCGGATGATGTGGTAGCCCGCATGCGAGAAGGTGGCCGTGTTGAAGCTGCCGTCGTTGTGCCATTGAGGCCCCACGCCGGGAATTCCGTGACGACGGTCGTTCGACAGGCGGAAGATGTGCTGGTTGCCACCGGGAGTCGCCGGGTGGACTCCATGAGTGCTGTGCAATTCCCTGCCTCCCCACCAGCAGCTGGCGCGTAGAAAATCGTCGGGCTCCAGCTGCCGTTCGTTCTTGAAGACGATGAATCCGCGAGCAGCCATCTCGTGCTCCAGCGCCTCGACGACTTCGGGCGGTGGCGGATCCTCGGACGACAGGTCGATGTCGTGCACCTCGGCGCCGATCGGATCGAGCGGGCGAATTCTCCCGCCGAATTCCTCGATGAGCGCAACACGCGATGGATCCAGGGCCGGAACCGTAGATGATTTCATTGTCGGCATGATGATCCTTATCGTCGATTCTCGATGTGACGAGGTGGTACGCGGAAAGTGAATCTCGGAGGAGCTGACCGCAGCGCCGCGGACATGCACCCGCAAGAGGGGCCGTCAGCGGCGTGCCGCCGGAGTTCCTGAAGGGCGGCGGCCTTGCGATGGAGTGCCTGCAGAACGCGGCGCGGGACGTGTGCAGCGGTGAGGGTCGCCTGGGATCGGCCGTGATTCGCCGCCCCATTGGCGACGAAGCCTGGGGCGACGAAGCCTGGATTGCCGGCGACACACGGCCCCACCGGGCGCGACGTTTCTCGGCGGGCTCATCGGCTCTGCGAGCCTCGACCACCATCCGCTCGCGGCGCGAGGCGGCAATCCGTGCGCGAGTGCCGCGACCGGCGCAGCATGATTCACCTTCATCACGAGCATCCGCTCGTCATGCTAACGGACTCGCCAGCCTTCCGGAAAAGCGCCTTGAATCAGTCCCTTGCGCTCATCGACCGTTGCACGCCCGCATGCGGGCGTGAGCCGTGACCGGGGCCGCCGGCGTCGGCCAGACCGCGGGCGAGCAACGACGGACCGCACAGCGCGAGCCCGGCCAGGTCGAGGCTCGACAGCTGTGTGTCGAAGGCGCGCGAGTACGGCGGCGAGGCCAGCCGCCGGGGCCACTCGAGCGCCAGCTGCGCGAGCGCCTCGGCGAACAGCGAGCGCTCGATGACCCCGTCGTCGGCGCCGACATCGGCGAGCACGCCGTCCAGCGTGTGGAGCGACTTGCGCAGCAGCAGCACGTCGCCGCGCACGCGCAGACCCGCGCGCTGCACCGCGTCCTCCAGCAGCCCGAGCAGCCAGGCGACGCCCGGGGCGCGGCCGCGACGGATGGGCTCCAGGGCGCGCTCCACCGCGGCCCGCAGCCCGTCCTCGCGCGGTACGCGGCCGTGAGCGAGCTGGCGCAGCATCCGCAGCATTCGCGGGGCGTCGAGCAGCAGCGCGCCCACCACGAGCTGGACCACCGCCTCGCGCTCCGGCTTCTCGAGCGTCCCGGCCAGACTCCAGTCGAGCATCGCCAGCCGGCCGTCGTGCGTGACGAGCAGGTTCCCCGCGTGCGGGTCGCCGTGGAACAGCGCCTGCGCGCTCGACGAGAACACGGCGTCACCGAGCACCGCGTTCGCCAGCAGCGAGGCGAGCGACTGCCGTTCGTGGCGCGAGGTGAGACGATGGTCCGTGACCTTGCGCCCGTGCACGCGCTCCATCGCGGTCACGCGGCGCGAGCAGAACGGAAACAGCGCGGGCACCTGGACGCGCGCACGCCGTGCGTAGTGCAGCGCGGCGAGATGGAGGTGGCGCTGCTCCACGTCGAGCCTGACCTCGTCGCGAAGCTTCTCGGCAACCTGCCGGAAGGTCTCCCGGTAGTCGAACTCGGGCAGTCCGAGCTCGGCGCAACGCGCATCCAGATGCTCTGCCACCCTCCCGAGCAGCGCGAGCTCGAGCCGCAGGCGGCGCTCGATACCGGGCTTGAGGATCTTGAACACCCCCTGGCGTCGCCCGTGCCGGAACCCGATCACGACCGCGACGCTGGCCTCCGCGAGCGCGTGTGCGTCGAGCGTCACGCCGAGCGCGTCCAGCGGCCCCAGCTCCTCGCGCAGCGTGCCGGCGAGGGTCGACACCGGCACCGTCGGCGCCAGCACCTCGAGAGTGCGCAGCTGCGAGCGCAGCGCATCGTGCAGACGCCGGTCCCGCGCCAGCGCCTGGCCCAGCTTGTGAATCACCGGGCTCTCGAGTGCGAGGGCGCGCAGGCGCTGCGAGGTGCTCGCTCCTGCGGGCAGCGCCGCCTGACGGGCCACGATGGCAGCCTGCGCCGCGCCCGGGAGCCCGTCGAGGAACAGCGCGATCGCCTCGCGAACGGGGCGGGCGAGGTGCGCGTGCTCCTCGCTCAGCAGCTCCGCGATCGAGGCTTCGGTGATGAGGGCGTTCCAGTCCATTGCAGCGCATCCGTGTCCGGTTCGAAGCCTACCTCGTCCGTCGCACCGGCCCGTCGAGGTGATCCGGCAGTCCCGGCTACGGCGCGACGCACCGGCACTGCGCGTTCCGGGCCGCTCGCAGCCGCCGCGAGCGTCGCCGGGCGAGCACCTCGCCGAGGCCGGGATGCGACGGGGTCAGAACGCGAGGCTCGTGCGCACACCGGCGATCCAGCCGCTCGGATCGGGCGCGTTCACGCGCTCCTCGTCGACGTGCTGCACGTCGAGCGTCAGCGCCGCGTTCGCGGTGACGGCGAAGCGCACGTAGGCCTCGGCGATGCGCGTCTGCTCGACGCCGGCGTTCGCACCGTCGAGCCAGGCGTAGCCGAATCCGGCCGTATCCCCAGGCCGACCCCACGACGCGCCGTCCAGGGCGAGCCCGCCGGACACGGCCAGATCGTGCGTGACCGACGCCGCGTCGTCCTGCCAGCCGACGCGCGCGAAGACTCCGAAGGCGTCGCCGAGCGACTGATCGAGCGAGACCCCGAAGCCGGCCAGGCGCGCTAGCGATCGCCCCGCTGGCGCCGCGAAGTCGTCGCTGGTCGTGAACGCCGTCAGGCGGTAGTTGCCCTCGCCGAGCGCGGTGTCGACGCGCCGGGCGACTTCCGCCGCGCCGTAGTGATAGCTCCGGTCGAGCGAATTTCGCGTGTTCATCCACACCGCCGAGACGGACCAGCCGCCGGCGCTGTCGGCCGTCGCCCCGACGCCGACGTCATACGACGGCAGATTCAGCAGCGGGTTGTTGACGAAGACGCCGTTCATGAACTGCCCGACCTCGTCGTTGGCGTGCGCGTTGGCGTCGACGAATCCGGTCGAGTCGACGATGCCCGCGGTCACCGCACCGCCGACCTCGGAGGACAGCGCGAAGCCGCGCCGGTACCAGGCCTCGAGCAGCCACGAGCGCCCGCGCCCGCCGATGTCGCGCAGATCGTCCTCGAGATCGTCGGCATAGGGCGTCGCGGCGAACGGCACGATCGCATTCAGGCCGTTGCCGGTCGCGACGCTCAGGGCCGTGAACAGCCGGTCGCGTTCGCTCAGGTCGATGCCGAGACCGACATCGGTCGTCGCCACCGCGCGGGTGGCGTCGTCGACGGCGCTCGCGTCGAAGCTGCCGTGCTGGACGACGGCGGTCGCGGTGGTGTCGAGATCGACGCCGTCGCCGAGCTCCAGCGTGTGCGCCGCGCCCGTTGCCGCGACGCCGACGGCCAGCGCTGCCGCCGCCGGCACGTTCTTCCTCGGTCTCATGTCCTTCCCCTGCGTTCGATGCGGCGCCGGAGCGTACCTGCACCCGACGCGTGCCGCCGGCCCGCTGCGACGCGCGGTCGGTATCCCTGAATATCTGCTCCGGGCTCTGCTGCGGCCGCGGTTTCGCTCCGACGCTCCTTGCCGAC
>CBDUCN010000064.1:0-18890 GCA_965365655.1 uncultured Gammaproteobacteria bacterium | reverse complement strand
GGAAGCAGTCCACGGGACACACCTCCACGCAGTCCGTGTACTTGCACTTGATGCACTGCTCGGTGACGACGAAGGTCATGGCGGGCTCGGCGTTGGGGCGAAACGCGGCCGATGATAACGCCGGGGTTCCGCGGGTGGTAGGGATCGCACGCGGCAGGGCGGGGAAGCGCGTCCGGGCCGGCAGCGGCGGCCGGCCCCGGCCCGGCGTCGCGGGCCCTTGCCCCCGCGCGCCGGCGGCGGCTGCCCTCGCGCGCTCGCCGCGCGCCCGGGCGAGCCACTAACATCCCGGTCTCCACCACCTGTCGAAGCCGCCCATGTCCGATCGCCCGACCCGCGCCGACTACCCGCACTTCCTCGCCATCCCGACGCGCTGGATGGACAACGACCTCTACGGGCACGTCAACAACGTCGTCTACTACTCGTGGATCGACACGGTCGTGAACCGCTACCTGATCGACGAGGGCGGCCTGGACATCGAGCGCGACGAGGTCATCGGGATCACCGCCGAGAGCGGCTGCCGCTACTTCGCGTCGGTGGCCTATCCCGACACGGTGGACGCCGGGCTGCGCATCGGCCGCCTGGGCAACTCCAGCGTGCGCTACGAGGTCGGGATCTTCCGCGACGGCGAGCACGAGGCCGCGGCGGCCGGCTTCTTCGTGCACGTCTTCGTGAACCGCGCCGACATGCGCCCGACGCCGATCCCGGCGCGCATCCGCAGCGCGTTCGAGCGCATCCTCGCGGGTTGACCCCCGGGTGCTCGCGAGCGTTCGCGAGCCCTGCTCCGCGCGGCGAAGCCTACGACTCGGACAGCCGCTTCAGCGCGTACAGCGCGTCCAGCGCCTCGCGGGGCGTGAGGCCGTCGGGATCGAGATCGGCGAGGCGCTCGCGCACCGGGTCGGCGCGCGGCGGTGCCGGCGGCGTGAACAGCGCGAGCTGGTCGTGCTCCGGCGGCGGCTCCGGGTCGCGGCCGGTGCGCTCGAGGCGTTCCAGCACGCTGCGCGCGCGCTCGATCACGTGCCCCGGGACGCCGGCCAGCGCCGCGACCTGCAGGCCGTAGCTGCGGCTCGCGGGCCCCTCGCGCACGCGGTGCAGGAACACCACGTCCGTGCCGTGCTCGCGTACGTCCAGGTGCACGTTGGCGATGCCGTCGTGGTGCTCCGGCAGCGCGGTGAGCTCGAAGTAGTGGGTCGCGAACAGCGTGAACGCGCGCACCCGGGTCGCGAGCTCCACGGCTGCCGCCCAGGCCAGCGACATGCCGTCGTAGGTGCCGGTGCCGCGGCCGACCTCGTCGAGCAGCACCAGGCTCTGCGCGGTCGCGTTGCGCAGGATGTTCGCGGTCTCGGTCATCTCCACCATGAAGGTCGAGCGTCCGCCCGCGAGGTCGTCGCCGGCGCCGATGCGGGTGAAGATGCGGTCCACCGGCCCGATGCGCGCCTCCTCGGCGGGCACGAAGCTGCCGGTGTGGGCGAGCAGCACGATCAGCGCGGTCTGGCGCATCAGCGTGGACTTGCCGCCCATGTTCGGGCCGGTCACGACCAGCATGCGGCGCCCGTCGTCGAGGTCGATGTCGTTCGGCGTGAACGGCGCGTCCAGCGCCTGCTCCACGACCGGGTGGCGCCCGCCGCGGATGTGGATGCCGGGGCTGTCCACGAGCGCGGGCGGCCGCAGGTCCAGCGCCTCGGCGCGCTCGGCGAGGTTCACCAGCACGTCCATCTCGGCCACCGCCGCCGCGGCGCGCTGCAGCGGCGACAGCGACTCGCGCAGGGTCGCGAGCAGCGCCTCGTACAGCTCGCGCTCGAGCGCCAGCGCGCGCTCGCGGGCGCTCAGCACCTTGTCCTCGAAGCGCTTGAGCTCGGGCGTGATGTAGCGCTCGGCGTTCTTCAGGGTCTGCCGGCGCACGTAGTCCACCGGCGCCTTGTCGGCCTGCGCGCGGCCGAGCTCGATGTAGTAGCCGTGCACCCGGTTGTAGCCGAGGCGCAGGTTGCCGATGCCGGTGCGCTCGCGCTCGCGTACCTCCAGCTGCGCGAGGTAGCGCTCGCTGTCCTCGCTCAACGACCGCAGCTCGTCGAGGGCGGCGTCGTGGCCCGGCGCGATCACGCCGCCGTCGCGCAGCAGCGCCGGCGGGCTCTCGACCAGCGCGCCGGCCAGCAGCGCGTGCAGGTCCGGAAACGGCGGCGCCGCGTCCAGCAGCGCGCGCATGCGCGGCGCCTGCACGGGCTCGAGCGACGCCTGCAGCTCCGGCAGCGCCGCGAGGCCCGCGCGGAGCTGGGCGAGGTCGCGCGGCCGCGCGCTGCCCAGCGCGACGCGCGCGAGCACCCGTTCGAGGTCGCCCACGCGCCGCAGGCTGGTGCGCAGATCCTGGAAATCCGCGTCCAGCAGCTCGCCGACCACGTGCTGGCGCGCGGTCAGCGTGGCCACGTCGCGCAGCGGCTGGTTGAGCCAGCGCCGCAGCAGCCGCCCGCCCATCGCCGTCGCGGTGCGGTCCATCACGCCGGACAGCGTGTGTGCGTCGTGGCCCGAGAACGCGCGGGCGATCTCGAGGTTGCGGCGCGTGTCGGCGTCGAGGATCAGCGTCGCGCCGCGCTCCTCGACGCGCAGCCCCGACACGTGGGGCAGCGCGCCGCGCTGGGTGTCCTGCGCGTACGCGAGCAGGGCGCCGGCGGCGGTCACGCCCACCGGCGCCGCGGCCAGCCCGAAGCCGTCCAGGTTCGCGACGCGGAAGTGAGCGCACAGGGTCTCGCGCGCGCGGCGGGCCTCGAACTGCCACGGCGGCAGCCTGCGCACCCCCGGATGGTCGCGCAGCCGCGGCGGCAGCGCGCTGTCCTCCGACAGCAGCACCTCCGCGGGCTGCAGCCGCTCGAGCTCCGCGTCCAGCGCGTCGCCGGCGGACACCTGCTCGCAGAAGAAGCGCCCCGCGGCCAGCTCCAGCCCGGCGATCCCTGCCGTGTCGCCGTCGCGCGCGATGGCCACCAGCAGCGTCTCGCGGCGCTCGTCCAGCAGCGCGTCGTCGGTGACCGTGCCCGGCGTGACGATGCGCGTGACCTCGCGCTCCACCGGGCCCTTGCTGGTCGCCGGGTCGCCGATCTGCTCGCAGATCGCGACCGACTCACCGAGCGCCAGCAGCCGCGCGAGGTAGCCCTCCACCGAGTGCACCGGCACGCCGGCCATCGGGATCGGCTCGCCGGCGGACTGCCCGCGGGCGGTCAGCGCGATGTCCAGCAGCTCCGCGGCGCGCCGCGCGTCGTCGTAGAACAGCTCGTAGAAGTCCCCCATGCGGTAGAACAGCAGCGTCTGCGCGTGCTCGCCCTTGATGCGCAGGTACTGCTGCATCATCGGGGTGTGGGCGGCGGCGACCATGGGCGCGGATGGTATCGGCCGCGCGGTGCACGCGGTAGGCCGGGATCCGGCGGCACGCACCGTCCTCGCCCCGTGCGCCGCGCGCTCCGCTGGGCGGGCGATCGTCGCGGGTCCGGGCGCCGCAGGGGGTTGAATTCCGCCCCGGTGCCCCCACACTGCCCCCGGGCCCAGACTCCGCCGACGTACCCCCATGACCGAGAAGACCACCCACGGTTTCCAGACCGAGGTCCGGCAGCTGCTGGACCTGATGATCAACTCCCTGTACAGCAACCGCGAGATCTTCCTGCGCGAGCTGGTCTCCAACGCGTCCGACGCCTGCGACAAGCTGCGCTTCGAGGCGCTGTCGGACGACGGCCTGTACGAGGGCGACGGGGACCTGGCGGTCGAGGTGCTGTGCGACAAGGAGGCGCGCACGGTCACGGTGCGCGACAACGGCATCGGCATGAGCCGCGAAGAGGCCGTCGAGCACCTGGGCACGATCGCGAAGTCCGGCACGCGGCAGTTCTTCGAGGCGCTCACCGGCGACGCCGCGGCGGACGCGCGTCTGATCGGCCAGTTCGGCGTCGGCTTCTACTCGTCGTTCATCGTCGCCGACAGGGTCACGGTCACCAGCCGGCGCGCCGGCGCGGCGCCCGGCGAGGGCGTGCGCTGGGAGAGCGACGGCTCCGGGGAGTTCACCGTGGAGACGGTGGACGCGCAGCGCCGCGGCACCGAGGTGGTGCTGCACGTCAAGGAAGACGCGGACGAGTTCCTGGACGCGGCGCGGCTGCGCGGCATCATCAAGAAGTACTCCGATCACATCGCGTTCCCGATCCGCATGCTGGGCGGCGGCTCCGACCCGATCCAGGAGACGGTGAACACCGCGACCGCGCTGTGGAGCCGGTCGCGAAACGAGATTCCCGACGAGGAGTACCGCGAGTTCTACAAGCACGTCTCCCACGACTTCGAGGACCCGCTGGCGTGGACGCACAGCCGGGTGGAAGGGCGCCTCGAGTACACCTCGCTGCTCTACATCCCCGGCCGCGCACCGTTCGATCTGTGGGACCGCAACGCCCGCCACGGCGTGAACCTGTACGTGCGCCGCGTGTTCATCATGGACGACGCGGAGCAGCTCATGCCGCCGTACCTGCGCTTCGTGCGCGGCGTGATCGACTCCGCCGACCTGCCGCTGAACGTATCGCGCGAGATCCTGCAGCAGAGCAAGGAGATCGACGGTATCCGCGCGGGCAGCGTGAAGAAGGTGCTGGACCTCATCGCCCGCCTGGCCGAGGACGAGCCGGAGAAGTTCGAGACCTTCTGGAAGAGCTTCGGCAAGGTGCTCAAGGAAGGCGTCGTGGACGACGCGAAGAATCGCGAGACGATCGCCGGCCTGCTGCGCTTCGCGAGCACCCGCGGCGAGGGCGAGCGGCAGTGCGTGTCGCTGTCCGACTATGTCGGGCGCATGAAGGAGGGCCAGAAGCACGTGTACTACGTCACGGCCGACAGCTTCGCCACCGCCCGCAACAGCCCGCACCTCGAGATCTTCGAGTCCAAGGACGTCGAGGTGCTGCTGCTCACCGACGAGATCGACGAGTGGCTTGTGCACTCGCTCGGCGAGTACCAGGGAACGAGCTTCCACTCGGTCGCGAAGGGTGACCCGGACCTGGAAGCGGTGGCCGGCGGTGAGGAAGACGCCGGGGACGGCGACAGCGAGCGCGACGACGGAGAGCACGCGGCGGTGGTGGAGCGGCTCAAGAAGGCGCTGGGCGAGCGGGTGCGCGACGTGCGCGTGAGCCGGCGCCTCACCCAGTCGCCGGCCTGCCTGGTGGTCGAGGATCACGACATGAGCGGTCACCTCGAGCGCCTGCTCAAGGCGGCCGGGCAGAGCATCGCCGGCGCGCGCCCCATTCTCGAGGTGAACCCGGAGCACCGGATGCTGCGCTGCTTCGCGGACGAGCCGGACGAGGATCGGGCGCGCGAGTGGGCACTGCTGTTCTTCGAGCAGGCGCTGCTCAGCGAGGGCGGCAGGCTCGAGGACCCGGCGGGCCACGTGCGGCGGGTCAACGCGCTGTTCAGCGCGGTGGCGGGGCCGGGCGCGACGGCGGCCTGAGCGACGGCGCGCGTGTCGCTGTCTCAGGTGGCGGGGCACTGATAGGATCGGCCCTTCGATCGCCGCCCGAACAGAGGGTTACGTGAACGAGTCCGCGCCTCGCCACAGCGAGCGGTTCGCGCTAGACACCCTGCGCAAGCTCACCGAGGTGGGCATCGCGCTGTCGGCGGAGAAGGACCACCGGCGGCTGATGCAGCTCATCCTGAGCAGCGCCCGCGAGCTCACCGACGCCGACGGCGGCACGCTGTACAGCCGCGACGACGAGAACCAGCTGCGTTTCGAGATCCTGATGAACGCCTCCCTGGGCCTGCACCAGGGCGGCACGTCGGCGCAGAGCGTGAACCTGCCGCCGGTGCCCCTGTACACCGAGGACGGCGCCCCCAACCAGCACATGGTGGCCGCGTGGGCGGCGGTGAGCGGCGAGACGGTGAACGTCCCGGATGCGTACCACGAGGTGGGCTTCGACTTCTCCGGCACGCGCGACTTCGACGCGCGCACGGGCTATCGATCCATTTCGTTCCTCACGGTGCCGATGCGCAACCATCAGGACGAGGTGATCGGCGTCCTGCAGCTCATCAACAAGCGTGTCGGCGCTGACGTGGGCCCCTTCGACGAGGCCGACCGGCAGCTCGTGGAGTCGCTGGCCTCCCTGGCCGCGATCTCGCTCACCAACAAGCGGCTCATCGAGGACCAGGCGCACCTGTTCGAGTCGTTCATCGAGCTGATCGCCGGCGCGATCGACGACAAGTCGCCGTACACCGGCGGCCACTGCAGGCGCGTCCCGGAGCTGACCATGATGCTGGCGGACGCGGCGGCGGCCACCGACAGCGGCCCGCTGGCGGGGTTCCGCATGGACGAGGACGACCGCTACGAGCTGCGCATCGCCGGCTGGCTGCACGACTGCGGAAAGGTCACCACGCCCGAGCACGTGATGGACAAGTCGGTGAAGCTGGAGACCATTCACGACCGCATGCACGAGGTCGCGACGCGGTTCGAGGTGATCCGGCGCGACGTCAGGCTGTCGCTGCTCGAGCGCCGCGCCGCCGGCGAGCTGACGGCCGCCGACGCGGACGAGGCGCTCGCGCGGGAGCTCGCCGCGCTGGACGCCGAGCAGCGTTTCCTCACCGAGTGCAACCGCGGCGGCGAGGCCATGTCGCAGGCGGATCAGGAGCGCGTGCGCACCATCGCGCGCCGCGAGTGGGTGGACGCTGCCGGCGCGCGGCGCCCGCTGCTGAGCGACGAGGAGGTCTACAACCTCACGATCGAGCGCGGCACCCTGACCGCGGAGGAGCGCTCCGTGATCAACCACCACATCGTGGCCACGATCTCGATGCTCGAGTCGTTGCCGTACCCGAAGCATCTGGAGCGGGTGCCGGAGTTCGCCGGCGGTCACCACGAGCACATGGACGGCAGCGGCTATCCGCGCGGCCTGACGGGCGATCAGATGTCGGTGCAGGCACGGGCGATGGCCATCGCGGACGTGTTCGAGGCCCTCACCGCCGGCGACCGCCCGTACAAGAAGGCCATGCCGCTGTCGCAGGCGCTGACGATCCTCGGCCGCATGGCGGAAGGCGGCAAGATCGACCCGGACCTGTTCCGGGTGTTCATCGACCGGCAGGTCTACCTGGACTACGCGCGCACGTTCCTCGACCCGGAGCAGCTCGACGCCGTCGACGTCGCATCGCTTCCGGGCTACGGCGCGGGCGCAGCGCGGCCGGTCGCGCGCGCCGGCGAAGGCTGAGCCCGGTGCCCGCTCGAACCGCGACGGCCGGCCGCACGTGAGCGGCAGGGACCTCCTCGCCCGCGGGGCGGACGCGGCCGCGAAGGAGCTGCGCAGCGTCGCCGACATGGTTCGCTGGTGCGCGAGCCGCTTCAACGAGAACGGCCTGCACTTCGGGCACGGCACCGCCGACGCGCCCGGCGAGGCGCTCGCGCTGGTGCAGCACGTGCTCCACCTGCCGGGCGGCCTCGCGCCGGAGCTGCTCGACGCGCGCCTCACCCGCGTCGAGCGCGAGCAGGTCGCCGCGCTGGCGGTGGAGCGCATCCGCAGCCGCAAGCCGCTGCCCTACCTCACCGGCGAGGCGTGGTTCGCCGGGCTGCCGTTCCACGTCGACGAGCGCGTGCTGGTGCCGCGTTCGCCGCTCGCGGAGTGGATCGAGCGGCGCTTCGAGCCGTTCCTGGATCCGGAGCAGGTGACCCGGATCCTGGACGTCGGCACCGGCAGCGGCTGCATCGCCGTGGCCTGTGCGCTGGCGTTCCCGCAGGCGCGGGTGGACGCGGTGGACGTCTCCGCGGAAGCGCTGGCGGTGGCGGCGGACAACCTGCGCCGGCACGCGCTGGAGGACCGCGTGCAGCTGATCGAGGGGGACCTGCTGGCGCCGTGCGCCGGCCCCTACGACCTGATCGTGAGCAACCCGCCCTACGTCCCCGAGAGCAGCTACCTGTCGCTGCCGCCCGAGTACGCGCACGAGCCCGGGCTGGCGCTGCGCGCCGGGGCGGACGGCCTGGATGCGGTGCGGCGGCTGCTCCGCGACGCGGCGCCGCGCCTTGCGCCCGGCGGGCTGCTGGTGGTCGAGGTCGGCGAGGCGGCGGAGGCCGTGGACGCGGCCTTCCCGCAGCTGCCGTTCACGTGGCTGGATTTCGAGCGCGGCGGCGACGGGGTGTTCGTCCTCACGCGCGACCAGCTCGCGGCCGACGCGTGACCCGGCGGGCGGCGCGCGCGCGGTGACGGCCGGCCCGGACGACGCGAGCGGGGCGTCCCCGGCGCCGTCCGCAGCGGGTGCCGACGCCGGCCTGCACCTCGGCAAGTACCGCCTGCTGGAGGAGATCGGCCGCGGCGCCGTCGGGGCCGTGTACCGCGCCGAGGACCGGCTGAGCGGCGCGGTGGTCGCGGTGAAGCTGATCGTGCCCGGCAGCGATGCGCAGCGCGACGTCTACGCGCGGCTGTTCTTCAACGAGGTGCGCGCGAGCGGGCTGCTGCGCCACCCGAACATCGTCCCGGTGCTGGACGCGGGGCGCGAGGGACAGCGCTTCTACGTCGTGATGGAGCACGTGGACGGCGGCCACACCCTCGAGGCGTGGTGCCGCCCGCGGTCCCTGATGCCGCTCGCGCGGGTGCTCTCGGTGGCGCTGGACTGCGTGGAGGCGCTGCACTACGCGCACGGCAAGGGGGTGATCCACCGCGACGTGAAGCCGGCCAACGTGCTGCTGGATCCGAGCGGGCAGGCGCGGCTGTCGGACTTCGGCATCGCGGTGCTGGGCGAGGGCGGGCTGGCCGACACCGCGCCGTTCGCGGCCGCGGGATCGCCGCTTTACATGGCGCCGGAGCAGATCCGTCACGACGTCGTGACGCCGCGCAGCGACCTGTTCGCGTTCGCGCTGGTGCTCTACCAGCTGCTCACCGGGCGCCATCCGTTCGCCGCCACCTCGCTCGCCGCGGTCAGCCGCCGGCTGCTGGACGACGCGCCGGAGCCGCCGTCGCGCCTGCGCCCGGACCTGCCCCGGGAGCTGGACGCGCTGGTGCTGAGGCTGCTGGAGAAGGACCCGGGCGCGCGCCCGGCGAGCGGGCTGGAGGTGGCCAACGCCCTGAGCGCGCTGCTCGGGGGCGCGCGCCGTCCGCTCGAGGGCGTGCTCGCGGAAGGCCGCGCGGACCAGCTCCGGCGCCTCGACTTCTTTCGCGACTTCGGCGAAACGGAGCTGTGGGAGCTGCTGCGCTGGGCGCACTGGGAGGAGGTCGCGCCCGGAACCGAGCTGGTGCGCGAGGGCGAGGACGGCGAGACCTTCTTCGTGATCGTCGAGGGCAGCGTGGCGGTGCGCAAGGGCACGCTCGCGATCGCCGAGCTGGGCCCCGGCCAGTGCTTCGGCGAGATCTCGTACCTGAGCCGCCGCCCGCGCTCCGCGTCGGTCACCGCGCTGCAGCCCACCTGCGTGCTCCAGGTCAACGCGGCGCTGCTGCAGAACGCGTCGCACGCGTGCCAGATCGCGTTCCAGCGCGTGTTCATCAGCACCCTGGTGGATCGCCTCGTGCAGACCACGGAGGCGCTGACGCGGGGGTAGCACTACAATCCCCGTCGCCATGTCCGGAAACACCATCGGCCGACTGTTCAGCGTCACCTCGTACGGCGAGAGCCACGGCCCCGCCATCGGCTGCGTCGTGGACGGCTGTCCGCCCGGCCTGGCGCTGGACGCGGCGGACCTGCAGCGCGACCTGGAGCGCCGCCGGCCCGGCAAGACGCGCCACACCACCCAGCGCCGGGAGACCGACGAGGTGCGCATCCTGTCCGGGGTGTTCGAGGGCCGCACCACCGGCACGCCGATCCACCTGATGATCGAGAACGTGGACCAGCGCTCGAAGGACTACTCGAAGATCGCGGACCGCTTCCGTCCCGCCCACGCCGACTACACCTACCAGCACAAGTACGGCCTGCGCGACTACCGGGGCGGCGGGCGCTCCTCCGCCCGCGAGACCGCGATGCGGGTGGCCGCCGGCGCGATCGCGAAGAAGTGGCTGGCCGAGCGCGCCGGCATCGCGGTGCGCGGCTACCTCGCGCAGCTCGGCCCCGTGCGCCCGCGGGGCTTCGACTGGGACGAGGTCGATCGCAACCCGTTCTTCTGCCCGGATGCGGCGTGCGTGCCGGAGCTCGAGCGCTACATGGATGCGCTGCGCAAGGAGGGCGACTCCATCGGCGCGCGCATCACCGTGGTCGCGAGCGGTGTGCCGCCGGGCCTCGGCGAGCCGGTGTTCGACCGCCTCGACGCCGACATCGCGCACGCGCTGATGAGCATCAACGCGGTGAAGGGCGTGGAGATCGGCGACGGCTTCGCGAGCGTGGAGCAGAAGGGCACCGAGCACCGCGACGAGATCACGCCGCAGGGTTTTCTCAGCAACCATGCCGGGGGGACGCTGGGCGGCATCTCCTCGGGCCAGGACATCGTCGCGAGCATCGCGCTCAAGCCCACCTCCAGCATCCGCCTGCCGGGGCGCAGCGTCGACGTGCACGGCGAGCCGGTGGAGGTGGTGACCACCGGGCGGCACGACCCCTGCGTGGGCATCCGCGCGACGCCCATCGCCGAGGCGATGCTGGCGATCGTGCTGATGGATCACTACCTGCGCCACCGCGCCCAGTGCGGTGACGTGCGCACCAACACCCCCGTGATCCCGCCACGGGCCGATCCCTGAGGGGCGGCCGCCGCAGGCCATGACGGAGTCCCCGCACGCCGTCCCGGGCGTGCGCCTGGCAGGCTTCTACTTCCTGTTCTTCTCGGCCGTGGGCGCGTTCATGCCCTACTGGTCGCTGTACCTCGCCGGCATCGGGCTGGACGCCGAGCGCATCGGCGCGCTGGTCGCGCTGGGCATGGCGGTGCGCATCGTGACGCCGAACCTGTGGGGCTGGCTCGCGGATCGGCGCGGCCGGCGCATGGGCGTCATCCGCGTCGGCGCGGTGGCCGGTGCGGCCTGCTTCGCGCTCGTCCCGCTGACCCGGGACGCGGCGCTGCTCGCGCTGATCATCGTCGTCTACAACACGTTCTGGACCGCGGTGATACCGCAGTTCGAAGCCGTGACGCTCGCGCACCTGGGCGCCGGCGCGGCGCGCTACTCGCGGATCCGGCTCTGGGGCTCGGTGGGCTTCGTGCTCGCGAGCGCCGGCGTCGGCATGCTGCTCGAGCGCGAGGGCGCGCTCGCGCTGCCATGGGTGGTGGCGCCGATGATGGCGTCGGTGGCGGCGATGGCGTTCGCGCTGCGCGAGCCGCCCGCGGAGCCGGGGGCGAGGCCCGGCAGCGGCGAGCCCGTGCCGCCGCTGCCGTGGCGGCGGGTGACGCCGTTCCTGCTCGCATGCGCGCTGATGCAGATGAGCCACGGCCCGTACTACGTGTTCTTCTCGATCTACCTGGACGGCGCCGGCCATTCCCGCGACGCGATCGGCGCGTTGTGGGCGCTGGGCGTCGTCGCGGAGGTCGCGCTGTTCGCGGTGATGCCGCGCCTGCTGGCCGCGTGGCCCGCGGCGCCGCTGTTCGCGGGGTGCTTCGCGCTGACCGCCGCGCGCTGGCTGGTGCTGGCCGTCGCGCCGCCCACCTGGCCGGTGCTGGTGCTGGTGCAGGCGCTGCACGCGGTGAGCTTCGGCGCGTACCACGCGCTCGGCATCGCGCTCGTGCACCGCCTGTTCTCCGGCGGCCGCCAGGGCCGCGGCCAGGCGCTGTACAGCTCGCTCAGCTTCGGCGCGGGCGGCGCCGCGGGCAGCGCCGCCGCCGGCTGGCTGTGGGCGTCGGCGGGCGCGGAGGCGACCTGGCTCGCGGCCGCGGGCGCCGCGGCGCTCGGCGGCGTGGTCGCGCTGGCGGTGCGGGCGGACGCGCGCTGACGGGCCGGCGAGCGACGTCGTCCTTCGCCGGCCGGCGTGCGGCACCGCGATGTGCCGGCATCCATCGGGCCTCCCCGCGCGACGCACTGCGCTAGAATCCGGCCCCTCCCCGAAGCACGCCGCGAGAGCGCCCCGACATGCCCGCCCAGACCCTCTACGACAAGCTGTGGAACGCCCACGTGGTCCGTGCCGACGAGGGCGGCGCGTCGCTGCTCTACATCGACCGCCACCTGCTGCACGAGGTGACCACGCCGCAGCCCTTCGAGGGGCTGAAGCTGGCCGGGCGCAAGCTGTGGCGGGTGGACGCGAACCTCGCGGTGTCCGATCACAACGTGCCCACCACGGATCGCAGCGGGCCCATCCAGGACCCGATCGCGAAGCTGCAGGTGGACACCCTGGATGCGAACTGCGACGCGCACGGCGTGGTGCAGTTCAAGATGAACGACCGGCGCCAGGGCATCGTGCACATCATCGGCCCCGAGCAGGGTGCGACCCTGCCGGGCATGACGGTGGTGTGCGGCGATTCGCACACCTCCACCCACGGCGCGCTCGCGTGTCTCGCGATGGGCATCGGCACCAGCGAGGTGGAGCACGTGCTGGCCACGCAGTGCCTGGTGCAGTCGAAGATGAAGAACATGCAGGTCGTGTTCAGCGGCGCGACCGGCCCCGGGGTCACCGCCAAGGACATGGCGCTGGCGATGATCGGGCGCTACGGCACCGCGGCCGGCACCGGCCACGCGATCGAGTACGCGGGCGACGCCGTGCGCGCGCTGTCGATGGAAGGGCGCATGACCTTGTGCAACATGACCATCGAGTTCGGCGCGCGCAACGGCATGGTCGCGGTGGACGAGACCACGATCGAGTACGTGCGCGGGCGGCCCTTCGCGCCGAAGGGCGAGCTGTGGGATCGCGCGGTGGAGGCGTGGCGGGACCTGGTGAGCGACGACGGCGCGGTGTTCGACAGCGTGCTCGAGATCGACGCGGCCAGCATCGTCCCGCAGGTGACCTGGGGCACCTCGCCGGAGCTCACCGCGCCGGTGGACGGCCGGGTGCCGGACCCGGCCGACGAGGCGGATCCGGTGCGCCGGCGCTTCCTCGAGCGCGCGCTGAGCTACATGGACCTCGCGCCCGGCACCGCGATCACCGACATCCCCGTCGACAAGGTGTTCATCGGCTCGTGCACCAACGGGCGCATCGAGGACCTGCGCGCCGCCGCGGCCGTCGTGCGCGGGCGCCGGCTCGCGTCCGGCGTCAAGCTCGCGATGGTGGTGCCCGGCTCGGGGCTCGTGAAGAAGCAGGCCGAGGACGAGGGCCTGGACCGGGTGTTCCTGGACGCGGGCTTCGAGTGGCGCGAGCCGGGCTGCTCGATGTGCCTCGCGATGAACGACGACCGGCTGTCGCCGGGCGAGCGCTGCGCGGCGACGTCGAACCGCAACTTCGAGGGGCGCCAGGGCCCCGGCGGGCGCACCCACCTCGTGAGCCCCGCGATGGCGGCCGCTGCCGGCATCGCCGGGCACTTCGTGGACGCGCGGGAGATGGCGGCGGGCTGAGCGCGTCCGTCGCCGCGGCGCCGCGACCCGTGCGCGCATCGCGCCGCTGCGTCAGATGACCGCCGGCAGCACCCGCCACCCCCCGGTGGGGACCGCGACCGCGCTGCGGGTGTTCCTGCCGTTCGCGCTGGGCTACTACTTCAGCTACCTCGCGCGCAACGTCAACGCGGTGATCGCGCCGGACCTGGTCTCGGAGCTGGGGCTCAGCGCGGAGGCGCTGGGGCTGCTGACCAGCGTCTACTTCCTGACCTTTGCCGCGTTCCAGCTCCCGCTGGGCGTGCTGCTGGACCGCTACGGCCCGCGGCGGGTGGAGTCCGCGCTGCTGCTCGTCGCCGCGGCGGGCAGCGCGGTGTTCGCCGCCAGCGACGGCCTGCCCGGGCTCACCGTCGGGCGCGCGCTGATCGGGCTCGGGGTGTCGGCGTGCCTGATGGCCTCGTTCAAGGCCAACACGCTGTGGTTCGCGCCCGAGCGGCTGCCGTTCGCGAACGGCTGCATCATGACCGCCGGCGGCCTCGGTGCGCTGTCCGCGACCGCGCCGGTGGAGATGCTGCTAGGGATCACCGACTGGCGCGGCGTGTTCGCGGGCTTCGCGGCGCTGTCGGGCACCGCCGCGGTGGTGCTGTTCACGGTCGTGCCGCGTCGACCCGAGGAGGCGCGCGGCGCGCCGGGGGAGGGGTTCGCCGAGGCGCTGGCCGGCGTGGGGCAGGTGTTCGCGAGCCGTGCGTTCTGGCGCGTGGTGCCGATCAGCACGCTGAACCAGGCCGCGTTCCTGTCGATGCAGGGGCTGTGGGCGGGCCCGTGGTTCATCGACGTCGCGGGCATGGATCGCGACGCCGCGGCGGCGCACCTGCTGTGGATCGCGATGGCGATGGTGGCCGGCTTCTTCACCCTGGGTGCGATCGCCGAGCGCCTCGGGCGCCGCGGCGTGAGCACGCTCACCGTCGCCACCGCGCTGATCGCCGCGTTCGTGCTCACCCAGGCCGGCATCGTGTTCGCGCCGCCGGCCGTCGCGACCTGGCTGTGGATCGCGTTCGGCTACTTCGGAACCTGCGGCATCCTGTTCTACGCCCACCTGACGCAGGCCTTCCCGCGCGCCCTCGCGGGCCGCGTGGTCACCGGGCTCAACGTGTTCGCGTTCGGCGGCGCCTTCGCCGCGCAGTGGGGCATGGGCGCGATCATCGAGCGCTTCCCCGCCGCGGCCGCCGGCAGCTACCTGCCCGACGGCTACCGGGCCGCGTTCGGAGTCGCGCTGCTGCTCGAGGTGGTCGCCTACGCGTGGCTGCTGCTGGCTCGCGAGCGGCGGTGAGAAACGACTGACAACCTTTCAGCCGACGCTGGTCCCGCCCACCGTCAGCCCGTCGATCCGCAGCGTCGGCTGCCCGACGCCGACCGGCACGCTCTGGCCCTCCTTGCCGCAGGTACCGACGCCGGAGTCCAGCTCGAGGTCGTCGCCGACCATCGACACGCGGCCGAGCACCTCCGGGCCGTTGCCGATGAGCGTCGCGCCCTTCACCGGGGCCGTGACCTTCCCGTTCTCGATCAGGTATGCCTCGCTGGCCGAGAACACGAAGCGCCCGGACGTGATGTCCACCTGGCCGCCGCCGAAGTTCACCGCGTACAGCCCCTTGTCCACCGACGCGATGATCTCGTCGCGCGCGTGCGGGCCCGCGAGCATGTAGGTGTTGGTCATGCGCGGCATCGGCAGGTGGGCGTAGGACTCGCGCCGGCCGTTCCCGGTGGGGGACACGTTCATCAGACGCGCGTTCATCTTGTCCTGCATGTATCCCTTCAGGCGCCCGTTCTCGATCAGCGTCGTGCATGACGTGGGCGTGCCCTCGTCGTCCACGTTCAGCGAGCCGCGGCGGTCGGCCAGGGTGCCGTCGTCGACCACGGTGCACAGCTCGCTGGCCACTTTCTCGCCGATGCGCCCGGAGAACGCGGAGCTGCCCTTGCGGTTGAAGTCGCCCTCCAGCCCGTGGCCAATGGCCTCGTGCAGCAGCACGCCCGGCCAGCCCGACCCCAGCACCACGGTCATGGTGCCGGCCGGCGCCGCGACCGCGTCCAGGTTCACCAGCGCCTGGCGCACCGCCTCGCGCGCGTAGCCGAGGGCACGATCCTCGTCCAGGAACCACGCGTAGCCGAAGCGCCCGCCGCCGCCGCTGGACGCCGACTCGCGGCGGCCCTTGCCGTCGTCGGCGATCACGCTGACGTTCAGGCGCACCAGCGGGCGCACGTCGCTGGCGAGGGTGCCGTCGCTGGCGGCCACCAGCACGCGGTCGATCTCCCCGGCGAGGCTGACGATGACCTGGCTCACCCGCGGGTCCTGGCGGCGGGCCTCGGCGTCCACCGCCTGCAGCAGCTCGATGCGGGCGCGCTCGTCCAGCGAGTCCAGTGGGTCCAGCGGGCGGTAGAGGTCGTGGCCGCCGCCCTGGCCCGCGCCGCGGCGGAACACCTGCACCGCGCCCGACGCGCCGCCGTGGGCGATCGCCCGCGCCGCCCGCGCGGCGTCGGTGAGCGCGGGCGCGACGATCTCGTCTGAGTACGCGAAGCCGGTCTTCTCGCCGCTCACCGCGCGCACCCCGACCCCCTGCTCGATGCTGTGGCTGCCCTCCTTGACGATGCCGTCCTCGAGCACCCACGACTCCGAGCGGGTGGCCTGGAAGTACAGGTCCGCGAGGTCCACCTCGTGCGCGAGCAGCATGTCCAGCGTGCGGGCCAGCGACCGCTCGTCGAGGTCGCCGGGGCTCAGCAGGTGTTCGGTGGCGGTCTCCAGGGAGGTGCTCATGGGGTCGTGACGCCGTGCTGCGGAGGGGAAGCGGGAACGCCCGCGGGGCGCCCCGGGCGAACTATACCGCCGTGCCCGGAGGTGCCCGCGACGCGCGGGCCGTTTGCCTGGCGGCACCCCCATTCGTTATGCTCGCGCCCCTTTTTTCCTGGGTTCCGGCGCTCCCGTGAAGGCGAATTTCCCGCGTATCGAGCGGCTCCCGCCGTACGTGTTCAACATCGTCAACGAGCTGAAGGCAGCGGCGCGGGCGCGCGGCGAGGACATCATCGACTTCGGCATGGGCAACCCGGAGCGTCCCACGCCGCAGCACATCGTGGACAAGCTCGTCGAGGTGGCGCGCCGCCAGCACACCCACCGCTACTCCGCGTCGCGCGGGATCCCGCGCCTTCGCCGCGCGATCTGCCGCTGGTACGCGGAGCGCTACGGCGTGGAGCTCGACGTCGAGAGCGAGGCGATCGTCACCATCGGCTCCAAGGAGGGGCTCGCGCACCTCGCGATGGCCACCGTGGGCCAGGGCGACGTGGTGCTGGTGCCCAACCCCAGCTATCCCATCCACCCCTACGGCATGGTGATCGCCGGCGCCGACATCCGCCACGTGAAGCTGGTGCCGGGCGTGGACTTCTTCGCCGAGCTCACGCGCGCGATCGAGGAGATCTGGCCGCGGCCCAAGATGCTGGTGCTGAACTTCCCGGCCAACCCGACCTGCCAGTGCGTGGAGCTCGACTTCTTCGAGCGCGTGGTGGCTGTTGCGCGCAAGCACGGCATCTGGGTGGTGCACGATCTCGCGTACGCCGACATCGTGTTCGACGGCTACCGCGCGCCGTCCATCCTGCAGGTGCCCGGGGCGAAGGACTGCTGCGTGGAGTTCTTCTCGCTGTCGAAGAGCTACAACATGCCCGGATGGCGGGTCGGCTTCATGGTGGGCAACCCGGACCTCGTGGGTGCGCTGGCGCGCATCAAGTCCTACCTCGACTACGGCATGTTCACGCCGATCCAGGTCGCGGCGATCGCGGCGCTGGAAGGACCGCAGGACTGCGTGGCCGAGATCCGCGACACCTACGCGAGCCGCCGCGACGTGCTGTGCGACGGGCTGAACGCCGCGGGCTGGGCGGTCGACAGGCCGAAGGGCACGATGTTCGTGTGGGCGCCGATTCCGGAGCCGTTCCGGCACATGGGATCGCTGGAGTTCTCCAAGCACCTGATCGAGCACGCGAAGGTCGCGGTGTCGCCGGGCATCGGCTTCGGCCAGTACGGCGACGACCACGTGCGCTTCGCGCTGATCGAGAACGAGCATCGCACCCGCCAGGCGGTGCGCGGCATCCGCCGCATGCTGCGCGCCGCGTCGGGCGTCGCGCCGGCGGTCACCGAGGAGCGCGCGACGTGAACCCCGTACGGGTGGGCCTGATCGGGCTCGGCACGGTGGGCGGCGGCACGGTCAACGTGCTGCGCCGTAACGAGGAGGAGATCGTGGGCCGCGCCGGGCGCGGCATCCAGGTCGTGCAGGCGGCGGCGCGCGATACGGCCAAGGCGCGCATCTGCGACACCGCGGGCATCGCGCTCACCCGCGACGCCCGCGAGGTGGTGCGCAACCCCGACGTGGAGGTGGTGGTCGAGCTGATGGGCGGCATCGAGCCCGCCCGCGAGCTGGTGCTGGAGGCCATCGAGCTGGGCAAGCACGTGGTCACCGCGAACAAGGCGCTGATCGCGCTGCACGGCAACGAGATCTTCGCCCGCGCGACGCAGCGCGGCGTGATGGTGGCCTTCGAGAGCGCGGTGGCCGGCGGCATCCCGATCATCAAGACGCTGCGCGAGGGGCTCGCCGGCAATCGCATCGAGTGGCTGGCCGGGATCATCAACGGCACCGGCAACTTCATCCTCACCGAGATGCGCGACAAGGGCCGCGCCTTCGACGAGGTGCTGGCCGAGGCGCAGGCGCTCGGGTACGCCGAGGCCGACCCCACGTTCGACGTCGAGGGAATCGACGCCGCGCACAAGCTGTGCATCCTGTCGGCGATCGCGTTCGGCAAGCCGCTCGAGTTCGACAAGGTGTACACCGAGGGCATCACGAAGGTGACGCCCGAGGACGTGCACTACGCCGCCGAGCTGGGCTACACGATCAAGCACCTCGGCATCGCGCGCCGGCGCGAGGACGGCATCGAGATGCGCGTGCACCCGACGCTGATCCCGGAGCGGCGGCTCATCGCGAGCGTGCACGGCGTGATGAACGCGGTGCTGGTGTGCGGCGACGCCGTGGGCCCGACGCTGCACTACGGCGCCGGCGCGGGCGCCGAGCCCACCGCGTCGGCGGTGGTCGCGGATCTCGTGGACGTCGTGCGCACGCTGACCTCGGACCCGGAGAACCGGGTGCCGCACCTCGCGTTCCAGCCCGGGCGCCTCGCCGAGCTGCCGGCGCTGCCGATCGAGGAGTGCGAGACCGCGTACTACCTGCGCATGGTCGCCGCCGACCAGCCCGGCGCGCTCGGCGAGATCGCGACCGCGTTCGGCGACGCCGGCATCAGCATCGAGGCCGTGGTGCAGCCCGAGCCGCCGCGCGGCAGCCCGAAGGCGAAGCTGGTGATGCTCACCCACACCGTGCGCGAGCGCCAGATGAACGAGGCGCTGGCCCGCGTCGAGGCGCTGGAGTGCATCGAGGGCAGGGTGACGCGGATTCGCGTGGAGCACCTGGAGGGGGACTGATGCGCTGCCGTCGATTCCGACATCGACGCGCGGCGCACGGACGCGCAGGACGTAAG